>JAWQJJ010000002.1:0-300000 GCA_033485155.1 Methanomassiliicoccus sp.
TCAAGCCTTCTGATGTTGATCGGATGTATCTGCATGGCCACCATATTCGTCAGCGCGGCCGTGCTCATACTGTCGATGCCCAGGACCAATGGCTCGCAGGAAGTTACCACCTATCCAGTCAACATAAGCATACTCGGCTCGGCCGACTATCACACCACTTACTCTGGCACCACCGGCATGGAGGCTTGGACTTACACCACGGCCGTTCCTGCCAACCACTACGGTGAATACTTCTACGCTTACTACACTGGCGAATCTCATCCGAACTATGACATCAAGGTGACCGTGACTTGCGATAAGGCGTTCGTGGGAAGCGACATCACCATCGGATACCTTATGAACATCAACGGCCCCGGCCTTTACACTCCTGATACTGGTGCTTCCTACAATAACCTGAACATCCAGGATGGGACCCAGGTCGACATCGATACCTGGACATCGAGTGCCATAATCAACTCGAACGCCAATGCCCAGGAGTACTTCTGGATGCAGATCACTCCGTACTTGGAGAGCGCGCACTTCATCGTGACCTACCAGGCCATCCAGGCTTCGGGGTAAACTCCTTTACCAAACCTCTTTTTCAATTTTATTAATTGTTCAAATGCATGTTGAAAGCGTTCACTTCCGCTTGATTAATCCCTTTTGCATCATCTTTCTCATCATCTCCTGCCCGATGCTGAAGAGCCCTTCAAGGGCAGGTCGGCGAGGTCGACTTCTTGACCCGAGGAGCGGGTACAACTTATTGGCCTGGCCGCTTACTTTGGGCATATCACAAGTTGGATGACCGCGACTCTCCCTTCTTTCGCCTCGGAGACTGCTGCACTCCCCTCCGCTGACGGACCATAGTAACAATATCGTCTGCCGACCTCACTAGTAGAGGTCCAAGATAAGGGCGATGACCTCCGATGTCCAAAGCCGCTTCCATTATCGTAATTAGCACCGATCGACCTCTTTGTCCCTGAACCGGTCGATATACTCGCCGGCGACCCAATGCCCGAGTGCTTGCGCGAAGGCTCAGAGCTTGATTACCTGGGTTTCCGGGTCCGCCGTTCGCGAACCTATCGTTTTACCCCCCTCATCCGACTTGGGTCTTGAGGCTATGAATGGGCAGTCTGCGGTCCGGGAGAGCTCAAGCTGTACCTATTTTGAACCCGAAGGCCATCGGGGAGCGGTCCGGCGAGGCCCGGGCCACAGAGGCGCCGACAGATGATTAGCAACCTAAACCCAGCAACCCTGGAACCCCTCGAGAGAGTTCAGGAGTCGGAGATCGATTCGATAGGTGCGAGGCTCCAACAGGCCCGGACGGCGCAGGTGGGATGGGCTTCCTGGCCGTTGGCACGCCGCAGAGACGCCCTCCTGGCAGTGCAGCGGAAGTTGATCCAGGACTGGGAGCGGACGGCTGACGTGATCTCCCGGGAGACCGGAAAGCCTCGGGCGGAGGCGGTGAACACCGACATCCTGGCTGCCCTCGTTGCGGTTGACTACGCCGTTCGTTCGATGAGGAAGCTCTTCGAACCTCAGAAGGTCCGCTTCGAGAACATGGACTTCATGATGCGGTACATGGGCCGGCGCTCGTATGTTCGCAACAGGCCCCTGGGGGTGATCGGCATCATCGCCCCTTGGAACTACCCGCTGGGCATCCCCTTCTCACAAACGATCATGGCCCTTGCCGCAGGGAACGCCGTCGTCTTCAAGCCCGCCCCGGAGACCCCCCTCACAGCGCTAGAGATGCAGAGATTGTTCGACGGGTCTCTCCCCAAGAACCTGGTACAGACCTTCGTGGGCGGCGATGAGCACGGGAAGGCGCTGGTGGCCTCGGGAGCGGACCGCATCATCTTCACCGGCAGCTCGGTCGTGGGCTCCAAAATCATGGCCCTCGCATCCCAGCGGCTGACCCCGCTGACGTTAGAGCTGGGAGGGAAGGACCCCTGCATCGTTCTCGAGGACGCCGACCTCGAGCGGGCCGCGGAGGGGGTGGCGTGGGGGGCGTTCGTCAATGCCGGGCAGACCTGCGTGTGCGTCAAGAGGCTGTACGTCCATGAACGCATCTATGGTCAGTTCATCGAGCTTCTGAAGATCAAGGTGGAATCCTTGCGGCTGGGGTATGGTACTGACAGCATCGACGCGGACGTTGGTCCCCTGATCAGCGAGGCGGCCCTGAAGAGAATGGAGGAAGCGGTCGAGCAGGCGGTGAGGGATGGAGGTAAGGTCCTTGTCGGGGGCAGGCGCGCCGCCAGCCTGAAGGGATACTACTTCGAGCCGACCGTGATTGTTGGCGCTCCTCAGGCTTCCCGCGTGATGCAGGAGGAAATCTTCGGGCCGGTGGTCGCCGTCAACACGTTCAGCTCCGACGATGAGGCGATACGGCTGGCGAATGACTGCCCCTACGCTCTATCTGGCTCAGTGTGGACCGGGGATCTGAAGAGGGGGCGCAGGGTGGCGGAGCTGATGAGCGGGGGAACGGTCCTGGTCAACAACGTCGCCTATACCTACGGCCTGCCGATGACGCCTTGGGGAGGGAAAGGCCTGAGCGGCTACGGGAGGACCCACGGGGAAGTGGGCTTCTCCGAGCTAATGGAACCTCATCATATCCACGTGGACGACGGGCGATTCAAGAGGGAGGTCTGGTGGCATCCCTATCGGTGGGAGAACATGGCCGGGGGGACGGGTCTCCTGGACGCGTTGTACGGCAACAGTTACCGCAACCGGTTCCGGGCTGCTTTGGGCCTCAGGCAAGGACTGAAGGGGAGGCAGCGCTGACATCGCGGGTTTGAGCGCTCACTCCCTCTCCTCGCGAAGCCCGAGCCTCCTCTCCGGGAAGGCGACCTGGGGGCGCTTAGACAGGAACGAGTCATCCGCGCTCTCGGCCATCGTAGCAGCAAGGGAACTCGGAACGGCCATCGACAGGAGGTCGGGCGGAAACCAGTTATTACCGGTCGGATCGACCGGTCCGACGAATGCGGTGTTCCGCGGCGCTCTCTCGGCCATCCCCGCGGCGTAGGATACCATGGATGCGCAGGACGGCCCTCCGGGCATCAGGATCGAAGTGAATAGATCTTCGGAAGCGAAATGTATCAGGCCTCCCAGGTTGCGCACCGATTCCGCCTTGCCGATGAGGATGAAGGACAGCACCTCGGTATCATCGTCGATCTGGTCGTATCCGGCAAGGCTTATGTACCTCGCGGGCGGGGTGAGCTTGCCGGGGGCCGCCATGAACTGTCCCGCCGCCTCGGGCGAGGGTTTCAGGTATTCGGCCTCCCCGCCCATAAAGTCTGGGGTGCCGGTGGACACGAAGAAATTGAGCTTGGAGGAGCCACTTGCAAGGCCGCACCAAACCTGTCCTCCCCCACAGATGCCGCTTTTCTCCTCAGCGCCGTAATACATCGGCACTGAACTTCTGTCCACGGCCAACTTATACACCGCTCTGGCGATACAGCGGTCGATCTTGCCCAGGGGCACAGCCCCGGTGAACGGCTCATCGCCGCCGATCACACACACTGCCCTCCCCGACAGCCTCCCTGCCTCGGTCAGCTTCTCACCTATGGTACGCGCGTCCATTAATCTCACTCACCATTACAGAATGCCGTCCTCGGAGGATAATGTGTTCGTTGCTTCAAGAGTGAATCTCATTCGCCTACTGTCCCGCAATCCCATTGCCTTCGACCAAGAGCTTCAGATCCCTCGGACAAGGGGCCACGACTCACCGCAGGATCTTTATCCCCTCCTCTGAGCCAGGGCCCAGGACCCGTCCCAGGCCCTCCGTGATCTGGCCATGGCGGCAAGATCGCCCAGCCTCTCTGCCTGAAATGCGGCCCGGCGGTACGATTCCTGGGCTTGCAGCCTGTTATCCCTACCCTTCTCGATCATTCCACTCCATGAGGCTACTGCTAGCTGTCCTGACAACAGTTATTGCTGGCCGAGGACGGAGAAGCCTTCCTCCAGCCGTTCCATACCCTCGAGCGCCATCGACTTCTCCATCGGGAGCTCAGCCTTCAATTTCTGACCGGGGAAAAGACGTCTTATCCGGAGACCACGTTCCGCGACCACCAGCGCTCGGTCGTAGCTGCCTCCTACCCTCAGCACTCTGGCCAAAACGAGCAACATGGCCTCCGGTGATGTTTTCCAGCCTTTGGCGAGGCGTTGCGTTCGACCATCCGTCCCACCATTCTCACGGCTTACCCCCCCTTGGCCTGGCCATGGTTTGAGTACTGGCCGCGGCCGCCATCGTGGGGGCTGTTCTCCTGACTAGACGCAGGGGAGGCCAAAACAGAGGGACCCCCTATGAGAAGAATAAGGTAAGGACCAGAACGACTGGAGCCAGGATTATTAGAAGAAATGATTTTCCATACTCATACTCTCCATTTACGACGATGACCGATCGTCCGCACGATCTGTTCTCAGGTCAGCCACAGCATCGCTGAGTTCGCCGATCTGCTCAGGGGACAGGGCCTCGACGCGATCGTCGACGTATGGCACGGACGATCGCTGCTCCGAGGTCATCAGCCCCTTCATCTTGAGAACCGTGCCGATCTTCTTTCGGCGCTGCTGGAACAGCAGGTCCACCAGGCGGAAGAATAGCTTCTCGTCCTCTACGGAGAAGGGGGACGGGCGGGGGACCAGCTCGACGACCGCCGAGTCGACCTTGGGAGGCGGCCAGAATCGGGAGCGGGGCACCTTCTCGAGAAGGCGGCACTCCGCGCGGTAATACACGTTCACCGTCAGGCGGGAGTAGTCGTCGGTGTCCGGCGCGGCCACCATGCGGTCGGCGAACTCCTTCTGCAGCATGACCATCGCCTTCCTGAAGTCGTGGTCAAGAAGCTTGAAGATGATCGGCGAGGAGATGGAGTAGGGAAGGTTCGATACCATGCGGTCGAACCTCGGAAAGGGCACTTCCAGGGCGTCCCCCACAACCAGTTGGACGTTATCCGGTAGAGTGGGCCTAAGATTCTCCGCCAGCTTGCGGTCCATCTCGATGGCGATGACCCTTCCCGCCCGTTGGGCCAGCCTTTTTGTGAGTACTCCGAGCCCCGGCCCGATCTCCAGGACGGTGTCGTCAGAGGAAATTCCCGCGGCTGCCACCTGGCGATCGGCGACTCGCTCATCGATGAGAAAGTTCTGTCCCAGACCCTTAGACGGCGATATCCCAAGGCGGGCCAGTTGATCAGTTACGCTCCTCACGTCATGGTCCATCGATTTTCCCTCCCGGTCCACGGCTCTGCCCGGGGAGGTCCCCGGGGTGGTGCTCGGTTCATCTGGAGACAAAGATGTGATACTTCTGCGACGGGTCCGACAGCTCATCCTCGATGCGCTTGGCGATGAGCTTCAGGGGGTGCTTCAAGGCGGGGACCCTCTTGGTGAGGTCGTCGTAGCTGGTGAACGTTCCCTTCTTGCGCTCCTCCAGGATGGCCCACATCGTCTTCTTCCCCAGGCCGGGGATGAGCTCCAGCATGTGGAAACGGGTGGTGATGGCCTGTGCCTCGTTGAAGAACTTGATGAAGCGAGTCTCCTGCTGCTTAGCGATATCCTGCAGCACGAAGGGCAGCTCGGCCTGCGCGGCGGCGGTAAGCTCCTCGTAACCGACCCGACGCTTGACGTGGACGATCTTGTCTCTCAGGGCTGGATCCTTGCCAATATAGACCCGATCACCGATGACGATGACGGCGTCGTTCTTGGGAACGAGCTCGAAAAGCTTGAACTCGCTCTCACCAACGGCGTATGCCGAGGGCTCCCGGCGAAAAGTCTTATCATTAGGGATGCCCTGGGGTAAATAATCTAATATCAGCGCGTAGTCCTCCATATGATCCGCCCGCCTGAATAGGTTTTAAAGGTATTTTTGCACAGTAGATAGTATCAGTTCTATATTCTTCTTCTCTAACACCATTCTTTCCTTGGAAAAGAGGACACGCACATCGTCGCTGTGCACAGGGAGGACGTCGGCGATCTTGGCGCACAGGGCGTCGGAGACGAAGCCCAGCTTGCCCAGCTCGGCCTGCAGCTCGTTCGCCTTCTCCGGAGGGAGGACGGCAACCTTCTGGGCATGGTCCAGCGCCAGCTTCTGGTCGGGAGTGAGCTCCCGGGTCTGGCTTGCCTCTTCCAGAAGCTGCTTGACCTCGGACAAGGTCACGTAGCGCTCCTCGGGCATGTTTATCGCCTCAGAAGCTCTTCTTCAGGTGCTCTGGCCGGGCCACCACGGTCTTCAGCTTGTTCCCGACATAGAGGTCGACCACGAAGGCGCGACCCTGCTTGCCGGTGACGACCCCGGTCTTGCCCTGGAAGCGCATGTGCGGCATACCATAGTGGACAGCAGGATCGATGACCACGCTGACCTTCTCCCCTACCTCGAACTCACGGAACTCGTGGGTGATGGGGGTCATACCCCTGGTGCGGGGGGTCTTACTAAGTATGTTGCGCGTCTTGCGCCGGAGGCCTCTGGAAGTCTGTACCATTTCTCATCCCTCGTTGGAGTTATCGATTATTTGTATGACGTCGAGCGCGGTGACCTCGCACGGCACACCTAACGCCGCCGAGAAGCTGGGTACGGTTCGACCGTTGTCCCCGCTGACGAACTCCTTGACATACGTCCCGGATTCCGTCCTCAGCCGCAGGACGAAGCGGTCATCGTTGAACTCCATCAGCTGGAGCTCGTGGATCGCTCGTTGCCTGGCAAGATCAGCCCTACGATGGGCGACCCTGGTTGGCGTCTGCTGAGTGATACGCGCCTGACTTAACGATTGGGTTACCTCATCCACTTGACCCTTATTAACTTTGTCATGGGGTCTGACCACTGCGAGGTACACCTTGTCTGGCGTCGCCGCCTTGATCTGGCGGACCTCTTCGCGGGTCGACGGACGGAGGCCCGAAAAATCCGCTAGATCCTTGCCCTTCTCGTTCACCAGGGCGGTAAGAGCTTCGAGGTCGAGATGTCTCCTCTTGGGCTTGGAGATCTCGAGCACGAAGGGACGGCCGGTCCCCAACATGCGGGCATCGATATCCTCCCGGCCCATGCCGTGGAAGAAGTGCTCCTCTCCTCCGGCCTCCTCCAGGAAGACATCGCCGATGACCTCTTGAACGCTGATCTGGTACATCTTGCCGGTGTTGCCGCACCGCTTGCATCCCTTTCCCTGGCACACTCGGCACGGCCACTTGGTCTGGGGAATCTCCCGGGAATACTTGCGGTAGCGCCCATAGAAGAAGATCGGTGCGATGTCCAGGTCGACCTGAGCAAAGCGGGTGTCGACGACCGCGACGACGTCAGGGGAGCGAAACTCGACCTGCTTGCCGGTGCGGGCCTCGACGATCTTCCCGATCTCGCGGTTTAGCTCTGCCTTCACGGGCTCGGCCTTATCCCCGCCGACCTCGGCCCATAAGCGCTCCTCGCGGTCCTGGACCAGGGGGTCTACCCGCGTCCCGATGAGGAACGAATTGTACTCGATTGTGCTCAGCCTCTCGATGGCGGCTTCGGCGAACCGCTCAACGCTGTCGAAAGCCCCCTCGCACAGCCAGCAGAGGTCGTGGGACGGCATCTCCTCGTTCCTGGCGGAACGCTCGGCGGTCACCGCCACCCTCATGTTTCGTCCCCGTTCTGCGTTGGTGGTCCCGCTCTCCACCTGCGCGAACAGGCGGCCAAGGCAATGGTCGCAGAGGTCGTGGGCCTTGAGGGCCCGATCAGCACGCTCAATAGTTTCGTTCACGGCAACACCTATCGGCGGGGTGGTCTCTGGTCCTGCCCCGCCTCACGACCTATGGGGCCGGGCTATAAGGCCCTTGCCCTCAGCTGAAGCCCATCTCAGCGATGCGCAGGGTGGCCCTCGATCTCTCCAGGTAGCGGTACACCGTAGCATGCTCGCTGCCCCTCAGGATCATCTCCACTGCCGTCTTGGCTATGGGCAGTTGCACAGAGTTACCTATAAGGGAGACGGTGCTGCCGTAGATGGACATGTACGCCCCGGTAAGGTCCTCGATGATCTTCCTTGTCTTCCCATTGGTGCCGATCAGGCGGGAGCGCACCCTTGCCAGCTGGTCCGACTTCTTTCCTATGAAATCGCCCAGCTCGATGACCTCGAGGTACTCGTCGTCGTCCAGCAGGCGCATGGCCCGATGCGGTGAGAAGCCTCGGCCTATGGCCTTAACCAGGTCCATCACCTTGAGCGCGGCAAGGGGGTCCTGGGGGTTGTCCTCGATGTCCACCTCCCCTTCGGTGTCGATGCGCATCCGGACCCCGGCGCGCTTTTCTATCGTCTCTTTTGTTTCACCGTCAGTGCCAATCAGGGCGCCGACGCGGTCCTTGGGAATGCGTACTAGCCTCATTTGGGTGTCCCCGTTACATTTCGGAAGACCTCGTCCCGGTCGATCACTTTGACCTCGAGGCCTCGGAAATACCTGTTGATGTTGTTGATGTCCCGCAGCAGGAAGTCCTTGGCGTTGATGTGCTCGGTGAGCACTGCCTGCCCGACATCGATTATCACAGGCTTCTTTCGGTAATAAAGGATATTGTACTCGCTGAGGTCCGCATGGACCAGCTCCGCTTCCTGGTAAGCCAGACGCATGTACTCCAGCAGGGTCTCGTACACCTTCTCGGGATCGTCGAGGACGGTGTTGCGCAGCAGAGGGGCCGGTCCCCTTTTAGTGCCGATATACTCCATGACCAGCATGTTGCGGTGATAGCGGATCGGCGACGGCACTTTCACTCCAGCATCCTCCAGGCGCTGCAGGTTGCGGAACTCCTTGCTGGCCCAGGCGTAAATGACCTTGCGGCGGGAACCGGCGATGCCTTTGAACCGTTTGTCGCCCTCGATATACCTGGCTATGCGGTTGAAGGTGGCGTTGGAAGTACGGTAGACCTTGAGGGCGAAGAGCTTCCCATCATCGTCGGCGACGGCGAAGACGTTGCCCTCCTTGCCCGTGGATATGGGATACTGGATCGTATCGAGGTATCCATCGGTCATCAGCTTGTATATGCCAAGCATGGTGTCGCGGTCGAACACCTCGTCCAGTGTCTTGCGCTCGTCCCCGGTGCGGCTGTTCTCCCGCAGGGCCATGATCTTGTGCTCGAGGGACTCGAAGGCGTCCTTTTCGACCATGACCCTACCTCTGCTCAGAACACGTCCAGGTTCTTAGGGATGGCCTTACGGCGGTGCAGGTAGCTCGCCTGGGTCTTGGTGTAGCGGTACATGATGTCCGCCTTGTCAGCCTGGAACTCCCAGGGCTTGACTATGAGAAGGTCACCCTCCCTGATCCACATTCGCTTGCGGATCTTTCCGGGAATGCGGCCCATGCGCGAGGTCCCATCCTCGCACATTACCTTAATGCGGGACGCTCCCAAGAGCTGATCCGCTACCCCGAACATCTCCCCCTCCTTGCGGTTGGGGAACGGACATCGGGTAATTTCCTCGTTCATCTCTTCAGATTCATATTGAGTCAAATGAAGCCTCCAATGATCTACTGCACGGAGCATCCTTACAGCAGCACAGCTGAACGGAGCCGATGTTCGAAGACATAAACCCTTCTATTAATCAAGCTTTGCTATTGGGATGCGGTCGGCCTGGCATGCGCCCGTCAGGACCTGTGGCCCCGCATCACGAGGTACTTTTTCGCTCGTAGAACAGGGGGACCAGCAATCCGTACCCTATGCCGCAGGCGAACATCTCGAACGCGCCCTCGGGGGCAAAGGGATTGCCAGTGATGTAGAGGCCGAAGGTCAGGAGGCTCGATAGCGCCAAGGTAAGGATGATGAACCGATAGGATGAGAACCTTGCTCGGGTGCGGAGCACATGGTACAACATGACGGCAAGGAACGCCACGAAGAACGCCCCCAGGATCCAGATCGTGAAGCCAGCGACGATGGCCTGCTGCGAGGTAGTGGGGTTGAGGAAGCTTTGGCCCAGGCCCGCATCGTTGTTCTCTCGGGCCAGGTCGTCCGCTCTGAGAACGATCATGATCAGTATGGAGATCACAACGGGGATGTACGCGAAGACCATCGTCCTCAGAAGCCTGGACTGGGGCAATCTCATCGACGTTCGGCATGTTGGGCGGACTAATAAACCCCGCCAAGCATTCTCGAACAAATGAAAATTGACAAGGGGGAGACCCCTTGCGGTTTTACCGTCAAAATGAGGAGTGTAAGTCTACCGACCCTTGGTTGTCATCGGCATTTTCTGTTTCTCTTCCCTTTGGACCACTATCTCCGAGGGGATGAAGTCCCCGTTGACCTTGTCCCGGAAGGCGAACGACGCCCATCCCCTTGGCAGCTTGGATTCGGGGATGAACTCCCGCTCGTTGGGTTGGAAATCCCTCTGCTCGGCCAGTACCTGGTTCACATGCTCCTTGGTCGGCCTCAGGAGGATAGGCTTATCTATGCGGTCCCCTCCCAGTACCTTGACCGGGTCCTTGTTCTCAAATTTCTGGAGCAGCTGGATGGCCGATTGCATGTGTCCGATCTCATCTCGCATGAGCATCTCCCAGACCTTCCTGATCCGCCCATCGGTCTCATTCTGGGCGCAGCAGAAGTAGTTATACGCCTCGTTCACCTCCATGAGGAAGTTCATCTCCAAGGGGCTCATGGTGGCATCACCGAGGGCCTCGTACTGGCTGACATGCTGCTCCTCGACATCGGCGATCTCCGTGTACAGAGCGCGGGACAAATCGTCCTGGAACATGCTTCCGTGCGTTTTGTAGTAGGTCTCGGTCTGCTGCTCAGCGGATACGATGGTCAAGTAGTTCATCTTGGTCTTCGGGCTGGCAGTGTCCTTGTTCCAGTGGTTCCTCATTTCTTCGTGGGGATGCCGGTGGTGGACCCTGGTCGGCCGCCCCTCCTTGAACTCCACGGTCCCCTTGGTCAGCTTGTTCGCGTCTGTCCCCTCCATGTGCTGGAGATGCGCCGAGTACCGGTAAAGGTGGTCGAAGTCCTCCAGCAGGGCGAAATCGAGGGCCTGGCGCTGGTAATCGTTATCTTCGTTCATGGCCAAGTCAGAGGTCAGGTCCACTGCCAGCTGCTCGTACCCTATGGTCGTCTCCAGGATGGTCTGGTCCCCCGGATTCATCCATTCCACCGCCTGCTGCTGCATCGACTCCGAGCGGCGGACCATGGCTAAATTCTCCTTTATCTCGTCGTCGGCGATCTGGCGGGCCAGGGCGTGCTTGGTGATGAACGCGTTGGTCTCGATGCCATTCATCAGGATCACTCTTGTCCGGGTGTAGGGATCGGCAGCCATCTTATCGTACGGCTCGGACAGCAGCTGTTTCCAGCTCATGAACTGCTCTTCCAATGGCGTGCCCCTCTCGTCAAAAGGTCTGAACGCTGTCATTCTTATCCTCCGAGGAGGCTGACCACTGAGATTACAAAGGGCTTGCCTTTTTTTGCTGCGATGTTCAGGCGGCTTGTCGACGAGATCGACGGTCGCGACCTTGGCTCCGTCGGGAGACTACTTCTTAGGCTGCCGGTCGAAGAAGATGTTCTTTCCGGTCGCGGATAGAGGGATGCCGTGGCAGATGTTCGATGTGGTCAGGCCGAGACGGCGGGCCGATACTCCGATGCGATACATGATGCGGTTGTCCACGTTCATGTCCGAGGCCACCTTGGCCGCCGACCCCAGGGCGATGCCCAGATCAAGCATGCGGATTGAACAATTGGGTCCCAGGAACTCACCGTTCATGGAGCGCTGGTTGAACTCTGCGCAGTACTTGAACCCGCATGCTCCGCAGTCGAGCCCCGCCCCCTTATGCGGGAGCAGGCCGATCAGCACCACCGCCGATGAGTCCAGAACGTTCCGTCCATCGCGTTCCCAGTTGGGCGAGCGGCGTTCCGAGGCTATGGCAATGAGGTCGCTCCCAACGGCGACCCTCTCGTCGTCGCTCAAAACCTTGGCCTCTATGAAGTCCTGACCCACGGCCTTGGGGGCAGTCCTAGCCGCAAGCTCCATCAAATTGCCGACGAAGTTCACCGTTTCTTTCAGAGACATACGGACTTGATGCGACTTCCAGTAATTATTCTCTCGTGCGATTATTCTTGTTTTCATTAATTAATATTGACTTAAATAATATTATATTGTAAAGAATCAAAGCCCCCGGCGATGCTGGAAGCATCCCTGTTAATAATGGCCCTGGTCCTCACAGCTATAGCCAGCAGTCTTGCTGTGATGGTCTGGAACAAGAGTAGGAGGGACTATCGTAAAGCGTTCGCGCTGCTGATGGCATCTCAAGTGCTGATCATGTGGAGCTATACCTTCGATGTGTTCGCCGAGAACCTCGAATGGAAGCTGTTCTGGAACAACTTCGAGTACCTGGGCTATATGTGCGCCATCGTATCGTTCTTCCTGTTCGCGGTCCAATACTCCAGCAACCTTCACTTGAACCGCCCCCTCATCGCAATCCTGGGAATCCCTTCTGTTTTGGTGGTCCTGGCAGTGGCGACCAATCCGCTCCACCACCTCTTCTATCTGAGGACAACCGTATCGAGCGACTACTTCCAATCCTTCAATGCAATCTACGGTCCCCTATTCTATGCCTATGTGGCCTACGCGGTAGCCATCATAATGACCGGCCTAAGTTACCTCGTGGTTAGCTACTTCAGGGCTTCCCACACCCACCGTACCAGGGTGGGGATAACTGGCCTGGCATGCTTAATCGCGATTGTATCGGTGGTGCTCAACTACCCCCCTCTGAACATAATCTCAGGCAGCATAGCTTTCGTCCTGGGATGCCTGACGGCCGACCTGCTGCTCTTCCTCGGGGCGTTCAGTTTCGAGCTTTTTTCCATGGTCCCCTTCGAGCTGGAAAGGGTCATGGGTTTGACCCGTGGAGGCGTGTTCATACTGGATGACGAGGACACCGTCATGTACCAAAATCAGATGGCCGAGTCCCTCGCCCAAAGGAAGGCCACCCTGTACCAGGACAAGCTGATGGATGTAATGCCTGCCTTTCCCAGGGAGGTCCTCGAAGGTAAGAAGGAGACCTCGAACCCGATCGAGGAGATACATGAGCTCGTCCCCGGCCGGTTCTTCGATGTAACCGTCCTGCCGATAAACGACTACTCAGGGCGCCTGATCGGGAAGACGGTCACCCTGAGGGAGATCACTGCCCAGAGAAGGGCGGAGGCCGAAGCTAACGCGGCCAAGCATACTCTTGACCTCATGAACAGCATCACCCGCCACGACGTCCTTAACCAGCTGACGATCATCGAGGGCAACCTGATCATGGCCCAGAGGAAGACCGCCGACGCGGCTATTCTGAAGCATATCGATGCCAGCTACCAGGCTGCTCTTAACATCCAGAAGCAGATGCAGTTCGCCCGCGACTACCAGGAGATGACCAAGCGGACACCAGTATGGCAGAACGTGGAGGAGAAGATCATGGAGGCGAGCACCGGCCTGGACCTCAAGGGGGCGCATCTCAGCATCGACACCAAAGGGGTAGAGATACTCGCTGATCTCCTGTTAGAGAAGGTTCTCTATAACTTAATGCATAACTCGATTGTCCACGGAGGCAAGGTGCATAACATAGCGTTCCTGGCCAAGGGGGACAGGGAATGTCTTCAGCTAATCTACACCGACGATGGCGCGGGCATCAGCGCAGACATGAAGCCGACCCTGTTCTCCAAGGGGGGCGGTTCCAACACTGGTCTGGGGCTTTTCCTGTCAAAGGAGATCCTGGGCCACAGCGGTATGGTCATCAGCGAGGATGGGCGGGCCGGTCAGGGCGTTAGGTTCGTGATAAGGGTACCCAAAGGCGGCTATCGCAACTTCCACGGCGAGCAGACGATCCTGGTCGCATCCTCGCAGCCTTCTGTGATGAGCCCATGACGGCCACGGTCGTGACGTAAAGCCCCCTATAGCACTATCGAAAAAGAGTGGAGATGAACATCGAGCCCCGTGATCCGCAACAGGGCGTCCTCGTGGCCAAGGATTAAGTATATCTTCTCTTATCGAACATCCCAACGCTCCCGTAGTGTAGTCCGGCCAATCATTCGGGCCTTTCGAGTCCGATACCCGGGTTCGAATCCCGGCGGGAGCACTTAACTTTTCAAAATCTTCCGTTCTCAGAATTTATTCGATGATCATTGAAAGATGACATATGGCCCGTCGAACCGACTTAGCCGAACAAGGACATCGATCCAGAGCACCCTTCTGTCATGTTTCTATCGTCTCAGACGTGATTTTTATACACCATCGTTAAAATAAGTAAATGCCGAGTCCGCTGAACATATGTCGGTGGCCACGAGCATAAATGTACCTTTTAATGGAACGGCGGGTTCTGCCGCAATTGCCGGAAAAGACATTAGCACCGACATCTGCCACGCATTGATCGACATCATCGGGGCGGACAGGCTACAAGCGGTTGTTGACGATTTCTATGAGCTCACGAAAATGTCCATCTCTGTCATTGGCGTTGATGGCAGGGTTGTCGTCCAGGCGGGATGGAACGACATCTGTACGCAGTTCCATCGACAGAACCCTCGGTCCCTGCAGAGGTGTGTGGAGAGTGAAACGCATCCCACCATGTATCTCGTGGAGGGTGAAGTATTCGAATACAAATGCAAGAACCTCATGTGGCATATCGTCACACCGATATTCATTGAAGGAAAACACATCGGCAATGTCTTCCTGGGACAGTTCTTCTATGATGACGAGGACCTTGACACCGATCTGTTCATCGAGCAAGCGCAAAAATACGGCTTCAAGGAAGAGGAATATTTAGCCGCTCTTAAAATTGTCCCTCGGTGGAGCCGAGAGTACATCAAGACATCCATAAGATTCTGCGTTAATCTGACCACCTTGGTCTCAGAACTTGGCCTTAGCAAGCTCAACTTGATGAGAGAGAACGGGGAACGCCGCAGGGTCGAGGAAGAATTAAGGAAGGCGAATGAAAAATTAAACCTTCTAAGCAACATCACCAGACATGATATCAATAATCAGTTAATGGTCCTCAAGGGCAATCTTGATTTTGCCATGAGAAACGTCCAGGATCCAGCAGTTCTATCCAGGATGGCAAAGATAGATAAAGCGGCCGATAATATTGAGAAACAGATCAGCTTCACCAAGGACTATCAGGACCTCGGCGTCAGTGCTCCTTGCTGGCAAAAAATATGCGAGCGGGTGGCTGATTACGTGAAGATATTGGACATCAAGCAATTGACCGTATGCGACCGAGGCCGTGACCTGGAGCTGATAGCTGATCCGATGATCGGCAAGGTGTTCTACAATCTCCTTGAGAACAGCGTCAAGCATGGTGGCAAGATGATCTCCGCGAGCTTTTGCTGCCAGGACTGCGATAATGGGGATCTTCTAATTACCTACGAGGACGACGGGAACGGCATACCGAGCGAGGAGAAGGAGCGAATATTCGAGCGAGGCTATGGGAAGGGTACCGGACTTGGCCTCTTTCTTTCCAGAGAGATACTGGCAGTTACTGGCATGACTATTAGGGAGAATGGTGAGTATGGGAAGGGGGCTCGGTTCGAGATGAGGGTCCCGAAGGACATGTTCAGGTTCGTTCACTCTGAATGAATGATAATCATAAATGATTGGCCGCATTAACGAAGAGCGATCCTAACTTGGCGTGTGATGTTTAAAGTTCGGTATCGGCCCGCATCGCTCTCTCAAAGCAATCCCTATTAGTGCCTGTAGCAGAGATCTCAAGGCTTGCTTCGTGGACGGTCTCGACGCCTGGCTTTGAAGCAAATTGTGCGGCCCAAGGGCCGTTTGATGATAGTGGATACTTGAAAAAAGAGAAGTGAAAAGGGTTTAACGTAGTGCCAAACTTCCCTGTTCCCCGGTCCTGATCCTGGTGCAGCCCTCCAGCGGGCACACGAATATCTTGCCGTCCCCACTCACACCGGTATGATTGATGGCGATGATCTTGTTCACAACCCCCTCCATTTCCCCGTCCTCCACGATCACTGACACCAGGATCTTTGGGACGAAGCCTTGGCTCCTCGCCAGCTTCACCTCACCTATCTTCGTCTTGGAATGGTCCACGCCTTTGGTTTTTCCCCTTCCTTCAGCGCTTGCATAGGTGAGGCCAGGGACCCCTATTCTCAGTAGCCCGGCCTTGGTCTCGGACAACTTGTCCCTCCGGATGATCGCCAGTACTTCCTTCATGCCCCCACCTAGATCCCAGCGGCCATGGTGCTGACGGTGCGGACGAGGTCAATGTCCGAGACGAATATCTTCCCATCACCTATCTTGCCGGTCCGAGCGCTCCTCATGATGATCCCAGTTACTGTTGGGAGGTCATCATCCTCTACCGCGAGCAATAGCATGACTTTGGGCACCTCATCATGTTTGGTCAGGGAACTATCCCACTCTACCGGGTCTTCCATGAGGCCCTTCTCCTTGCCTCGCCCGAAGACGTTCAGTTTGGTCATCGCCCCCAGCCCCACCCGGTCCAGCTCATCGATCACGTCCTTCTCGTGGTCCGGTCTGATTATTGCTCTGATCAGCTTCGTGGCCTCACCTCAGGCGATGCAATAGACAAATAGATATTAAAACATTAGGAAAGTAGCATTATGCCTAATAATATTTGATATGTTTATGCTTTTGTATATTATTAGATCGGCCGTAGCCCTCGAACGTCGCATCGTCCTCGCCATTGGGTCCAGGTCCCAATCGCGTGAAGGACGCTTTATCCTCCTCTTTTCAATCTCTCTAGCAGTTCATCCAGGCGGTCCAAACCTTCGTTCATTCCTACCTCCATGCCGGTGCTGAGTTCCATATCCCGATGCTCCACCGAGAGGTATACTGACTTGGCATTGTAGAGGGTTCTGGCCCCAAGGCTTTCGAAGGCTGCGGTCTGCAGCTCCACATGGCCGCCCATGGGCTCGAATTCGAAGGTCTGTACTATGAGTCCGGGAGGCCTCACATCATGGAAGACGCCGCGGAAGGCGAGCTCATTGCCCCCCTCATCCCACTGGATAAAGCGCCAGCTTCCTCCTGGCCGGGGATCGAGCCTTTCCACCTTGGTTCGGTACCTGGCTGGACCCCACCATTGCGGAATAAGATCTGGGTCGGTGAACGCTCTGAACACCAGCTCCCTCGGGGCGTTCATGGTTCGCCGCACCACTATCTCCTGCACCCCGGGGTGGGCGATAATGACGGTCTTGGGCACGTTCACCTTTCCAGTTTCCAGATACTCGTCGAGCTTGTCGAACGATTCCTTCCATCCAGCCATGACCATTTCCCAGGCCATGCCCATGGGAACACTGGATTGCACCACCTCCATCTCGGTCGTTCCGCCTCTGTCCTCCAATCGGACAGTGACCACCATTTCCAAGGGCCAGAAACCAGGCATGCCATACCTGGACGCCGGAACGACCTTGCCCAAGGGGTCGGCGAAGGAGTCAGTGAACACGAGCTTGGACAGAGGGGCGATCTCCTTGTAGGTTCCAGTGGACCACACCTCCCTGCCCTCGGGGGAGCGGGAGCAGTATAGAAAACTGCCCCCCACCCTCAGGTCCATCTTGCTCACGGGGGTTGTGAAGTTTCTGGGACCCCACCAGATCTTGAACGCCTCAGGATCCGTCCAGGCTTTCCAGAGTCGTCCACGGTCCGCTTTGTAGGTGTGCCTGATGGTCAGTGGAGCGCCCTTGCCCGCTCCCTCGTTGCTCATAGATGATATGTTCCAGTCACACCGGTTTAAGCCTTTACCTGCGTGGGCCCAAGACCTTGAAGGTTCCATGCCATGGGGGCGCGAACGGGGCAGGCATCAAGCTCGAACAACTTCACCCGAGGACGTATGGGGCGGAAACGCCGACGACATCGTTTACTCTTCAGGGGGCGTTCCCAGGGAGAACGAGCGAACGGCAGCCTGACCGTCCTACCCTATCTCGCCTTCCCCGTAGCCCATATGAGCATGCCTGCGGTCACCACCGCTATCACGGCCACCAGGAAGATGGTGTCCAACCCAATCGCGGCTGCTTCGTTCTCCCCGATGGTGATAACTCCCAGGTCCTGCGGGCCGGCGAGAACGGTGACGTTTAGTGTGTACATAAGGGTCCCGTTAACGTACACTGCCAGGGTATGAACGCCGGGGGTTATGGCTATCGAGAAGGAGCCGTTCGGGTCCGTGCTCGCTACTGTCCCGTTGGAATCGACCGCCACTGTGGCCCCAGCCACCGCCGTACCGTTGGCCCACACCAGCTGGCCCGAGACCACCGGCATAGGCAACGAGGCGAACACTGTCAGCGACCTCTTCCCTGCCCCGTACTCGTTGACGGCGCACACCTCGTAGTTGTAGTATGAGTCGTTGAAAGCGACGTTCACATCGTCAAAGCTGAGGCCAGTGGTATTGGCGACTATGGTCGGCTCGCTGCCCCTCAGTCCACGGAACACACTATAGTGCATCAGCGGCTGTCCGCCGTCCGAGATCGGGGGGGACCATTGGAGGTGGACGTAAGAGCAGGTGACCGAAGCGGTGAGGCCCTGGGGGGCCGGCGGCGGCCCCAGGCTTATGGAGCTGAAGACCTCGGACCGATCGCCTTCGCCCAAGGTGTTGAAGGCGGCGACCGAATAATAATAGGTGACGCCGTTGGAGACGCCAGTGTCCTGGTACAGGAAGAAACGCGCGGTGTTGGTATATACCTTCAGAGTGTAGAGGAGCGTGAGGCTATCGGGGTCCGTTCCCCGGTAGATGTGCACGCCCCGGACATCGGCCGACTCATAATTGTCGGGGACGGTGCCCTTGATCATTATGCTGCCCTGCAGGGCGGTAACCTCAATGTCGTGGCAGGGCCCGGGCAGGACTGCGGCCGCAGCGTGACCGCTGCTGATGCCAACGAAGCCTCCCGCTGATATTAATAAGGCCAGCACTACCCAGACGATTCTCAAGCTCTATCTCCGCACCCGCAGAGGATAAGATTCCTCATCCGTATAAAAATGTATATCCGTATAGTAGCACCGCCGACAGGCGCGAGACCGTACACGACGACGTGCTGCCGTTTCACTCGTCCAGCATCGTCAGGTCCCCCAGCGGCTGACCGAGCTCCTTGGCCTTGAGCACCCGGCGCATGATCTTGCCGCTGCGCGTCTTCGGCAGCGTGTCGACGAACTCGATCTCCCTCGGGTACGCGTAGTATGCCAGCCGAGTCTTGACGAACTTGGTGATGTCCTCCTTCAGTTGGTCGGAGGGAGCGTGCCCCGGGCGCAGGGTGATGAAGGCCTTGACGATCTCGCCCCGCAGCTCGTCCGGTTTTCCGATGACCCCGGCCTCGGCGACGGCGGGGTGCTCGATGAGCGCCGACTCGACCTCGAACGGTCCGAGCCGCTCGCCGGAGGTCTTGATGACGTCGTCAGCTCGGCCCAGGAACCAGAAGTAGCCGTCCTCGTCCTTGTACGCCTGGTCCCCGGCGATGTACCAGCCGGGTATCTCGAAGTATTCCCGGTACTTCGGAGTGTTGCGCCAGATGCTGATCATCATCGACGGCCAGCCCGGCCGCAGAGCGAGGAAGCCAAAGGTCCCCGGTGCGACCTCTTGGCCGTTCTCGTCAACAATCGCCGCTACCACCCCCGGCAGCGGCCTCCCCATAGATCCCGGGCGCATCTCCATGCACCGGTAGTTGGATATGCACGGCGCCCCTGTCTCGGTCTGCCACCAGTTGTCGTGAATGCGGCGATCGAGGCTCTTCAATCCCCACCGAATGACCTCTGGGTTCAGGGGCTCCCCGGCGGAGCAGATGTGCCTGAGTCGAGAGAGGTCATGTTCGGCGATGACCTCATCCCCGGCCTTCATGAGCATCCTGAGGGCGGTGGGGGCGGTGAACCACACCGTTACCTTGAACTGTTCCATGATCGAATACCAGATGCGGGCGTTGAACCGCCCCTCATACGAGACGATGGTCGTTCCCAGATACCAAGGGCCGAAAATACCCACCGAGGTTCCGGTGACCCAGCCGGGGTCGGCGGTGCACCAGTAAGTATCATCCTCCCCCAGATCGACCACATAGCGGCATGCCATCAACTGTTGGGCCATGGCTTGGTGTCCCAGCAGCACGCCCTTCGGTTTCCCGGTCGAGCCCGAGGTGTAGTGGATGATGTACGGCTCGTTGGGAGACATGTTGATTGTCTGGTGGTCGGGGTCGCCCGACGCCATGACCTCGTCGAAGCTCACCGTCCGCTCGCCGAGGTCCGAACTATCTCCGACGATGATGAACCTTTCAATGTCCACCAGATCCTCTAGCACAGGCTCCAGCCGCTTGTACAGATAGGGAGAGGTGATCACAAACCGGGCGCCGCAGTCGAGGGCCCGGTCCTTGAACGCCTCCGGTCCCAGAGCAGAGAACAGGGGGCCGGCGATGCCTCCCATTTTGACGATACCGAGGATGGCCATGTACAGTTCCGAGGTCCGGTCCAGGAACACGAAGATGCGGTCGCCCTTGACCGCCCCCAGTTTCTCCAGTCCCGAAGCGAACTGGTTGGTCAACCCGGTCAGCTCCCCGAAGGTGTACTTCTTGACGTGCCCATCGGCTTGGACGGAGTATAGGGCGATCTTGTTCTTCCTCCAGTTCTGGGCGTGCCGGTCGATTGCTTCCCGGGCCACGTTGTAGACCCCGCCTTTATGCCAGTCGAATTCCTTGTCGACCGAGGACCAGTTGAACTCGCGGTACGTCCGCTCATAATCGTCGAGGATCCCTGGTCCGTTCGGTGGTATCGCGTTACCCATGCCTTGCTTCCTCTGAAGTATCAACGGCACGAACGAGGATTCCATATTTAAGCGGTCCTAGCGCATCCGCCGGAGGGGCTGTCCTTCTGCGGAAGGTGAAGGCTAGCAACGAAGGTTTCAATAGGGCCGGCTCAGGGCCGAGGTCACCCTGTCAGAGAGGTCAGGGTAGCCATCCACTCTCTCGCCCCGCGGGCCGAGCACCTCCCCCTTCCGCAGCACGATTTCACCGTCGACGATCATCTTAATCGCCTCCATGAGCAACGGCGCTTCCCGTTGGACTTCTTGATCCCGCACCGCCTGCACCAGCTCTCCTTTCGCGGCGTGCCGCGACATCAGGGGTCCGACCCCGAAGGAGTCGAAAGCGATGATCGACCCACGGTCAAGCTCCGGACTGCACACGTGAACGGTCGCCCCGTAGGTGGGGTCACCATTGTCAACGACCTGAGTGACGATCTCCTCCCAAGTCCCCTTGTAAGAGTCCGGGAGCGCGGGGTGAAGGTTGATCAGGTCGTACTCCCGGCAGGTTTGGGGATCGATTATGAGCATGTATCCGGCGAGCACCCCGAAGTCCATGGGGTAGCGGGAGATTCGTTCCCGGACCCCCGCCCCATAGGCGTCCCGCCACGCCTCGATGTCCTTGGTCTTGAGCTCCGGCTTGAAGCCATCGGACGGGAAGATGATGACCGGCACACCGTCCTCCTCGGCCATCTGGACGATCTTCTTACGATACTCGTTACCCTTTATGTCCCGATTAATGAACACGAAGGATAGCTTGGCGTCGATGTCCCCGCTTCGAATGCGGTTCCGCATGGTGGTGAAAAGATTGAGCGAACCCGGCCCCCGGGCGGTGGTGAACCATCCGATCCTCATCATGTGATACCTCTGTCATCGATAACGACCTCGGGGAAGCACAGGCCGTGCGCTCCCTGGGCATGACGGGAGAGGCGGCAGAAATATAAATCGGTTCGGCCGGCGGCAGGGGCATGCTTATTTGGTTGCCGGTCCCTTCTCCGCACCGTGTCCGTGCGATGGATGGTGGAGCGGGCTAATCACGGGGGGCCGATCTCGATGATCGTGCGTCATGCCGAGCGTCACGCGGTCGGTGACATCGGCCACAGCCTGGAAGTCGGGCTGACGACAAAGGGCAGGGAAGATTCGGTCGCTTTTGGCCGATCCATAAGCGGCTCCCGTCCGGTACGGCTCTTCCACAGCCCGGCGGTGCGATGCAGAGAGACTGCCCTGGGCATTGCCGAGGGCCTGAGGTCCAACGGTCACCAGGTGATCTTTCTTGAAGAGAGCCCGTTACTGTGTGCCCCTTATCTCAAGGACTCCCGAGTGCTCGGGGACGCCGACCGGCTGGGACATGAATTCATGCGCGCATGGTTCGATGGTAGGTTCGATCCCCGTTGGCTCCTTCCGACCTCCGAAGCGGCGGACATGGTCTTGTCACAGGTCATCGACGGCTTGAGCTCGGCCTCGGCCGATCACCTGGACATTCACGTGTCCCATGACTGGGAGGTCGTGCTGCTGAGGGAAGAGCTCCTGGGGATCCGGTACGAGGACGCAGGATGGGTCGACTACCTCACTGGCATAGCCTTCACCGTCACCGGGAGCATGTATGAGGTGTCATCCCCTCTAGGGCACGGCCGTTTCGCTTACCGCAACGGACGCCGGGGCGACGGGCACTGAGCCATATCTCCATGGCATGCCCGCCAGCCCTCTGACGCCCCCGGGGCTGAGGGGAAAAAGAATCTCTACCCACTACCGTATGCGTTCTCCATGGACGGGCAGGACCTGATGCTGATACAGTTGCTGGTGCACGACCCCCGGGCGACCTACCGCGAGCTCGCGGACAGGATGGGAATGTCAGTGCAGGCGGTTCATCGGCGGCTGGCCCTCCTGCAGGAGGGAGGTGTGATCCTCGGGTTCACCACCACGCTCTCCATCCCCTACCTGGAGGCGATCCCGGTGACCATTCACGGCCGCGCCCCGGGAAGGACGAAGGGTGAGGTGGCCAGGGCCTTCGATGGCAATGGCTTGATCTCCGGGGCCCTATTCGGAAGCGGAGGGGTGCTGGTGATATCCGCCCTGCTCCGAAGGATTACCGAGCTGGACGATCTCATTGCCCAGGTCAGGGCTGGAACGGGAATGGCCCAGCCGTGGGTGGGTATCGAGAGCATCAGGCTTTCTGGAACACGGCCGGCCACTATCGGCGCTGAGCCTCTGAGCTCTTTGGACATGCGGATCGTGGCATCCTTGGCCGGGGACGCCCGGAAGGCCTCCACCGATGTGGCCAAAGAGCTCGGGGTGACCGCAGCGACGGTGGGCAGGCGACTGGAAAGGCTGGAAGCCATCGGAGCGCTGGAATATGTTACCATGCTGCACCCCGGCTTTTCCGGCGATATCGTGTCCATCTTCCAAGTCGACCTCGAGGACGGGGCCGACCGGACCGAGGTGATCGCTCGCCTGCGGTCGAGCCTGGGGGCGAGCGCCGAATTCTACCGTACCTTCGTTAATGTCCCTGACCGCATATCCTTCGTCGCCTGGAACGGCACCCTCCGGGAGCTGGAGCTGACCCTCGACCAGGTCGTGGGAGAACGAGGGATTCGTGCGGCGGTACCGGATATTATCTTCACCGGATGGTACCACCCGACCTGGCGGGATCTCATGGTCCTTCGCCATTGAGATCTGGACTGATCCATGATGGCGGCTCTTTCAAGCGTCCGGTTGACAATGGCTTGTTTTCTTCGCCTGCGATGCCCCGGTCATCAACACGTTCGTGAACACGGGAATATGATCCTCTAGCATCATGCTTGATTCAGGCAGGAAGGACCTGCTAGGATGAGACTACATGGATCAGAATATTACGCTTCGAAAGGAACGCGCCCTCCTCGGACGCAGGGACATCATCGGCGGATTCACCGCCGCCCACGGAATCATGCATGCCCTGCTGCTGACCACACCTCGCCCGGACGGCGGGGTGGGCAACTTCGTTACTCGGGGAGGGGATGTCCAGCTGCTCAGCTCCCTCGGTCTAGGAGCTGGGGCAATCGATCTGATGGGGGCGGCCCTCACATCGATCGTCACCGTGTGCTTCGTGATCTCCGCCATGGCTTACCTGCGTCAGCGCCGTGGGTGGGAAGGCTGGCTGCTCTTCTCCTCGACCCTCTCCATAGTCCTTCTGTCCCTGTTCTGGAACGACTGGATGATCGTGGGGCCGCTCATCGACCTCGGGCTGATGGCTCTGGCTCTGCGCTCGATGAAGGGGGTGACCGGAGCATGAGGGTCCTGGTCATAATGGGCAGTCCCCGGCGGAACGGTACCGGGACCGAGGTGGCGCGTATGATCGGGGAGCGGCTTCGATGGAGGGGAAGCGTGGAGGTGGAGATGCTGCACCTCGCAGACACGAGCCTCCGATCCTGCTGCGGCTGCTTCAGCTGCATAAAGCAGGGCGAGGACCGCTGCCCTTTCAAGGAGGAGAGGATCGCCATCGAGGAGCGAATCGAGGCCGCCGATGGCATAGTCCTAATCTCTCCGGGCTACGTCCAGAACGTCTCCGCCCTCATGAAGAATTTCATGGATCGGATGGCCTACACCAATCACCGGCCGAGGTTCTTCCAAAAGAAGACGATGATCGTAGCCAACGGAGGTGCGGGACTGGACAAGACCCTAGACGCGCTGCGCATCGCCATCGGCGGACCGGAGGTGGTGAGCGAGCTGGCCTACTTGCAGCTGCCCTGGCAGATCCGACCACAGGCCAGGGAGAAGAGGAAGAGAGCGCTCGTTCGCGCTACCGACCGTTTCTACGATGCGCTGGTGAGAAGGGACATGCGGCCCTCGTTCGGTAACTACATGCGCTTCCGCTTCTTCAAGAGCGCCAGCGAGGCGGCGAAGGAGCACCTGCCAGCAGACTACGCTTACTACCGGGACCTAGGCCGCTACTACTATGAGGTAAAGGTCGGGGCGGGGACCCGCCTGATGGCCGCCATAACGATGGCCATCGCCCTGCCTATGATGAAGGACATGGCTCCCTGGCCCGGGGAGGAGTGAGCGTGGAAGACGAGTCGTTTCGCCTTCTCGGCGAATCAGCCGTACTGCGGGTGGGAGTGAAGCAGCACCGGAAGGGCACGGGCATCGAGGTCCTGGCTCGTGTCACTCCTTTCGGAACTTCGTTCCGACCCGGCGAGGTCAGGGACATGCTGGGCCGCCTGGAGGCGCTGGAGGACAGAGATTACGTACTGACCGTGGAGGATGGATGGTGGGTGGTATGCGACAAGGCGGTGACCGAAGCGGAACTTCCAGAGGAGGAGTTCTTCATCCTCGCCATATTCGCCGATCTGCTCGAGAAACGCTAAATGGCTCGGGATCGACGCTGGACTTCGAAGTTCATCATCCTGTGGATGTCGTCCTTGCCCAATTACTTCTCCGGTTGACGGTCGGCCTTGTGCATCTGGACATGCTTGAGTACCTCTCTTCGTTCTCAGCCGTAACGTTGAAGGCGCAGAATGGATACTGAAATTGCTCGATCATAGGATGACCTCCCCATCCCATCCTGCCTGTTCGTTCGCCTGGGCCAAGGCCGCCCGCGGGCCGACCTAGTAGAGCGTACCCTGATATTCCCCCGTCACCGGGCAGCCCATGCACATGCGCCCTTTGAACGACTGGCAGTCCGTGCATCGGAGCTGGATGCCGCAGGGGGGCATATGGCTCTTCTTGGGCTTGAGGCTCACCGGGATGATGAAATCCTTTACCGAGGAGATCACGATGTCGAAGTCCAGGTCCTTGACCGAGGGGTCCGAGCGCAGGTGCCCGTTGACGATCGCTTCCAGGGTGGTGACGCTCTCGCTGAAAAAGAACAGGCACAGATTATGGCGGCCGGACACACTGAACCCATTGGCGAAGTAGGGGCAGTTGACGAACATCTTTAAGATGCTGTCCGGCCGGGTGGACGAGAGATCGACCTTGGCGAGGTAAAGGCCCATTTTAAGGGGGTTAACCCCCACGATCGTCTCCAGGGCGCCGTCCTGCTTGAGCCGGGCGACCCTGGCGGCCACTGAGGGCTGGGAGAGCTTCAGCACCCTGGCTATCGATTCCTGAGATACGTCGGGATCGGTCGAGTATATGGAGATGATGATTTTGTCCTTCTCATCTAGGCGGGCGGTCATTTCTCTCGTTCCATTAATGATAATCCGATAGATAATAGGATGTTTTAAACAATTTCCTATATTTCATCAGAAATATGATTATATATCATAAGGATAGTAAAAACCTTGGAGATATCGCAATGGCCATGTACTGCAACCAATGCCAGCAGACCGCCAAGGGAGTAGCTTGTACCGTCGCCGGGGTATGCGGAAAGAACGAGGATGTAGCGAGTCTGATGGACACCCTCATCTACGGCCTCAAGGGAATAGCCGCTTATGCCTATCACGCCCGCGCGCTGGGCAAGACCGACCCGGAGGTCGACGCGTTCATCGAGGAGGCCCTGTTCAAGACCCTGACCAACGTCGACTTCTCGCTCGAGGACTCCTGGAACACCCTGATGAGGGCCGGCATGATCAACCTCAAGGTCATGCAGATGCTCGACGCCGGGAATACCGAACACTTCGGTCTGCCCGCACCCACCAAGGTCCGCACCGGCACGGTCAAGGGGCCTGGCATCCTGGTGACCGGGCACGACCTCCTGGACCTGGAGGCCCTGCTGGAGCAGACCCAAGGCACCGGGGTGAACGTATACACCCACGGCGAGATGCTACCTGCCAACGCCTATCCCGGGCTTAAGAAATACAAGAATCTCATCGGCAACTACGGAGGAGCGTGGCAGAACCAGAAGAAGGACTTCAAGGAGTTCGGCGGACCGATACTGGTCACCACCAACTGTGTGCTGATACCGCCCGAGACCTACAAGGGCCGGCTGTATACCACCAGCGTGGCCGCCGTACCGGGAGTGAAGCACATCGCCGACCGCAAGGATTTCAGCGCAATAATCAAGCAGGCCCAGGAGATCGGTGACCTACCGGAGAGAAAGGGTCCCGATATGTGGACCGGGGCGCACCACAAGGCCGTTCTGTCCCTTGCCCCCCAGATCATCGACGCGGTCAAGGCCGGCAAGGTCAAGCATTTCTTCCTAGTCGGCGGTTGCGACGGGGCCACCCTGGGTCGCGATTACTATACCCAGATAGCGGAGAAGATACCCCAGGACAGCATAATCATGACCCTGGCGTGCGGAAAGTATCGATTCAATGAAAGGGAGTACGGCGACATCGGGGGGATACCACGCTTCCTGGACCTCGGGCAGTGCAACGATGCATACTCCGCGATTGTGCTAGCAGTGGAGCTGGCGAAGGCGTTCAAGGTCGACGTCAACGAACTGCCACTGAGCATCGTGCTGTCGTGGTTCGAGCAGAAGGCAGTAGCCATAGTGCTGACCCTCCTCGCCCTGGGCATCAGGGACGTCAGGGTCGGCCCTACCCTCCCCGCCTTCATCACTCCCAACAACTGGAAGCTGATCCAGGACAAGTTCGGGTGGAAGGCTATAGGGGACCCAGATGAGGACCTGAAGGATATGCTCAGGGCCTGAGACATCCCTCAATATGGGCCTCCCCCCTTCCCTTTTTTCACTACCGGCATCGCTTTCTAGGCCGGGGAGCACTTAATGAGCGATGAGTGAGGAATCGTCCTTCTCCGTCCGGTCCACCGTCCCGTCGGAGAGCAGTGGCCAGCTCCTGGATCGGATCCGACGTTATTATCTCCTGCTCCATCCCGAGCGGTTCTCCGCTGTGCGGCGCGGTAAGATCGGTCCCAGGGATGCAGTGGCCTTTGACGCCACCGACCCCCGCGGAACGAGGGTCAAGGTGGAGATGTGGGGCGAGGATGGCCTCCAGGTGAAGGTCTCGGGTGACCGTGGGGTGGTCGAGGCGGCCCGCTGGTTATATGGGGACCTGGAGACGGTGGTGCGGGCCGTGGAGGAGGATCTCGCCGGCGCCAGAATCACCCTGATCTGGGTGAAGGGAGAGAGGGTCCTGCCGGAGGAGGTCCCTTCATCCATGAGGCGTTTGCTCGGCAGGCTGCTATCCCGCACCCTCCTGCTGCTGAGCGTCGTGTTGTTTGTGTTCAACATCATCCTCTTCCTGCTTTTTGGTATCTGGGCGGTGGTGGCCATTCTAGGACTACAGCTCCTTCTGATCGTCTTCGCCGACCGCTTCTTCGGACTGATGGGGAAGTGGACCATCACTCCTAATAGCCCGCAGGTATACCTGCTGGCTGTCAGGGTGAGCAATGAGGTGATCGACCGCATAAAGGCGAGGCAGGTCGACTTGGTAAGTCTCAAGCAAGCGGTGTTCGATGCCTCCTTCGCCCAGGGCAAGGAGCCCAGCTGCTCGGCGTTAGGCCAGACCCTGATGCGCTTTGGAGTCGTATGCTCCGAGGACGGCATCAGCATCAAGGTGGTCAACGTCCTCGAGCTGGTGCGGCGGGCCGCCCGACCCTACGGCGCTCCGCTGCCCAAGATAACGATATCCAACAGCCTGATCCCAAACGCCGCAGCCAGCGGGGTAAGCTTCCGTAGAGGGGTCCTGCTGCTCACCGGAGGAATTCTTACGCAATTGAACGACGAGGAGCTGGTCAGCGTCATAGGCCACGAACTAGGGCACCTCAAGGGGAGGGACCCCCTGCTCCTATATGCCATCGTTTCTGGGGAATTCCTTCTGCGGATCACCGTTCTACTCCCCCTCTTCCTCTTCTCGCCTCTCCTGTATCTCATCCTCTCCACATTCCTGATATTCTTCGTGGCCAAGTTCTTCGAGGCCCGGGCCGACCTGCTTTCAGTCATGGTCCTGGGCCGGCCGAAGGTGATGGCCGAGAGCCTGCGAAAGATCGGGTTCCAGCGACTCCAGGCGGAGAAAGCCTCCCCCCTTGGTAGCTGGTTCCGCTGGGACACCCATCCGCCCCTGTACTTCCGCATCGAGCGGTTGGAGCGCATGACCGTCCCGGTGGTGGTGAAGCACCCTCTGTGGCAGTCCGCAAAGGACGTCCTGGGAGGCTTCCGCGCGGCTTTCTCCGCCCACTAAGGCTATCTTCAGGACGTTGCCAACTACATCCATGCAATCCGCAACGCCCTCCGGCCACTCTGCTCAGACCAAGCGATCAGTGCAGCTGGTGGCGGGGGTGGGGTCGTGCGTCGCTCCCTTCCTGGTCGCCTCCATGGTGGTGGCAGCGCCGGCCATCGGAGAGGACCTCGGGGCAGAGGTCGCCCTCCTTCCCTGGCTGACGGGTGCGTTCTTCCTGGTGGCCGCCTCTCTGCTCATTCCCATGGGGCGGATCGCCGATCTGCGGGGCTCCAAGAAGGTCTTCACTGTCGGAATGGTCGTATATCTGGCCTCTGCACTGGTCTGCGCCCTTGCCCCGGACATGGTCGTCCTCATCGTCGCGCGGGGGGTCACCGGGGCGGGAGCGGCCATGGTGTTCGGGACCTCTATAGCTCTGCTCGGTCTCGTCTTCCCCGAGCCGGAAAGGGGAAAGGCCATCGGGCTAAACGTCACCTCTATGTTCGTGGGGTTCACCGCCGGTCTGCTGGCCGGCGGCCTTCTTACCTACTACCTGACCTGGCGTTACCTGTTCCTCATCGCTGCTGCGCTAGCTGCCGCTGCCCTCTACCTCGTGCGGACCAAGGTCCGGGGTGAGTGTGAGCTCTCGCGCGCCAGGGCCTTCGACCCCCTGGGCATGGGACTGCTGAGCGCCAGCATGTTGCTGCTGTTCTTCGGTCTCTCCCAGCTTGTGAACCGGGCCGGGCAGTATGCGCTGGCAGCTGGGGCAGCGGCCATGGCCGTGTTGTTCCTGAGGCAGCGAGGATCCGTTCGCCCCATTCTCGGCAGCGGCGTATCCAAGAACCGAAGCTTCCTCCTGGCAGTGACGACCAACATAATCTTTCAGGCCGGCGCGTTCGCCGTCCCCTTCCTCCTGTCGCTCCACTATCAGCTTATCTCGGGCCTCGATGCCCGCACCGCCGCCATTGTCCTGCTCCTTCCTCAGGTGTTGATGTCTATCGCCAGCGCGGTGGGCGGACGGCTGACCGCGAGAACGGGGGACCGATCTATCACCATCTCGGGGGCGGTGCTCAACGCAATCGGGCTCAGCTTCCTGCTGACACTCTCCCAGAGCACTCCCATCGTCCTCACCCTGGCCTCCCTGGCCTTGGTGGGCATCGGTACTGGCCTGTTCATGCCCGCCCTGATGGACTGGGCGATGGGAGCCATTGAACGACAGGACTACGGCGTGGCTTCGGCCGTCACCGAGACCGCACGGCTCACGGGCATGACCCTCAGTAACGTCATCGTGGTCATAGCATTCACCTTCCTGATGGGAACTAGCTCGGTGGGACCGGGAGACGAGGACCCCTTCCTGGCATCGGTGAGGATATGCTCTCTCATTTACCTCGCCCTATCCCTCCTGTCGGCGGTGCCATCGTTGTTCATGAAAGGGGCTCAAGAGCGATAAAAAGTGCTCTGAGGCTAGGTTACCTTCCGACAAGGAGATGTAATTATTTTGCGGTAAATGGCGATAGGATCAACGCGAACGACCTTGCGGGCATCGGACAGAATGGTGCCGAACCCGGAAAAAGGGAAGTGGTTTCAGCCAGGATGGGCTTAGGACGTTGCCTCTTTTTTCTCCATCTCCTCGCAGGCCTTTTCCTGCATCTTATGCTTCTTCTCCATCCACATCCCCTTCATCCTGTGCATGCCCATCTTCTTCCCCATCATCATGCCCCCGGAGACCATGGCGGAGACGATCGCCGCCACCCATACTATCCAGAGCATCATGATGTACATCTTAAACAGCTTCAGCAGCATCGTTGCACCTAGGTTACAATCCAGAACCGATGGTTGATATTCTTTTTGCTCTCCTGGGGCGCGTTCATTCTTCAGTATCGATGGTCGGAGCGTAATGTAAGGGGGGAAGCGAAAGGTATATCCCCCGGGGCCTTTTTTTCCGGCCCGCTATGGTCAGCGTACGTGAGGCTGCGGAGAGGGCGAAGCAAGCATCCTACAGATTGGCGAGCCTGCCTCTGGAGACTAGGAACAGGGCGCTCGAGGGAATAGCTGATGCTCTGAGGGAAGGTGCAACGGCCATTGAGGAAGCCAACTCCAGGGACCTCCAGGCGGCCAAAACTCAGGGGTCCCCCCAGGCCCTGGTGAAGCGGCTGCGGTACGACCGGGCCAAGATCGAGGAGTCCATAGAGTCGATACGTTCGCTCATGAATCAGGAGGATGTGGTAGGAAAACTACTGGCCCGCACGGAGATGGATGAGGGGTTGGTGCTAGACAAGGTCTCCTGCCCCATCGGCGTCATCGGCGTGGTATTCGAGTCCCGGCCCGATGCCCTGGTCCAAATCTCCTGCCTGTGCCTGCGGTCAGGCAACGCCGTCCTGCTGAAGGGAGGCACCGAGGCCATGGAGACAAACCTCGCCCTGGCTGAGGCCATAGGGCGGGCCTTGGCCTGGGACCAGCGATTAGTCGATGCGGTCCAGGTGCTTTCCACGCGCGAGCAATTCAGGGAGCTGCTAAAGCATGACGACCTAATCGATCTCATCATCCCCCGCGGGTCGAACGAGCTGGTCCGCTCCATCATGGAGAGCACCAGGATCCCCGTACTAGGTCATGCCGCTGGCATCTGCCATACCTATGTCGACAAGGACGCTGACCTTAACACCGCGGTCAAGGTATGCTACGATGCCAAGGTGCAGTACCCCGCGGTGTGCAATGCCATGGAGACCCTGCTGGTCCACCGAAGCGTAGCTTCAAATTTCCTTCCCCGCATGGCCGAGGCCTATGCCAAGGCCAATGTTGAGCTGAGGGGCGACGAGGAGGTCCGCGGCATCATCGATGCTGGACCGGCCACCGAGGAGGATTGGGGTGCAGAGTATAACGACCTGATCTTGTCGATCAAAGTGGTCAGATCACTGGACGAGGCCATCGAGCACATCAACCGCTATTCGTCCCATCACACCGATGCCATCGTCACAAAGGATCAGGGAGCGGCCGAGAGGTTCATGGACCTGGTGGATTCATCATCAGTGATGTGGAACGCCTCCACCCGATTTGCCGATGGATACCGCTACGGGCTGGGGGCCGAGGTAGGCATCTCGACCAACAAGACCCACGCCCGGGGACCGGTCGGCCTTGAAGGCCTGGTGATATACAAGTATAAGCTTCGCGGCAGCGGCCAGACGGTCGCCGAGTACGTGGGCAGGAACGGCCGCAGGTTCACCCACAGGAAGATAGCATGAGAGACCTCCAGGCCAAACGCATAGTGGTGAAGATCGGTACCAATACCATCTGTCGGGAGGACGGGACCGTCGATCAGAGCTACATCGACGGCGTCGCCCGCCAGGTCGTGAACCTCGATAAGAGGGGCATCCAGAGCATCGTGGTCACTTCGGGGGCCATCGGTTCGGGTTCGTCGGAACTGGGGCTCGACGGCAAGAACAAGGACATATCGATGAAGCAGGCCTGCGCCGCGGTCGGCCAGGCGACGCTCATGCTCGCCTGGCGGGAGGCGTTCCGCAACCACGGCAAGAGCGTGGGGCAGGTGTTGCTGACCTACGGTGCTTTCTCCGATCGGGCCCGCTATCTCGACCTCCGTAAGGCCATCGACGAGATGTTCCGCCTGGGGGTGGTCCCGGTGGTCAACGAGAACGACGTAATATCCACCGACGAGATCGATGAGATCTTTGGCGACAACGACAAGCTCTCCGCCCTGGTGGCGAGCAAGATGGATGCCGATCTGCTCATCCTGCTGACAGACGTGGATGGCCTCTATGATCGCAACCCCGAGGCGGATAGGGAGGCGAAGCTCATCCCTCTCGTGGACGAGATCACGAGGGACATAGAGTGCATGGCCGGCAGCAGGAAGAACGAGCGGTCGACCGGCGGGATGCGTACGAAGATCAACGCCGCAAAGATCGCCATGCAGTCGGGATGCAACATGGTCATCGCCAACGGGCGGACCAAGAATGTGATCGAGCGGGTGGCCATGGGGGACGACATCGGCACCCTGTTCACCGCCCGGTCCCACTACACCAACCGCGAGCGGTGGATCCTGTTCGCCTGTCCCCGAGGCAAGCTCGACATCGACGAAGGAGCGGAAAAGGCGATCCAAGCCGGGAGGTCCCTGCTACCCTGCGGGGTCGTCTCGGTGGAGGGGAAGTTCAAGAAAGGCGAAGTCGTGCGCATCAACGCGCTGGGCAAGGGCATCTCCAACTTCACGTCGGCGGAGGTCCTAGCCATGGTCCAGAAATGTAAGGCGGAGAAGGCCGAGGGCAAGAACGGCAACGGGACCGCCATCGTCAGCCACGAGAACATCGTGTTCAATGAATAAATGGTTCAGAGGGACCTGGCCCAGGTCCGTATCTCCTCCCAGTTGCGGTAGTCGTACGGCTTGGAGGAATCAATCCCTCTTCCCTGCAGCGCCTTTTTGGTGCCCACTCCGGCGAGTAGAACCTTAGTGAGGGTGCTGTAGCGTGCGAAGTCAATCACCCCACCGAACATGCCCATGGCCACCGGGCTCAGGCCGGGGACCTTGGCGGCTACACCCTCCAAGTACATCTTGCGGCCAGCCTCGACCTTATCGGGGAAGAGCACGTCGCTGCAGCTGACGAAGAGCGCGACCCTTCTGTTCGCTAGGTCAGCGGACACGGAGTCGATGAACTCCTGAGACTCCCTGGTCCATTTCCCAATGAAGACCGAGCTTCCGACCACCGCCAAGTCATAGCCTTTGACCCCCTCCCCGACCCCATCCCGGAGGTCCCGGATATCGACCCGGTACCCCTTCGCCCGCAGTTCCTCGCCGATGACTTCAGCGATGCGGGCGGTGGAGCCGTACTTGGTGCCGAACGCGACCAGCGCCCTCATGCCTTCACCGTCCCGTCGGCGCGGAATGCGTTCCGTCTCATCGTCAGGTAGAACATGAGGATCAGGGGGACGAACATACCTAGGATGGCGGAGGTTTGGATAGTAGCCGCGGCCCACAGGTCGTAGGCGATGGTGGCGATCGATATGATCATCGTACTGTGGCGGCCCCATGGCCTGCTCATCACCAGGCCAGTGTTAGCCACCAGGCCGACCGCCCCAAGCAGAAGGAAGGGGAGGGCGATGACCATGAGCTCGTTGGAGACGGGAGTCTCGATCAGCGACATCACCTGGTCCTTGGCCGCAGTGCCGAGCAGACCTGCGCCGGCGAGGCCGAAGTAAGTCCGGAGAGCCCCTTGGACGAAGGCCAGGAGGGCTATCAGGCTCAATGCGATATTGTTCCTGAGTTGCATATTTTTCACCTGCAACGGCGGAGGTCGGGTCACCTCTTCTTTTTCCGTCAACGGTGCGATTGATAAGATGGTTCCCGGAGGCTCCTACCGTCAATATTTTCAACCGAGGCCGAGAAGAAATGAGCCTCCGAGCGACATGCCCCTCGTGCTGGCTACCGGCTGATCGGGGGAACGGTGCCCTTGATCCCCATGTAGTAGCGGGCGTCCAAGATGACATTGGGAACGATCTCATCGAACATTCCATCGTCCTCCAGCTCGCGAACCAGTTGGTTCAAGGCCAGGAGGCTGGGCGACCAGGCCATGCAGATGATCGACTCCGGGCGGTCGCTGAAGCTATAGGTAATGATCTCCCGTGTGGCCAGCCGTCGAACCAGCGCCGCCGCGACCCTCTCCCGATCCCGATCCGGGCGCACCTTAAGGTGCAGGGCAGCGACAACATCCCCCGACATCTGTGGGTACCAGCCGATGGCAAAATGGACGAGGTTGCCCCTCAATAGGCGCTCGATGTGCCGATTGACGGTCCGGGGTGCGACGCCAAGGTCCTTGGCCACCTCGGTGACGGGACGCCTTGCGTCGTCCTTCAGTGCGGTGACGATCCTCACGTCCATGGGATAGACGATCGCCTCCTCCTCCACGTCCATGAGCGCGGGGTTGTAAACGATGCCTACCTGGGGACGGACAAGCTTGGCCGTCTTGGCGACCCCCGAGGTGAACCGGTTGATCTTACCGGGATCCATCACCGAGCCGGCAATGTATAGGTAGTTACCAGATCCTAGCATCGCCATGTCCATCTCCCTCTCTCCGTTAAGCTCGCCCAGTACCGTGCGCATGGAGCCGGCCTCTGACCTGCCATGTACGAGGACCCAGGTCGATCGATAGGCTCGGGCCGAGAACGCCGTGGTAAATCCAGATATGGTCCCGCTGGCGATAAGGTCCTGGACCCTACGGTGGGCGCTCTGAACGCTGATATCGAGCGCTTTGGCCAGCTCGGAATAGGGGAGGCGGGAGTTGAAGATCAGCAAGCGGCACAAGGCCACGTCGGTCTCGTCCATGGTCAGTCAGGGAGCTATCACACGCTATAAATGCTCTTTCAGGTATCCGATAAATCTGAACAATCAGAAAAATCAGAAGTTTTTTCTATCTTCGATGGATACATGCCGCTGTCATGACGAAGAAGGATGAAGCAACAATCAATTGCGTTGTCCCCGAGGAGACCAAGGTCGAAGCCATCATAAGTGTCGATGAGCGTGGCCAGACCGTCCTTCCCAAGGGGATCAGGGACAGGTTCGAGCTCCGGCCTGGGGATAAGCTGGCAGTGGTGACCAAGGAACGCGACGGCAAGGTTTGCTGCCTGTATATGTTCAAGGCCGAGGACCTCATGGTCACGGTGAAGGACCGCTTCGGCCCTCTTCTGGAGGAGTGAGAGCACGGGCCAGGAGCTCATACTAGTATCCACCGAGCTTACCTCCAGCGACCGTTGGGACCATCTTCGGGCGCGGGTGGGATACCGTCGCATGGAACATCTGGTGGTCCCAGGTCTTTACGGCGTCGGCGCTCCTTCACGGGCCTCTCCGGTCTTCGTCTCGGCCAACTACACCCTGAGTTTCGATGCGCTGAGGGTCGCGCTCCATGACATCGACGCTTTCATCCTTGTACTGGACACCAAGGGGGTGAACGTGTGGTGTGCTGCTGGAAAAGGCTCCTTCGGGACCGATGAGCTGATCTCAAAGATAGGGAGCAGCGGCCTGGCGGAGAGGGTCGATCACCGCAGGTTGATTCTTCCCCAACTGGGCGCACCGGGAGTGGCCGCGCATGTGGTGAAGAGAGCGACTGGATTTACCGTCGAGTACGGCCCGGTCAGGGCCGGGGACATCCCTGAGTACCTTCGCCTGGGAAGGGTCACGCCGGAGATGAGGAGGGTTGCCTTCCCTCTGCGGGACCGTGCTGTCCTGGTCCCGGTGGAGGTCGTGCAATCCTTGAAATACCTCCTGCCGGCCATGGCCGTGCTGCTCCTGGTCGGTGGAACGGGGAGCATGCTGATCGCGGTGGCGGCGGTCCTAGGGGGTACCGCCCTGTTCCCCCTTCTCCTTCCATACCTTCCCACCAAGGACTTCTCGTCCAAGGGTCTGATCCTCGGAATAGCCATATCCTTACCCTTCTCATGCGTGCATGCCCTAGACGGGCATCCGCTGTGGGGCGACATGGCCTATGGGGTAGCCATCGCCCTGCTGGTGGCTCCGGTGGTGGGCTACCTGGGCCTTAACTTCACCGGATGCTCTACCTCCACATCGAGGACTGGGGTGAGGAAGGAGATCTTCCGGTGGGTGCCCATCATGGTCGTGATGGTGGTCGCCGGGGCGGTGCTGATGGCCGCAGTGATATCCGGCGAGATGGGGTGGTGGTGATGATGGAGCTGCCGATGGTGGGGGTAGACAAGACCGACGAGAACGAGGTCAATACGCTGCGTTACATCCCCGGCCGGTGCGTCAATTGCGGACGCTGTTCGGAGGTGTGCCCTCATGGGGTGTTCCGGGCCGGGGAAAAGAAGGCGGTACTGGACGAACCGGAACGATGCATGGAATGCGGCGCCTGCCAGATGAACTGCCCGGTGGGAGCGGTCCTCGTTAACTCAGGTGTAGGCTGCGCCGCGGCGATGATCAAAGCCGCCCTGACCGGGAGCAAAGAGGTGACCTGCGGCCCGGAATGCTGTGGTCGCTGATAAGGGCTCAAGGCCGGTTATCACCGGTAGCCGGAAAAGCCGCCCCCCGCAGCCTTCTCCACCTCAGCTCCTCCCTCACCGCAAGGTACTGCACGAGATTGTAGGCCAGTGATACGACCGAGATGATGATGCTCAGCAGCATGATGTCCTTCACCAGGTCGTTGGTGATCCATAAGAAGGCGCCGCTGACCGGCCCGAGCAGATAGTCCAGCAACGAGGGTACGTCGAAGGGGAACACCGCCAGCAGGTAGGTCGTGGCGATCACGAACAGAACCGAGCCGATGACGTCCGCCAGACGCCCGAGGTTACGGTTGGCGGTGAAGGCACGAAGAAGGGCCGGGAAGATGCCATATAGCAGCGAACCGTACAGCAGAAGCTGTTCCAGCGGACCGAACTTCTCGGTGAAGAAGCCAGCCCCGCTCGTCTGGATGTCGATGAGTATGACGAAGAACAAAAGGACGAAGAATATTCCCACGATGTTGCCTATACGCTCGCCCGTCCCGAGCATATTGCGGTCGGCTTCACGGGCCACCCTCCGATACCACCAGCCCTTCTGGCGATGGGGCTGGGGTGCTTCCGTCACCATACAATGGGCTTAATGGCGATGGGGCTAAAAATACCCGACCACGGGCCGGTATATATCCTTGGTTGACCTTTTTCAATCTGATGGTCCAAGGACTGCGCAGGGAGGTAGGTCTGTTCGGGGCGGTCGCTTATGGCGTGGGGACCATCCTGGGAGCGGGGGTCTATGCTCTCATCGGAGTGGCCGCCGGGGCAGCCGGGAACGCGGTCTGGCTATCCTTTGCCATTGCCGCTGGCATCGCTCTTTTCAGCGGCCTCAGCTATGCCAAGTTGGCCTCCATCCTACCGGCCAGCGGGGCCGAGTACGTGTACGTGGAGCAGGCCTTCGGCTCCCGTTTCTGGGCCTTCATCGTCGGGTGGCTTGTGCTCATCTCCAGCATAATCTCCGGGGCGGCGGTGGCGTTGGGTTTCGGCGGGTATCTCTTCAGCCTGCTGGGGGTGCCAGTTGCAGTGGGGGCGACGGCCCTCATCCTGGTCATGGCCACCATCAACTACATAGGGATCAAGGAATCACTCACCGTCAACGTTATCCTTACGCTCACCGAACTCCTGGGTGTCGTTGTGGTCATCGTCCTGGGCGCGGGTTACCTGGGGACGGTTGATTACACCGAGGCGCCCAATGGCTTGACCGGAGTCATCGGGGCGGTGGGACTGATCTTCTTCGCGTTCATCGGGTTCGAGGGCCTGGTTAAGATCGGTGACGAGGCCAAGGATCCTCAGAGGACCATCCCCCGGGCCTTGTTGCTCTCCCTCCTGATCACCGCGGTGTTGTACGTGCTGATCGCCCTGTCAGTGGTCAGCATCTTGCCCTACCAAGATCTTGCAGCATCCTCATCTCCTCTTTCTGATGTGGCTCTAGCCGCTTCGGGACAAGGGGCCTCCCTGCTCCTATCGGGCATCGCCCTGCTATCCACCGCCAACACGGTGCTCATAATCCTCATCGCGTCCTCCCGCATCGCCTACGGCATGTCGGTGCGATCAGCGCTGCCCAGGTTCCTGTCGGATGTCCATCCGGGAAGGGGGACTCCTCTAGCGGCCATCGTTCTGACCACTGGGGCATCCCTTCTGTTCTGTTTCTTGGGAGGTATCGAGCTGACCGCCAACGTGGCGAACTTCACGATCTTCCTGGTCTTCCTGGCGGTCAACATGGCAGTAATCCAATTCTCCCGCAAGGGCCTGCCTATGGGAAGAGGGTATGTCCTCTCCGCGGCGGTGGGTTCCCTGGCCTCGCTGGCGATGCTGACTCAGTTCCAATGGGAGATCGTCGCCCTGTCCATCCTTCTTACCCTGGCGGGGGCCGGGACGTTCTATCTGGTGGAAAAGAAGGATGACCTATAGTCGTCGGACCATCTCGTGGTACGGCAGGGAATCCCCGTCTCCAAGGTCATGGGACCGCTCGGCGACAAGCGCGAAGCCCATGTGCTCATAGACCTCCCTTGACACCACCGAGGCATCGAGGCGAACGGCCTTCAGCCCGTTCTTTCGGGCTCCCTCTAGCAACGCCTCCATGAGGCGGCCTCCGATGCCTCTTCCCTGCTCGTCCGGCTCGACGAACACCCTGGTGATCAAGTCCCCGCGCAGCGTGGCCGTGCCGATGATAATATTCTTCTGGACCGCCACGAGCGAAATGCCTTCTCGTAGGTCTCCAATGATCTCTCCCTCTCCGTGGTAGCGAATGAAGAACTCTATGGCTCTTGGAGAGTAGACTCCGTGATAAGAGGTACGTATGGTCCTTTCCACCAATGCTTGTACCTCGGGTACATCGCTCAGGGCCATAGGGCGAAGATTGACCATCTGGGCATCCTCACTGAAGGCATATCTTCCCCCCTCTCGATAGAGTTATCTATGGAGGGGTCTCAATCAAAGGTCAGGAACTTCCATGCAGGATTACAATATCTTGGTGACCTTCCATCCGAACAGCAAGGCCAAGGCCGAGGAAGAGATCATCCAGCGGCTCAGGGACAACGACATTCCTCTGGAAGACATGATCGAGTCCTCGGTCAGCGGTCTTGTGCTGCTGAGAGTGACCGGAGATGGGAAGGATGCAGTGAGGAAGATCCGCGCATTCTCCATTAGATTTCCAGAGGTGTTCCAGCACACCCATCACTGGACTCCGGTGGAGGAGTGGGTGAGCTCCGACCCGGAGGCCATGATAGAGGCGGCGAGACGGTTCGGGGAACGGATCAGAGACCAGGACCGCTGGAAGATGGAGCTCCATAAACGGCATTATGAAGGAGGTTCCAATCTGGACCTGGTCAAGATGCTCACAGAGCCGATCGACCGGGGCATCGTGGACCTCGAACAGCCGGAACTGGTGCTGGAAGTGGATATCATCAGCGGGTTCGCTGGATTTAGTCTGCTCAGCGAGGAGGAGCGCCTCGACATCAATCAGGTGCGCTCGCTCATTGGCCTGGCTCGGATCCACTAACATCGGCCTGAAGGATGGTGGCGAGGACCGGGGAACCACCTTGCCTGCATCCGGGGCGCGCTCGCGCTTCCCTGCTCAGCACCTCTCCAGAGATCGCTTTGCCTGCGTATCCGCCCTAGGACGATCCCTCACCGAAGGCATATTGGTTCAGCCTCCATCCATGAGCTTTGTTGCAGGCTCGACAGACGAACATAGGGTCTCGCTGGCGGGGGAAGGACCCAAGACGCCCCTTTATGTTCATAGCCCTCAGGTGGCCATCATTCTCTTCAGGGCCGAATCATTCCCTTCTCGTGGTCTCCGGACTTGGATGTTGCCATGAGGAAAACCGGCCCCGACTCTCGAAAAATCAGATGAAACGACGTTAATATCGGTCCCGCTTTATGCTGGCAAATCGGTAAATCTCATCCTTAGCCAGACATATTAATGCTTCACTGGGTAATGGATGGAGTATCCATCCATAACAATCATTAATACTAATCTTGAAGTTTCTCGTGGTAAGGGGAATCAGCCTCGAACCCGCTTTCTAGGATTCGGGTTTAAGACTTGCTAGGTGGATATATGTCGAACAAAGACGAAGTGTTGAGTGGATTAGAGCACGCTATCGTGAACGGCAAGAAGGCGGACGCGGCCAAGATCGCCAATGAAGTGATCTCCAGCGGCGTGAAGCCTCTTGATGCGATCGATAACGGCCTTATCAAGGGAATGATGGTCGTTGGCGAGAAGTACGCCGCCCACACCATCTTCCTTCCCCAGGTACTGCTGGCTGCTGACGCCATGTACGGCGCATTGGATATCCTTCTGCCTCATATTCCGAGGGAAGCTGCGGCCAAGAGGGTAGAGATGGTCATTGGCGTCGTGGAGGGCGATGTCCACGACATCGGCAAGAACATCGTGAAGACCATGTTCACAGCTGCCGGTTTCAACGTCCATGATGTCGGGAGGGACGTGCCTGCCGATTCCTTTGTCACCAACGCCCGGTCGGTAAACGCTCAGGTGCTTGCGATGAGCACCCTGATGACCCCGACCATGGACTCGATGAAGGCCACCGTGGACGCCATGGTGGAGGAAGGTCTCCGCTCCAAGCTGAAGATCATCATCGGCGGCGCGCCGACGTCCCAGGAGTTCGCCGACGAGATCGGTGCGGACATGCACGCCGTGAACGCCCAGGACGCTGTGGCCAAGGTCAAGGCCGCGATGTAAGGAGGTTAAAACATGGCAGACACAATGAACCACATCGAAAGGGATGTCGCCGCGCTCAGCAACAAGCCGGCCGACCGCCTGCCCGTATATCCGCTCGCAATGGGGGTTTGCCGCAGGCTCGTCAACGGATCGGGGATCACCTATCACGACTGGGTTACCGACCCCAAGCGGTTCGCCAGCGCCTTCATCGCTGGTCAGAGGTACTTCGACTTTGACTTCGCCATCGGCCTGATGGACCTGTCGGTCATGGCCGGGGACCTCGGCTCCCATGTCCGTATGGACGAGCAGAACACCCCGTTCGTCGACGACCCGGTCATCAAGACTGTGGAGGACTATGAGAAGATCGAGGTTCCCAACATCAACGACCCAAAGAGCCGGTCCAACATCCTGGTGAAGGGTACCGGGATGTTCGTCAAGGAGCTTGCTTCCGAGGTCATAACCGCCGCTTTCCTTGAAGGACCTCTGCTGGCCCTAACTCAGAGCAGGGGCGCGGAGTTCGTCTTCAAGGACATGTACGACAACGAGTCCTCCCGCGCCGCCGTCCACAAGGCCCTGGAGATCATCACCGATTACGACAAGGAGATGGTCAAGGCCTTCGCCCAGGAGAAGCCTGCTGGCCTGGTTTGGGACTACCTATGGGGTTCCTACTCTTGCCTCGGCGACAAGGAGTACGACGAGTTCGAGGGCCAGCACAAGTACGCCGGCTGCCTGAACGAGCTCGTGGTCAAGGAAGGTATGGCCAACTGCGTGCACAACTGCGCCGACCTGCCTCACCTGGACACCCAGGTGACGAAGTTCAAGTCGACCATCTACAGCATGGCTTACTACCCGCTGATCCCTGGAAGCCCCTCCGCTAAGGAAGTCATCGCCAAGGGCTACTCCGACAACTGCCTGATGGCTGGCAACATCGATCCCCAGGGATATGTGCGCTGGACCCCCGAAAAGATGCAGAAGACCACAATGAACCTCTGCAACGAGGTCGTCAAGGCCCTCAAGGACCGTGGTCTCGGAGCCAGGTACTGCATCGCTTCCGGTTGCGAGGTCCCGCCCGCGCTCTCCACCAAGATGGAGAACATCAAGATCTGCAACGACACCGTCAAGCAGTATGGTACCTTCGCTTGAAGATGGTCTCAACTCCAAACCTCTTCCAATCTTTTCTCTACCTTTTTCTTTCACCCCCCTTCAATGCTTCTTTGGCAGTTCCAGTTGCCATAGGAGTCGGGTTTCGATCACTTATTTCCGTGCTAAGGGTTAATATCAGATTCCTGCATCTCCGAACCGGGAGGGCCGGGGCACCCCATCCCGGCGTTCAAGGACACTGATGGCTCATGGACAGAAATGCGCGCATAATCGCCGGGCTCGAGCACGCAGTGGTCTCCGGAAAAAAGGAAGATTCCGTACGGCATGCGCGCAACGCTTTGAAGAATGGCGTCTCGGCCATGGACGCGATTGATAACGGCTTGATCAAGGGCATGACGATCATAGGTGACCGCTATTCCCAGCACAAGATCTTTCTCCCCCAGGTATTGCTCGCCGCGGATGCCATGTACGCGGCGCTGGACATCCTTTTGCCACATCTTTCGGTGGAAGCAGTGGGTGAGCGGGCGGTGATCGTCATCGGCGTCGTGGAGGGCGATGTCCATGACATCGGCAAGAACATCGTAAAGGCCATGATGGTGGCGGCTGGTTACGACGTTCGCGACCTTGGAAAGGACCAGCCCGAGGACGCTTTCGTCCGTGAGGCAAAGCTCACTAAGGCGTCCATCGTGGCCATGAGCACCCTGATGACCCCGACCATGGACTCGATGAAGACTACCATCGACGCCATGGTGGAGGACGGCGTGCGGACGCAAACCCTCATAATGGTCGGAGGTCCGCCCACCTCCCAGGAGGCCGCCGACGAGATGGGGGCGGACCTCTATGCGATGAACGCACAGGAGGCGGTCGCCAGGATAAGGTCGGCCCTCGCGACTAAGAAGAAATGACTCCCGGACACCGTCTTGTCGACGGGGAATGCCCTTTCCTGGCAGTCGATAATCACAAGAAGGTCTGCAGGAAGAGAGTTAAGCGAGGTGGAGATGCCTATGGCCGGATCAGCCTTTGAAGGCGAACGCATCGCGAAAGTGCTAGCTCGGGCCGGCGTGTGCTCGCGCCGCGATGCCGAACGGTTTATCGCGGACGGTCGGGTGGCCGTCGACGGAAAGGTCCTGACCTCGCCCGCGCTGAATGTTACGGACGAAGCGACTATCACAGTCGACGGGAGGCCCCTGAGGACGGCCGAGAGGACCCGTGTTTGGCGCTACCACAAGCCGACGGGCACAATTACGACAGCGAAGGACCCCAAGGGCCGTCCGACGGTATTCGAGAATCTGCCCCCCGAGATGCCGCGGGTTGTGAGCGTGGGACGCTTGGATGTCAACACCGAGGGGCTGCTTCTTCTGACGAACGATGGAGAACTAGCGCGGCATCTGGAGCTGCCCCATAACGCCTGGCCGAGGCGCTATCGCGTCCGCGTGCAAGGAGACATAGGTCCCGAGAAGTTCGCTTCGGTCGCCAATGGGGTGACCATTGCGGGCATCCGCTACGAGCCAGTCAAGATTGAGATCGAGGAAGGCGAGGAAGCGGGAACCGGCCACTGGTTGGTGGTGACCATTCATGAAGGCAAGAATCGTGAGGTCCGCAACATCATGGCTCATCTGGGGCTGCAGGTGAAGCGCCTGATCCGCGTGTCGTTCGGGCCGTTCTCCCTGGACAAACTGCCCCGCGGAGGTGTCGAGGAGGTTCCACCGCCGGTCCTCAGGAGGTCACTGGAGAAGTACCTCGATGAAAGGAATGAACGGTAGGCCAAGAGGCCAGGGGGCCGCGGGACGATGAGACGAACGGGGCTACAGGCCTTGCTCTCTCTGGATAAACTCGATCTCAACGCCGGCATTTTCTGTTGGGGCTGAGGTGTAGCATTAGGTTCCCCGGCCGCATGCCCGAGAGTTGCTCGATCGGGACCGTCAGGGAACACTGGGTGATCAAGGCTCGGAGGGGTTAATTCTCAAATGCTCTTTATAGTGTGTCAGGCATATCGCACGACAGTGACGCCATGAAGATCGCACAGATCGCAGGCTTTTTAGGCAGCGGCAAGACCACGCTGCTCATCGAAGTCGCCAAGGAATTGGTGACCCGGGGAAAGCGCGTTGCCATCGTGGTCAACGATGTCGGCGAGATCAACGTAGACTTCAAGATCGTGGATTCCTACGGCCTCAAGGCCAAGGAGATGTCCGGCGGCTGCATATGCTGCGAGATCGCCGGCAATTTCGCCAACACCCTCGCGCTGCTGTGGACCAGCTTCAAACCGGACATCGTCATCGTTGAGCCGTCAGGGGTCGCCATCCCCTGGGGCCTGAAGCGGGCAGCGGAGTACTCCGAGGCCGAGGTTCCGGTCACCATCGAGCATGCCCCAGTGCTGACCCTGGTCGACTCCACCCGCATCGACACCCTGCTGGGGACGGTCAGGCGGCTGGTGGTCACCCAGATCCGGGAAGCAGACGTCTGTCTGATCAACAAGGTGGACGCCTCGGACGAGGAACGCATCAAGCGCTCCGAGGACCTGGTCAGGGAGATCAACCCCAAGTGCGAGATGATGAGGATATCCACTCATAAGCGGCAGGGAGTGAAGGAGGTCGCTGACATCATTTCCGAGCGCACCTCCTCGCGTTATGATGAGGCGGTGGAGCGTGAACTCCTGCGTCAGCAGTACGGGAGCGGATGAACATGGACGAGGATGTACACTTGGCCATGCACCGGGAAGCCGACGAACTGGGTAAGTTCGCCACCCAGATCAGGGTGCACGCCCCCCAGGCCTTGTCCCGGGAGGAGGCAGCCAGGGTGCTGGGGGAGCTGCTGTCCGCGGTGACCAAGGGCTGCATGGACCACGGCGCCGATCTGGTCGGGCACGTCAAAGCCTTCCTGAAGACGGCCAACGGTGCAATGTCTGCCAGCCTGATCGATCTGCAGAGAGGACCTAATGTGACGCACGACTTCGGGCAGGGTGCGACCTTCCAGGACGCAGAGCTCACCATGCACGTAATTGTTCACGGGATTTGGGATCCCGAGGTCCGGGAGCAGAGCCTGGAGGCGATCGCCGCGGTGTTCGGACGGTATGGGCTCACATATGAGATCGTCAAGGACTACTATGAGGTCGAGAAGGGCATGGCCCACCATGGGGGATGAAGCGTGGCCCGGGACGAAGAGGATAGACCGAGGCAGAGGGACTTCATCCACCCCAACTACGCCCAGGCTATGGTGGAGCACGGGGTCAGCTGGAACACGCTGGCCACCATTCGTAAGTCCAAATGCCCCCAGTGCGGGTTCGAGTTCTCACTGACCTATGCCAGGACCATCGCCTGCCGGGGCTGCCCCATGGCCACGAAGAACTGCCCCAAAGTGCGGTGCGCCAAGTGCGACCACGAGTTCTACATCCAGGATATGGACCACATCGGTGGCAGTGCCTATGCCGAACGAGCGGTGGCCAATCACCAGTCCAGGGTGGAGCGCAAGTACAACGAACAGATCGGCCGGACCAGGCATCGCTGAGCCGGCCTCACTTCCTCTTCTCGAAGAAGTTTTTGAGGATGTTCCTCTCCCCTCTTTTTATCGTCTCCGCGACGGTGGAGGTCGACATCCCGGACATGATGGCCAGCTCTTCCAGGGTTATGCGCTTGGGGTAGTCGAAATAGCCCCTCTCCAGCGCGAGCCGCAGCACCTTCTCCTGCTTCCTGGTGACCACCGGACGGTCCACGGTGCGGGCGATCCGGGTGATCTCGATGTCCACTCCCCGGGAGGAGATCGCCTTGATGAGGTTGGGCAGGGAACCCTCGCTGCCTGACAACACCTTGAACGAGGCTTTGCCGTCCCCGTTGGACCATGCTGACTCGAGGAAGCAGCCGCAGTCCACGATGTTCCAGATGACCCATAGGTCCCGCATAGCCACCGAACCGACCACTCGTCCCTCGGACGATTCGACCACCTCCACGCTGATGATCTCCGGACGCGCCCGGACCTCATCGATGGCTTCCTCTACGTCTCCCTCCATACCATAGATCTCGAACAGGGCCTGGCCCCCCTTCTTCCTCCAAGGTATGCACTCAGTAACGGTGACGCTGCAAGACCGATCGGCAGCCAGGTCCACGATCCAGAAGCGCATGCCCCGGATGGAAAACTCGGCCTCCATCATGCGGACAGGCCCTAATGGGGGCCCCCTTAGTTAGTCTTTCTGAATGGCCGGGCCCACGATCCCCGGGAAACAGGCAGGCTAATGTTCGAAATCAGACATGTTTATGCGGGGGCATCATAATCCCCTTCCAGATGCTCCATTGGGCCGACGAGGTTGTAACCTGATGACCCTTGGATTAGGTGTGGACACTGGCGGCACATTCACTGACGCAGCTATCGTCGATCTCGATTCCCAGATGGTGCTGGCAAAGGCCAAGGCGTCCACCACGTATCAGGATCTGTCTATCGGCATCGTCGAGGCCGTGGAGGCGGCGATCGAGAAAGGCAACATCGATCCCGCGGAGATCAAACTGGTCGGCCTCTCTACCACTCTGGCCACTAATTCGATCCTGCAGGGGCGGGGAGGAGATGTCGGGCTCATTGGCATAGGATGGACCCCCCAGCCGGAGTGGGCCTTCGATGTCAAGCGAACAGCCTTCGTCCGCGGCGGATACGATTCCATGGGCAAGCGGATCGAGCCCCTGGACGAGGCGGGGCTGGAAGCGGCCATCGACGAGGTCTGCAAGGAGGTCGACGCCGTGGTGATCTCCGGCATGTTCAGCGTGGCCAACCCCATCCAGGAGGCATCGGCCAAGGGGATGGTGCAATCGCGGTACAATCTGCCGGTGGTCATGGGGCATGACATGACTGCAGAGCTGGGGATCTACGAGCGAACAGTGACCGCGGTCCTCAACGCCAAGCTGCTTCCGATCATCAACGATTTCCTGGAGGCGATGGAGCGCTCACTGCTCTCCCGGGGCATCGACGCTTCGATCTATGTATTCAAGGGAGACGGAGGGCTGATGAGCCTGCCGGTGGCGAAGGAGCGCCCGGTGGATACCGTTCTCTCCGGCCCAGCGGCCAGCCTCATGGGTGGCCGGGCGATCTCCCGGCTCGATAGTTGCTTGGTGGTGGACCTCGGGGGCACATCCACCGACATCGCTTACCTCCAGGATGGGTTCCCGCGCCTCAACATGGAAGGCTCCATGGTGGGCAGATGGCGTACCAGGGTCAGAGCCATCGACATCTGGACCTCCGGCCTCGGGGGGGACTCCAACGTCACCATGGACGACAAGGGCAATCTCACCATCGGCCCGGACCGCGTGGTGCCCCTGGCCATCGCCACAAAGGGCCGCCCTGAGCTGAGGACGAGAATGGCAGCGCAGGACACTATCAACTTCTACCTGCCCATACGTCGGGAGTCTCCCGTGCTGTCAGCCAAGGAGAGAAGGGTCCTCCAGTTCGTCTGGGACCGCGGCGACTGTACCCTCTTCGAAGCGATCAACGGGATCGACGATGTGGTGTTCGTCGAGGACCAGCTCATCGCCCTGCGCAAGAGGGGCTATATCCAGCTGACCGGATTGACCCCCACGGACATCATGCATGTTCAGGGGATCTACGAAGCAGGGGACAAAGAAGCCGCGGAAAGCGCCCTTAAGATCTTTGCTAACAAGTACGGGGATGATCCGGGGAGACTGGCGGACATGATAATGGACCTCATGATAACCCGCATCGGCGAGGAGATCATCAAGAAGGCGGTGGTCGATCATGGCGGAGAGATCCCCAGCTCCAAAGGTTTCGACCTCCTCCTGCGCTCTGCCACCGGTTCCAAGGTGCTGAAGGATCTGGACGTCCAAGCCCGGCCCATCGTGCCCATCGTAGGTGTGGGCGCCCCGGCTGAGGTATTCATCAAGCCGCTGGAGACCAGGCTGGGCTGTCCGGTCATCGTCCCGGAGAACCATGATGTGGGGAACGCCGTAGGGGCGGTGCTCAGTCAGGTGACCGAGACGGCCACCGTGCGCATCTTCCCCAAGGACTTCAAGTACATCGTCTTTGGACCCGGTTCCTCGCCCATGGAATACTCCAACTACGACTCGGCCATGGCTGCCGGCAAGTCCTATGCTGAATACTTCGTGAAAGAGCGGATCAAGCGTACTGGGGCGGTCGATATCAAGGTTAAGCTGGACGTGGACGAGCACCGCTTCTGCGACGGGTATGGGCAGGAAATGAAGTTCACCAACTGGGTGGATCTGACCGCTACGGCGACAGGAAAGCCCAAGATCAAGATGTGAAGGCTCGGCGCGGCAGGGACCGCGCGGCCCAACGGGCCCATGGGCCCGAGCAACGATCGAACCGATATGGACGTGCGACAATGATGGTATCAGGAAAGAACGAGGAAGAAAACCTGGGACTGGGGATCGACACCGGCGGTACCTATACCGACGCGGCCATCCTGGACATGGCCAGCGGTAAAGTGCTGGCGAAGGCCAAAGCCCTGACCACCAGAGGGGATCTGACGATCGGAATCGGCAACGCCATCTCCGCCCTGGACCGATCCTATGATGGTCGGATCCATTTGCTGGCGGTCTCGTCGACCCTGGCCACTAACTCGGTGGTGGAGGGCAAAGGCTGCCGGGTCGGTCTGATCGTCATCGGCCATGACGCCGTACCCAACATCCCGGTGGACGAGATAGCCCGCATCAAGGGCGGTCACAATCTAGAGGGGGCGAAGAAGGCGGAGCTAGATATCGAGGGAGCTAAGGAGTTCGTGGAGGCGGTGAAGAACAAGGTCGACGCCTTCGCCATCTCCGGCTACCTCAGCGTGCGAAACCCGGAGCACGAGGTCGCGATCAAGAAACTGGTGCAGTCCCTCACTCCCTGCCCGGTGGTTTGCGGTCACGAACTATCCTCGGCCCTGGGCTTTCACGAGCGGACTATCACTGCGGTCCTCAATGCTCGCCTGATACCCATAATCGCCGACCTCATCGTCTCTATTAGGAAGGTGCAGGATAGGTTCGGCATCAAGGCCCCCCTCATGATCGTCAAGGGCGATGGCTCGCTCATGGACGAGTCGGTGGCCAGGGAGCGACCGGTGGAGACCATCCTGTCCGGGCCTGCGGCATCGATCATCGGGGCCAAGGCCCTGACCAGCCTGGACAATGCCATCATCGTCGACGTCGGGGGAACGACGACAGACATCGGTATCCTGCGTAACGGCCGGCCCCGCCTGGACGGCGAGGGGGCTATTCTGGGTGGATGGCGTACCCGGGTTCGGGCCGTGGATGTGTTCACCTCCGGAATAGGAGGTGATTCCAGGGTAGTGGTGGCGAGCGGGAAGATACACCTCACCGCGCTGAGGGTCATCCCGCTGTGTATCGCCTCCTCCTCGTTCCCAGCGCTGCGGCCCAAGCTGGAGGCTCTCATGGGCTCCAAGGGGCGGTGGGTTCCTTCGTACATGGATCTTGACACCATCCCCCAGGTCACCGAGTTCTTCACCTTCTGCAAGGACGTCAACGGCTTCGACCTGAGCGATGACCAGCGAAAGGTCATCGAGCTCGTCCGGCAGGAGCCTCGATCGCTTTACGAGCTGGCTGAGCTGTTGAAGGTGCACCCCCTCTCCCTCAATCTGAGGAAGATGGAGGCCCTGGGCATCATCCAGCGCATTGGACTCACCCCCACGGACATGCTGCACGCCGAAGGCTCCTACGTTGAGTATGATGCCGAGGCCTCCAAGATGGGCGTGACGATCCAGGCGGAGATCATGGGTCTCCCCGTCCCCGAATTCATCCGGGCGGTCAAGACCGCGGCCATAGAGAAGATCACCTTCGAGGTGCTGAAGAAGCTGGTGTTCGAGGAGGTCGGGGAGGCTAAACTGGACGAGGTAGCCATGGCCCTGATGAACAACATGGTGCGGGGAACGGGTCGCCGGGACTTCGCCTGCCACCTGGAACTTAACAAGCCGATCATAGGCATCGGGGCCCCCGTAGGGGCGTACCTTCCGGCGGTAGCCAAGATCTTCGGTACTGATCTGGTGCTGCCAGAGCACTCCGAGATCGGCAACGCCGCCGGAGCAATATCAGGTAACGTCATGGAGTCGGTCGAGCTGCTGATCCGCCCCAAGAAGGGCCTGGCGGAGATGGAGAACCCGCCCTGCACTCTATATTGGATGCAGGAGAAGAAGGACTTCATGCACCTGGAAGAGGCGGTCGAGTATGCCCGTACGGAGGGCAGCCGCCTGGTCCGGGAGAAAGCCCTGGCATCGGGGGCCGACAGCGTGGAGGTCCTCGTGGACAACCGCCGCAAAGAGGCCAAGCTGGGTGGAGGATGGGGAGGTAACCTCCTGCTCGAGTTGATAATAACGGTGACCGGGGTCGGCAAGCCCAAGTTGTTCTACGAGGGATGAGCATGGGGCAGGTCAACATTCTGATGTGCGCTGGTTTCTCCCCTTCGGCCCGGGTGGTGCGGAAGGCCATTCGCAGGGTGGCGGAACAGAAGGAGATCCGAGTGCTCAGCCCCTGCCCCGCGGGGGCCGGGCTGGCCAAGTACGTCGAGGAGCTTAAGTCCCTCGACCCTTCCCGCACCCTGGTGGTGGAGGGATGCGACGGTTGCTGCGGTACCCAGACCATGATGCTGAATGGAGTGATGCCTACTCGAACGGTGATCATCGACAAGACCGCCATCGCCGATGAGCGAGCGATAGCCTCAGCCGAGGCCAAGATCCTCGCCAGCCTGAAGGAGATGGGCGAATGAGGGTGATGGTAGTGATATGCGGAGCGAACGGAGAGCGCTCCATGCTCATCGAGAAGGCGGTAGAGGAGTTCGCCCCCAAGTACTTCGACCGCATCCTGCAGTTCAGCGCCTGCACCGTGGCCGCATCTCCGATCCTGGTGCAGATGAGCGGCGGGGACCCTGATCATCTGGTGGCGGTGAACGGCTGCCGCAACCGGTGCGCCGATCTCATTCTGAAGAAGGCGGGGATATCGCCCAAGGTAACCATCGTCTTGGACGATGCGGTGGACCGTGAGCTGGGCAAGTGCGAAGCATGCACCCGCTTCGTGTTCCCGGATATCCGGGAGGAGGAGTGGACCAACTTGGCTAGGATGATGGGCGAGGCGGTGGAGAAGGCCCAGTGATCAGCCGAGGGCCCCGATGGTCTCTCCCCTCACCGAACGCCGAAAGGCCAGGCTCTGCCGGGTGAGCGTTTTCATGTTGTGCGGGGTAATCCTCGCCACCGTGGGGGGCTTATCGGGGTACACACGCTCGAACTCCCGCATCAGGTAGGAGTTCACCAGACCGGACGACCTCAGGTTATCCATCGTCCAGTCCTCCACCAGGGAGCTGATGCCCTCCATGCCGGCCTTGTGGAACGCCTCCGCCAGCACCGAAGTGATGACCGTGTTGTCGGAGATGACCGCGTACTCCGCCTCTCGCAATGCGTACTCGTTGCCGTTGAAAGACAGGGTCAGGCCGCCCCCCTCGCGGACCAATTGGAATGCCTGGACATCGGTTATGGAGTCGCCCACGTAAGCGGTGTCCTCCAAGCCGATACCGGTACGCCGGCGGATGTCCAGCACCGCCGACGCCTTCTCCTCTCCGCCCACCGGGTTGACGTCCAGGACCAGCTGGTACGACGACAGGTCGGTCAGCTCGTTCCAGAAGATCTCGTCCAGTCGCTTGATGGTGTCCCGATCGCGGGGCTTGAGGTCCTCGACGTTACGGGTGCCATCCGGTATCCGGATCTCATCCATGCGGGCGATCTCCTGGGCATAGCGCTTGAGCATTTCTCCCTCCCAGGGTTCCATCTTCACCGAGTCCAGGTCCAGGGCGGTGCTGTAGGTGTTTTCCAGCGGGAACCCGATAGCATCGCACACCGCGCTGATGTAATGCTCATAGGAGGTGGCAACGATGAACGGGGTCATGAACTCCTGGACGAAGCGCATCGTCTTCCTGGCTCCGGGGACGGTCACGATGTTCTTGCGGGAGAACTCCAGCATCCAGGTATCGGTGGCGCCGTAAGCTTTGAGGAAGGGCAGGATGAGGCGAAGAGTATCCCCCGCCTTGTAGTTAGGACGCTGGAGTATGTCGGCCAGCACATCGTCATACTTGCTGATGATCTTGAAAAAGGCGCCCCCGTTATCGATCATATCGGTGCATAGCTCGAAGGCATTGTCGTTCTTGGTGATGGGGCCCTCACCGTCGCTAATGAACTGCCTCCACCCCCCGGTCATGGTCTCCTCGAGCCCGTCAAAGTCCATCGTAGTTCCTCTTTCCGAGATGCCATCGAGCCTGGTCCGCACAGATGCGGGCCGGGGCCTAAAGCTCCGTTCTGCCTATTCTTTTTTTTCACACGAGGTGAACGAATATTCAACCTAGCCGCATGTTTCTCTACCGGGACTCATAGAAGCTCCCTGGCGTATTTCCTCAGGAACCGCTCGTCGGGGTAGCTGTCCCGTCCGTACGCGGACAGACTGAGGGCGGCGGCCGCGGAGGCGATCTCCCCGCACGTTTCCAGCGTCGCGCCGTCGAGGTAACCGGCCAGGAACCCCGCGGCATAGACGTCGCCGGCCCCCGTGGTATCGACCACCACCGCCTTCTTGGCCTGCACATGCAGCTCCGAGTTGCGGGTAACGATAATCGACCCTCGATTCCCTAGCGTACAGGCCACCACCCTTGCTCCCATTTCTATCAACGTCCTGCACCCTTCGGCCGGGGGAAGGCCGGTCAGCATAGATACCTCGCGCTCGTTGACGAACACGAAGCGGCTGCGTTCGATAATGTCGCCGATCGCCTTCAACCCCCGTCGGGCGTACTTCTCGCCCGGGGCGAAGGAGACGAAGACCCCCTCATCCAGCAGTTCCAGGATCTGCTTCTGCATGCGCAGGGCGGAGTCGCTGGAGAAGGAGCTGAAGTGGACGATCTTGGAGGAGTTGAGGATCTCCATATCCTCGGGGGCGAAGGAGAATAGGTCGTTGGCATTGGGCAGCCCCAGGAGGGATCGCTCCCCATGGTGGAGCAGGGAAATGCATAGCCCGGTGTTGCGGTACCGCTTGACCCGGGAAACGTCCACGCTCCCCATCGAGCCAAGGAGGAACCTGCCGTCCTCATCTTTACCGACGATGCCAAGGAAGGCGGTGGAGTAACCCATGCGAGAGAGCGCCACCACGGTATTGGCCGCGGACCCCCCTCCGCTCCGGGCTACAAGCTTGGAGTCGGCAAGGGCCTCTGACAACCGGGCGAACAGCTCCCCGTCGTCCATGGTCTCGCTGCCTGCCTCGAACCTCAGGCCGGCGAACTCGAGCGAGGGGACCTCGTAGAACAGGTCAACGTTCAACGCCCCAATGCCAACAACATCCATGCCCCCAAGCTAATCAGGGGCTGGATAAATAGGTTGGCCTGTAGGAGCGTTGAAAGGTCAGTGAGGGGTGTGACCCGCCAAGCCACAGCCGACCGGGTTTAGAATCCCGGGGCAAGGTTTTTGCCCGATCTCGCTTTGGAGGGAGCCGATTAAGGGATAGCATGGCTTCCTTCCACTCCGATACCATCCTCGGTCTGGGGATAGACACCGGCGGTACCTTCACCGATGCGGCGGTCGTAGACCTGACCGAGCGGAAGGTCATAGCCAAGTGCAAGTGGCCAACCACTCATCACAATCTGCTCATCGGTCTGGAGGGCGCCATCGACAAGGCGCTGGAGCTCAGTCAGGTCCCCCCGTCAAGGCTCAACCTGGCATCGGTCTCCACCACACTGGCGACGAACGCGATTTTGGAGGGCAAAGGCGGCGACGTCGGCTTGATAGGTATCGGCTGGAAGCCTCAGAGCGATTGGGATCTCGGGGCGAGAAAGCAAGTCTTCATACCGGGCGGGCATGACTCCAAGGGTAGAGCCATTTCCGCGCTGAGCATGGAAGAGGTCGGCTCGGCGATCGACGACGTGTCTGGGAATGTCGACGCCCTAGCCATCTCCAGCATGTTCAGCGTGATAAACCCAAGCCACGAGAACGAGGTCAAGAGGCTCGCCAAGAAACGGACCGGCCTTCCCGTGGTAGTAGGCCATGACCTCACCGGCGAGCTCGGGATCATGGAGCGGACCATCACCGCGGTCCTCAACGCCAGGCTCATCCCGGCGATCGAGGAGTTCCTGGACAGCATTGCCGTTATCCTGAAGGGGCGAGGTATCGACTGCCCTACCATGGTGGTCAAGGGCAACGGCAGCCTCATGAAGATGGAGGTGGCCCGGGAGCGGCCGATCGAGACCATCCTTTCCGGTCCCGCGGCGAGCGCCAACGGCGGCATGTTCCTGGCGAACGAGAATGACTGCATGGTCGTCGATATTGGAGGCACCTCCACCGATATCGCGCTGCTTCGGGGCGGCCTTCCCGGCGTGTCGGAGAGCGGAACGGTGATCGGAGGATGGCGAACCCGGGTGCAGACTGCGGACATCCGTACCTGCGCCATGGGGGGTGATTCCGACATCTATGCTGATCGCTATCGATTGCACATCGGGCCTGAACGGGTGGTACCCCTGTGCCGGGCCGGCCTTGAGCATCCCGCCCTGCTCGACAGGATGCGGGCCTCACCAGACTACCGGTTCTTCAAAGTCAACAAGGACGTGGTGAACGGACTTTCTGCTAACGAACGCGAGATTTATGGGTGCCTGCGTAACAGTGGCGCCCTGAGCCTTGACGACCTCCGGTCGAGCCTTCCGGGCCAACACTTCATCGAAGAGCATCTTCGCTCGATGATGGGCAGGGGTCTCGTGGTCAGGCTGGGCTTCACCCCGACCGACCTTCTGCAAGTGCTCGGTCAATATTCCGCGGGGGACGTCAGACCGTCAGAGCTCGCGTTGGGAATGATCGCGGATTCACTGGCCATGAGCAGGGAGGGGATGGCGGACCATATCCTAAGGTTAATAGTAACCAAGATCTCCGAGGAGGTGCTCTCCGCCGCCCTGTTCGGTCACGAACGGACAGGCGGGGAGACCAAGGAGTTCAAGAAGGTCATGGACGTGATGGCCGGGGCCGAACCTGACCCTCTGGTGGAGATGAAGCCAGCTCTACGTCTGCCCATTGTGGGGGTGGGGGCACCCGCCGGAGCCTTCATTCCACTGGTAGGATCGAGGCTGGGGACCTTAGCGACCATCCCCTCGGATTATGATGTGGGGAACGCGGTCGGAGCGGTAGCGAGCAAGGTATGCGAGTCGGCCCGTGTGTCCATCCTGCCGATGGCCGATCGCTTCCATATCGAGTCCCCGCTAGGCGTCCCCATCTCCTACCTCGAGCTGGAAGATGCCAGGAATAACGCTGAGAAGATGGTCTCCGAGCTGGTCGTCCAGAAGGCCAGAGCCTCAGGTGCCAGCGGTGAGGTCAGAGTGGTCGTCAGAAGCGAGGAGGTCACGACCCTCGTGGGATACCCCGCCAGAGAGGTCATCGTCTGTGTCAACGTGAGCGCTACCGGCCTCGCCGATCCCGAGTACGCCCGGAAAGCGTGATTCTCCCCTGTCTCAACCCCGACCACTCTGGATACGATCTTTATTGATGGTCAGAACAGATGCTGGGGGACGACCCTAGCCTCACCGCCCACCGTGCAGGTGAGCGTCTGCAGGCCCAGGGCGATGATCCGCTTCCTGACGGCCGGCAGATCGTCAGCGGTGGTATTCACATATACAGTCGCACCGGTGTCGATGGAGAAATGGCAGCGTAGGCCCTCCCGGCGCATGGCTTGCACCTCTAATATGATCCGAACAGTGTCTGGGCGCCAGAGGACCATGCTGTCCGTCCCGGTCATGGTGATGCCGTGGAGCAACATGGTGTCTGCCTCGGCCAAACGGCCGATCTCCTCCGCATCGCCGGCTCTGATCGCCCTCTCCATCTTGTCCAGGACCGTGGGTACATACTCCAGACGGGCCTTGAAGAACGGGGAGCCGAGCACCTCGCGGTGTGCGGTGTCGGTGAACTTGTGGGCCGGGACCAGGGCGACCAATACTGCCAGGTCCAGGTCATCGGGGTAGGGGATGGCACGGGAGACGGAATCCCTGTCTCCGGTGCCCGCGTACCAGCGGGAGAACCCTCCGGTCACGGCGCGGGCCGCCGAGCCCGCCCCCCGACGGGCGAAGCGCGAGATCTCCTCCAGGCTCAGCTCCAGCTCAAGCGCTCGGGCTGCTGCCACAGCCAACGCGGCGAAGCCGGACGCCGAAGCACCCAGACCGATGTTGGAAGGAAAATCGCTGCGGGACTCCATGTGCATGCCGCTGCTGACTCCCGCTTCCTCCCGCATAGGGTCGACGACCTCCCGCACCCGCTCCATGTCCCGATCCAGGACCTCGACCCCATCGATGCACGCCGAGTCGGACCCGAGTCCAAATTGTACAGTGGTATGCGTGTGGATCGGCGCGGTGCACACTGATATGGAGTCATGGAATGGGAGGCGGAGCCTCTCATCCCTCAGGCCGTGGTACTTGATCAGGCCCTGTATGGGGTAGGCGATGGCTGATGCTTTTACGTTCATACGTCGAAGAGGACCGTTATCGACGGCTCTCTCTCGTTCACCTGCAACATGTGATAGGTAACGGCCTTTATTTCCTGTTTTGGCGAATGTTTGTCACGATCGAACCTCTCTCCCCCGGCTCTACACTCCAATCGGCCATCCATCAAGATGACCTGGAATGCAGAGAGTGCGAGCTTCTTGGCGTCGAAGATGAACAGCACCTCTGATAGGAAGTTGTACACCAGGTCCTCCCTCGAGCCGCCCTCGACAGAGAATGTCTCCTTGACCTTGGGATCCACCGCAGACACGTCGAGGATCTGATCCATCATGCCGTAGGCCGCGTTCTGGAAGCACTCCTCGAGGGTAGCCCCATATGCCCGGATCATGACATCCGCGGTGTGCTCAAGGTTCTCGTACCTCATCGACGCCCCATCGGACCGAGGGAGATAAAATGATTGGTGGATGGAACACTAGATCGATCGTTTAAGTTTCACCAGTTTTACATGTTGTACTTCGACAGTCCAACATCTCTTATTCTAAGGATTGAAAATCAGGCCACATTGACCTCGTTATCAATTATCCTAAGAGATAATTATACATTAAATACTAATTAAGTCGGTCCTCCCAGCGTTCGACCTTTCGAGGTTTTACAGAGAAGGGATGTACATGTTATCTAGAAGAACGATAGCAGTGGCGCTGTGCGCAATGATGCTTCTCTCTTGTGTCGTGGTGATCACGAGCGCGGATGCAAGGAGAACAAGCGATTGGTCTATCCCAACGCTCCTCGAGGGCGGGGAGGGCTACGATGCGAAGGAATGCAAGATGGCGATGAACTCCGCTGGAGACGCCGTCGCTGCCTGGCGCAGCTATGATGGAGACTACTGGGTCATCAACGCCACCACTTACACCGGCGGATCATGGGGCGTTGTGACCACACTATCGGCCGGTCTGGGCAACTGCTGGAACCCAGCGGTCGCCATCGACGACGCCGGGAACGCCGTGGTGATCTATGCCCAGTTCGATGGCTCACGGTACGATGCCAAGGCCGCATCCTTGACCGGGGGGGAATGGGGGTCACCCTATGAGCTCGATTCGGACCTGATGTCCATACCCACACCGCAGGTGGCTATGAACGGGACCGGGTATGCGGTCGTGGTCTATGACGCCAACCATGATGGGACCTCAGACATCTATGCCAGCATTTACGAGGATGGTGGCTGGGGCGAGTCTCGCCTCATAAACGATGGCATTCATAGCGCCGGTTCCGCCCAGGTGGACATGAACAGCAACGGCAGTGCGATGGCGGTATGGCTCGAGGCGTGGAATGACGTCAATGTAGTTCGCGCAGTCGCTCTCGACGATGGACAGTGGGGTAATCCCGATATGCTGTCCATAATAGGCGGCGGTGCCTGTGCCAACCCTGACGTCGCGCTCTCCGCAGCTGGAGTGCCCTTCGTGGTGTGGCAGCAGGAGGACGGCGGAAAATATGTCATCAACGGGACTGTACGGTTCGACGGAACATGGTTTGTTCCCGGTACGCTCTCCGAGGACGGGGTCTCCTCGACCTCCCCCCAAGTGGTGATGAACGACAAAGGCGACATCGGGGTGGTATGGACGGTGGATAACGGCAGCACTCACCTCGTGACCACCGCGCGGACTCTCTACGACGGCACCTGGAGCACGGAGGAGATATTGTCCAACGATGATTACACCTCCGAGATGCCCCAGATCTCGATCGACACCTATGGAGAGATCATCGTGTTGTGGTACGAGACCGGCGGGTCGTATGACCATCTCTACTCCCGCTCCTTCACCAATGGTGCATGGGCCAATACGCAGGATGTCTCGGTTAGTGAGTCCATCTTCGCACCCCAGCTGGCGATGAACGATGACGGGGGAGCCATCGCCGTATGGTACGAGCAGAACGGAGAGAGCGCTCCGTTCACTGTCTACTCCAGCACCTATACTCCAAAGAACATGCCAACGGTCTCTATTACCTCGCCGGCGGAGGACGATGTCGTGACCTCCGGCTCGGTCGAGGTGCAGTGGACCGGCGCCAACGTTGATCACTACACCATAAGCGTGGACGGCGCCGAAGCCGTCGACGTCGATCAGGATCTTATGGACACGATCGATCTCGAGGACGGCGAGCACGTCGTGAACGTCACCGCCTTCGATGTCCGAGGCAGAAGCAGCTATGCCGAGGTCAGCTTCATCGTCGACACCGCCGCGCCGGCGGTGAACGTCACCGTGCCGGCGATCGGAGCATGGTACAACACCTCGTCTCTCAACGTCACCTGGACGGTGAGCGATGCCGGCAGCGGCATCCTCAACACCTCGGTGTCGGTCGACGGCGCAGCGTTCGCGGACGTCGATCACGACTACTTCGTGATCGCCGACCTCGAGGACGGCCACCACACCGTGGCGGTGCGCGCCTACGACCACGCCGGCCACTTCCGCACGGTGACCAAGGACTTCAACATCCAGACCGCTCTGCCGGTGCTGACCATCTCGCCGAGCGATGGCTCGCTCCTCAGCTCCAGGGACGTGACCGTCTCCTGGTCCGGGGTCTCCGACTCGACCGTCGGACGCTACTGGCTGAGCGTGGACGGCGGCGCGTTCGTCGATCACCACAACGCCACCTCGTTCCTCGTTACCGGCTTAGCGGACGGCGAGCACAACGTGACGCTCAAGGCCGAGGACTACGCCGGCAACTGGAACTCCACCTACGTGGAGTTCGAGATCGACGCCACCGCGCCGGTGGTCACCATCACCGCGCCGGTCGACGGCGTGCATACCGTCGCTCGCGAGGCGACGGTGGAGTGGACGGCCTACGAGGCCGGCTCCGGCCTCGACCGCACCGAGTACAGCGTGGACGGCGGCGCGTTCATCGTCACCACCGATCTGTCGCTGGAGCTGACGGACCTGGCGGACGGCGAGCACACCGTGACCGTCCGCGCCGTCGACATGGCCGGCAACGTCGGCGAGGCGACGGTCCACATCGTCGTCGACACCGCCGCGCCGACCGCGGTCATCGAGCCGAGCGGCGACGATGCCAGCGTCAACGCCGCCATCATCGTCACCTTCTCGGAGGCGATGAACACCAGCGCCGTCACCATAACCGTCGGCGGGGTCGACGGCACCATCGCCTGGAACGATAACGTGGCGACTTTCACGCCGTCTCGCGCTCTGAGCTACGACACGGCGTACTCGGTAGCGGTCGCCGGCAAGGATCTGGCCGGCAACGAGATGAGCGCCTCGTCGTCGTTCACCACGATGAAGAACGCCGGCTCGCTCTCCGGCGTCATCCGCAGCGCTGACGGTACGGCGCTGGACAACGCCACGGTCACGCTGAGCAACGGCATGACCGCGACCACCGACGTCAACGGCCACTTCGAGTTCACCGGAGTGCCGAGCGGCACCTACACCATGACCGTGACCAAGGACGGCTACGTGACGATGACGCAGCAGGTCACCGTCACCGCCGGACAGTCGTCCTCGCTGGCCACCATGAGCATGGCCTCGAGCGCCGCCAGCGGCGGCGACAGCGGCTGGATGCTCGGCATCGTCGGCGTGGTCGTCGTGGCCATGCTGGCGGTCGGCTTCATCGTGTACCGGTACAAGAAGAAGTGAGGACGAGCCTCCAAACCTTTTTCTTTTTTATATGCTCTTTTTCATCATTGTGTATCTTCTAGGGATGGCTATGATATCGGCTAGCCAGAATTTATCGGTGAGCACGGAACAACTCCGATCAAGCTTTCTGGACCCCTGAATCAGGTCGTTGCCTCGGACCGTTGAAACCTCGCAGATGGTATCGTCTTGATCACAGCCCAGCCCTAACGTATTGGGGCCACCCAGACGCGTCCCGGCTATCTACTGAACAAAGCATAGGTGGGACAACTTCTTATCCATCGCTGTCATTCTCGCCTTTCGTGCGCATACTCATCATCGGATGCGGCTCCATCGGCTCTGTGCTGGCCAAGGCGGTGCACGACATGCCGGAGGTCGATCGCATCTATGTCACTGATCAGAGCAAGGACTTTGCCGTCCATCTCATCAGTAGCCTGGAGAAGGCCCAGTACATCGACAATGTCAACGGTAAGTTGGCCAAGGTGCTGGGAGAGATCGACCTGGCGGTCGAGGCTGCGAGCCAGGACGCCGCCCGCAAGTTCATTCCCTTTGCCTTGGAGAACGGAGTGGACGTCATGGTCATGAGCGTGGGGGTGTTCGCCGATGAGGACTTCAGGATGAGGTGCTACGACCTGGCTAAGAAGCACCGCTCCCGCATCTACGTTCCGTCCGGAGCGATTTGCGGCACCGACGGACTGCATGCCGCCTCCGCGGCTGGTATCAAGGAGGTGCATCTCACCACTCGCAAGGGGCCCAAGGGCCTGAAGGGCGCGCCGGGTCTGACGATGAAGGGCATCGACGTGGACCAGCTCACCGAGCCCACAGTGGTCTTCGAGGGCAATGCCCGCGATGCCTCTCACCAGTTCCCCAAGAACCTCAATGTCGCGGCGACCATCTCTCTCCTGGGAGTGGGATTCGACGAGACCCGCGTGACGATCATCTGCGATCCCACGACCGAGCGCAACGCCCATACTCTCGTGGTGAAGGGAGACTTCGGCGAACTCAAGTGCGAGACCCACAACGTCCCCTCGCCCATGACCCCCTCTACGAGTTACCTGGCGGCTCTGTCCGCGGTAGCGGCCATCAAGAGGGTGTTAGGGAACGTGTGGATCGGGGTGTGAAAAACAAAGGAAAAGGTGGCCGGTGGGCCGCCGTGTTTACTTCTTCTTCGGCTTCGCCGCGGCCTTCTTGGTTGCGGGGGCCTTCTTGGGAGCAGCCGCCTTCTTCGGCTTCGCCGCGGCCTTCTTGGGCTCTTCGACGATCTCCACGGTCTCGACCTCCTCCTCTACCTCTTCGTAGTCCAGGAAGTCCAGGAGGGCGTCCTCGAGGTCAGCAAGGACCTCCATGGCCTCCTCCTTCTTGTCCTTCTCCATCAGATCGAGGGCCTCGGACACCATGTCCAGCATGCTCTCCAGTTCGTTGTCTAGGTCCTCAAAAGCGGTACCAAGCGTGACCATGTAAATTCACCTACTTTTAAAGTTACAAGAATTATTCATATTTCAACCTATGGAAATGCATCAGCGGTCGTCGCCATTCCCGATCTGGCCGCGACCCATCCTCGGCGGAGAGGGATGCGGGGCCGGTTCATGCATCACATTTATTCGCTCTCAAGACCTACTCTGAGAGGTGGTGTTCATGAAAGACAGGGTCCTGCGCATCTTCTCCAAGCTCTCCGAGCCTGTGGACGCTATTTTGCTGGTCAACGACGAGGAGCCGATCACCGATGCCTCCTTCTTCCATGCCACAGGACTGACCTCCGGGCTGTTCGAGCACTGTCCGGCCATCCTCTACCCCGATGGGAAGCTGCGACTGATAACATCCAGGCTGGAAGAGACCTCGGCTAGGTCGATCCAGGCGGATGTGGTACCGTACTTCTCCGCCGCCGAACGAGCGGAACAGATGGCCGCCTCGTTGAAGGGGGTGACCCACCTAGGCATCAATGGCACGGGGATCACTTATCACTGGGTGAAGGAGATCGAGGCGGCTGCGCCCCAAGCGAGGCTGGTGGATGTGGGCAGGGAGATCACCGCCGCCCGGCTGGTGAAGGACGCCGAGGAGATCGAGGCCATGCGGGAGGCCTGTCGCATCGCCTCTCGGGTCGCAGACAGCATACCTGACCTGGTGAAAGTTGGGATGACCGAGTATGAGGCCGGTGCGGAAATCGGCTATCATATGCAGAGGCTGGGCGCGAGCGGGGTATCCTTCGAGACCATCGCCGCCTTCGGCCCGCCGTCAGCGGAGCCGCACCATTCCCCCGGGGATGGGCGGCTGAAGGAGGGTGATGTCGCCCTTTTCGACTTTGGGTGCAAGGTCCGCCGGTACTGCTCCGACATTACAAGAACGTTCTTTGCCGGTCATGCCGACGACCGCCTGCTGCGGATGTACGCAGTGGTTCAAGAGGCTCAGCGGCTGGCCATGGGTGCGGTGAGGGCCGGGGTCAACGGACGCGAGGTTGACGCGGCGGCCCGCTCATACATCGACTCAACCGAGTTCAAAGGGTCGCTTATCCACTCGACCGGCCATAGCCTGGGCATCAATGTCCACGATGGCGGAAGGCTCGCCCCCGCCGTCGACATGGTCCTCGAGGAGAACATGGTGTTCACCATCGAGCCGGGAGTGTACGTGCCCGGTGTGGGCGGTATCAGGATCGAGGACGATGTAGTAGTGACCAAGCGGGGATGCGAATCGCTAACCTCCGCGAACAAGGAGCCGAGGGTGATCTGATGGATGACGAGTTGCGGAAGGCCGTACGGATAATGCAGGACGAGGGCGCCGAGTTCTGCGATGCCAGGTACCAGGACAGCAGGTCGCTGCTCATTGCAGTGTCCAACCATGAGCTGAGGAACATGTCCAACGCTCGCCTGGCAGGCATTGGGCTCAGAGCCCGGATAGGGGGTTCCTGGGGCTTCGCCGCTTCCGCGACCATCGATCGGATGAGTATCGCGGAGATGGCCCGGAAAGCAGTGCGAGCGGCCAGGACCGGCGACTGCCCCGGGCGGCCGATCCCCGAGCAGCCATCGAGGACCGGAAGCTTCCGGGCGAAAGCTCGCATCCCGCCGGCCAGCGTGCCGATCGAAGAGAAGCTGTCCATGGTCAAGGACCTCGATGAGGCGCAGAAGATCTCGGATAGGATCGTGAACACCAATGCCATCTATGCTGAGGGTTTGAGGGCCACCACCCTGGTCAACTCCTTCGGTTCCTCGCTACACTGGGAGGACGAGCGGATCAGGCTCATCGCCAATACCGTGGCCGCCGACAACGGCCGCATGGAGTCGTACCGCGAGAGCATCGCGGGGACCAGGGGCATGGAGCTGTTGCAGCAGTACGATCTCGCTGAGGTCGGGGTCAACACCGCACGGGAAGCCATCGTCCAGCTGGGGTCGATCAAACCGCCTTCGGGCATGGTCACATGTATCACCGATCCTGAGATCACCGGCCTCCTGGCCCACGAGGTCATGGGCCACGCCTCGGAGGCGGACGAGATCGTGAAGCGGCGGTCCTTCCTCACCGACCAGGTCGGAAAGGTCGTCGCCAACGAGCAGATCACCATGGTTGACGACGGGACACTGGAGGGCGGCTACGGGTCCATCACCTTCGACGACGAGGGGACGCCGTCGTCGCGCACCACGATCATCGAGGACGGCGTATACCAGGGATACATGCAAAATCTGGAGACCGGGGCGGAGATGGGGGTGCAATCTACCGGCAATGGGCGGGCTCAGGACTTCGGTCGGCGGATGTGGGTACGCATGACCAATACCTTCTTCGAAGCCGGGGAATGGACCCTGGAGGAAATGGTCGAGGACATCAAGTTCGGCATCCTCACCGACAAGTTCGTCAACGGCATGGAGGATCCCGTGGGCGGGGGCTTCGAGGCCAAGGCCCACCGCGGGTTCCTTATCGAGAACGGCAGGGTCACCAGGCCGCTGAGGGCCATCACCCTCACCGGAAAGGCTCTTGACATCCTCAAGACCACGGACGCAGTGGGCCGGAAGGTCGGCCACGATGCCGGACAGTGCGGGAAGGGCACCGAAGATTACGTTCCTGTATCATCAGGAGGTCCGTACTGTCGCTCCCAGATAATCGCCGGGGGTGATTGAATGGACATCATCGATCTGGCGCACCGGGCACTCTCCGTGGCTCGGCGAGAGGGCGCGACCCAGGCCGAGGCCTTTGCCGTCACCTCGGTCACCAAAAGCGTATACGTCGACGACGATCGCATCAAGATCGTGGAAGAGAAGGGGGATCAGGGGTTGGCCGTGCGCGTCCTCAAAGGTCGCAAACTGGCTCAGGCATCCTCGGCCTGCACGAACGTGGAGGATGCCGAAGGATGCGCTCGAGCGGCATCCATGCTGGCCGACCGCTCCCCGGCCTCTCGCACCTATGATCGCTTTCCCCAGCCGACGAGAGCGGGCCTTTCCCCGGCGGCGCGGGATGATCGCATCGCCTCCCTGGAGGTCGATGAGCTGGTCGAGCTGGTCAGGTCCACCGTGGGCGCCGTGACCGACCGCGGGGCCAAGGTCCCGCGGGGAGTGATGCGCGCTGCAGCCACCACCGCCACGGTAATCAACACCAACGGCCTGGAGGTCTCCAATCATGGCACCCTGGTATTTGCCGGCTACGACGCCATGGCGTCGGGGCCGTCTCCCGGGGAAGGCGTAGGGTCCTTCAACTCCCCCTGGCTGAAGGACTACGATCCTCAGAGGATGGGCGAGAATATCGCTCGTCAGGCCCTCCAGGCTCGGGAGGCAAAGTCGCTTGAGGGGCCCTTCAAGGCCCCTGTCATGATCTCCCCGGGCGAGCTGGGGGAGATGCTCTCATACTCCGTCGCCTTCGCCCTGAGTGCGGAGAGCGTCAACAAGCGGCGCAGCCCCTGGGGGTCGATGCAGGACAAGAGCGTGGCCTCGTCCAAGGTCACCCTGGCCGACGACCCCGCGGACCCACGCGGCGCTCTCTCAGCAGCCTACGACGATGAGGGTGTACCGACCTCGGTGAAGAAGGTCGTGGAGAACGGTGTGCTCAAGACCTTCCTATACGACAGCTACAATTCCAGTGTGGCCCAGAAGCCACCATCGGGCAACGGCATGCGCCGAGGACCGATCGATGCCCAGTTCCAATTCCTGGGCTCCCCAGGGTGCCGGGCGGTGAACCTAGTGCTCAAACCCGGCCTCCGCTCCGCTGAGGAGATAATATCTTCCATGGACGAGGCTGTGGTGGTGGAAAAGTTCGCCTTCCCGACGGTCAATCCATACACCGGGGCTTTCGCCCTGGAAACTCGCCTGGCTCATGTGGTGAGGAACGGGTCGATCGAGGGTCAGATCAAGCACGCGCTCATCGTCGGCAACATCTATGATGGACTCAAGAACGTCCTGGAGATCGCCAACGACACCCGGACGGTAGGGGATATGGTCGTCCCGTCGGTGGTGTTCGAGGGCTTCGAGGCGGTGGGGAGCAAGTGAGATAGAAAAAAAGAGGTTTAGATGTCGCATCTTCTGTTCAAATCAAGCCAGCGACCGGGCCCAGAGCCACGATGCCGCATCCAGTGTGCATCGATGTGATGGATTTGACGAGCCGGACAGCGTCCTGGGGAACATACGCCTTGCCGCTCTTCTCGGCATAAATCACCACGCCGGAAAGCTGGTAGGTTTTACCCCCTACGTTCAGGAGATCTGAACTGAGCGGCATCGTGGCAATCTCGGCTCCATTCTTGGTCACCACGAGCTCTCGGTTGGTGGTATCGATCGAGACCTGGGCCCTCATGCCGGAGAACGCGCTACTGGCCTCGTTATAGAGCTTCTGCTCGGCGTTGTTGAGGCTCAATCCCAGTGACCGCTCGGCGACACGGGCCAAGTCAGTATTGTCCAGGAGGCCGTGGGGGGCTCCTGGACCGTAGGCATACAGCGTCACATCCTCGCCAGTGTGGCCGGTGGTGGTCCATCCGATATATGAACGGTTGGACATCATGGGTCCCAGGACATAGTCAAGATCGATGGTCCACTTCTTGTTTGTCTGATCATATTTAGACAGAATACTAGCGACCTCTTTGTCGGTTAGTTCCAGCCCATAGTATTCAAGTACCTTGGCCTTAACATTGAGATCGGTTACATCAGTTCCCAGGATCTCCATCAGGGCATAGCCGGTACACTTGGCCTTCTTCAGGGGATCGATCACCGAGGACAATTTCATCTTCGAATAGGTACTGTCCGAATTCTTATTCCCGATTGTCATCCCACCATTGCCATGGTCGGTGAAGGACATGATCATGGTCTTCCGATCCTGTTTTGCGAAGTCGAGTGCAACCTTGGCCGCATCATCGAACGCCAGCATCTCGCTTATGACTCCCACGGGGTCATTAGCATGTGAAGACCAGTCGACCTGGCTGCCTTCCACCATCAAGAAGAATCCCCTGGGGTTCTTGCTCAGTATCTCGATTGCCTTATCCGTCATCTCGGCTATAGACGGCTGCTCAGGGTACAGGAAACGGTCGAAATCATGAGCCATGGCATTAGGGGCGAACATGCCCCAGACCTTGGAGGTTGAGGATGACAAACCCTCCATCTGGCTCTTGGTAGTTATGTAGGAGTATCCCCGGGAAACGAGCACCTCGGTCAGGTCGGTGTCATCAGTCCTCATGCCGCCCTCGCCGGTCGGAAGGAGGTACTGAGAACCACCTCCGAAGACGACGTCTATGTCTTCGTAGACCTGTTGTTCGGCGATTTCGTTGTAGTTGTTGCGGTCAGTGATATGGGCTGAGAATCCAGCTGGGGTCGCATGCTGAATGTTGCATGTGGCGACAAGGCCAACGGACATCCCCTTGAGCTTGGCGGCTTCCAAGATGGAGGCGACCGGCTTGTACTGATCATCGGTGGAAGGAACATCCACTCCCGGTATTGTCACCGGGCCGGGGAGTACTCCTACGTACTTGTCGGAGGTCTTATGGCCAGTGGCGAAAGCCGTGGCAGCAGGGGCGGAATCGGTGATTATTGACTCTCCGCCGTAAGTCCTGACTAGGCCGACCGGCAGCTCATCAAGGGCCATCGACCCTCCCTTATACCACCTTGCCAGCGTATAGTGGGTCGAGGACGCCCCATCCGGGATCATCATTATAACATTCTTTGCAGTGCTCTTCTGATCTGACTTTGCTTCAGCGCCTACCAATGCCGGCGTGGTGACGATCACCAACACCAATATCAGCACCGCTAAAACGGCTCCGTACACCTTCTTACTTCCAAATAGCAAACTGACACCCCCTCCGGCCCATGAACGTGCCCGAGGCATCGTATCATGGGCTGGGCCAGTTATGTTGGTTGGTCACGGACAATACTTGTTTGAAAGGACGATGGTCTCAATATTGTGAGCCAATTCCGGTATTTTCTCTACTTATCTGATTTCACCCAGTCCAGACTGGTCTCCATCAGACCGAAGAGCACGTCCCCGCTCTTCCCTGAGAGCCGGGCACCATAGGGCAGGCAATGGACGGGATCGATGAACTGGTCGGTCTTGAGAGTTCCATTCTCGAGCTGCTCGATGCGCATATAGTGCTCAACCTCCCGCTCCCCGAAGGGCGTGGTGATTTTATCCTTCCCGAGTCGTTCCCCGTCGTGACGGATCGACCACCCCGCCACTATGCCTCCCAGATCCGAGAGGTCCAAACCGTTCCACGGGAAGGTGAGCCGGGCCCGGTTCATGAACGGCACGCCCTTGGGCAGGATCTCGACGATGAATTCGTTCTCCTTGACCGCCACGAACTTGATTCCCAGCGCCCCTTGGACTTTCTTATCCCCTACCGTCCCGGTGACAGAGTAGATCAGGTGATCGCCCTTGTTGATGAGTGCCTTTTCCTTCTTCGAGGGAAGGAGAGGCATGAGCATGCTCATACCGTGCATTTCCTCACTCCCGGCGCACCATGACCTTGCGGCGGTCGCTCACAGCCTCGAAGGCGCGAGGGTCACCGACCAGCTTACCCACCGGCGTGACCTCGGAAATTGCTTCCGGGGCGTCGCCCTTGGATATGGGGGTCGGCCCGAAGAACACGCACAACGCACGACCTTCCGGCCAGTACGCGACCTCCCCGGCTTCTAGGATCTTCTTCCCGTTCTCCAGCGGGTTCTTTACCGGGGCCTCGAAGTAGATCTCGCTCCCCCAAGCATTAGTGGTAGAATCGAACGGTGCGGCCAACCAAATGGCGTTAGCGGTGTCGCTGTCGTTCAGCTCGACCCAGAAATCGTACTTGTCGATCATGAGGAGGATACGTCTTACCATGTTCTCGTCCGATTGAACGAGCGCCCGATAGTTATCCTTTCCGCCCGGCCTGCAATACTCGAGGTAACTATCAACCATGACAATTATTGACATTGGATAAAAATAAGCCCTTGTCTGTGTATGACCACATGATCGAGTCCTCCCGTCCGTTCGAGTGGGATGACATCGGGGACCTCTCGGTCGGCCGGCCGAACCTCGGTGACGTCACCAGCGTGACAGTATTTCGACTGATGCAGTTCTCCATGCGCTATGTCCTGGAAGAGCGCTTCGGGGTCGACGAGACCGATGCCATGCTTCGACGGGCAGGTAGGCTAGCGGGAAAGGAGTTCGCCGCCACTCAGCTCCATCGCAGCGGAAGCCCGCAGGAGTACCTTGAGGAAGTGGCCAGTAAGATGATCGATCTCCGGGTCGGAGTGCTGAGGGCAGAGAAGGCGGACTTCGAGCGGATGGAGCTGGTGCTTACCGTGTCCGAGGACCTGGACTGCTCCGGCGTACCGGTGACCGGGCGCCCCATCTGTTCCTTCGACGCGGGCTTTATCGCCGGGGTCTTCGAGCGCTTCGCCGGGAGGCAGTTCGAGGTCAAGGAGATAGACTGCTGGGCTACAGGGGCCAAGCTCTGCCGGTTCACCGTTAGGCCAGCATGATCGATGGAGGGTTTTTTATAAATATGTTCATAAAAGAAGAAGGGGTTTGAGGTAGGTCGAGCGGAATCACTTCCGCTCGAAGAGCTTGCGGATCTCCTGACCGACCTTCTCGACCTGCTTTTCGGACTCCTCCTTCTCGAGGGCCTTCATGTTCTTCAGGTCAACGGTCCACTCCTTGGTCCACTCGTCGGCGAACTTGCCGGAGTTGATGTCCTCTAAGATCTGCTTCATGGCCTTGCGGGACTCGTCGTTGATGACCTTGTCCCTTCGGGTCAGGCCGCCGTACTCGGCGGTGTTGGAGACGGAGTCCCACATGTGCATCATGCCGCCAGCCTGGATCAGGTCGACGATGAGCTTCAGCTCGTGGAGCACCTCAAAGTAGGCGATCTCCGGCTTGTAGCCTGCCTTGATCAAGGTCTCGAATCCAGCCTCGATGAGCGCGGTCACGCCGCCGCACAGGACGGCCTGCTCCCCGAACAGGTCCGAGGTGGCCTCCTCACGGAAGTCGGTCTCCAGCACACCGGCCTTGGTCGACCCTAGGCCCTTGGCCAAGGCGAGCGCGATCTTCTTGGCGGAGCCGGAAGCGTCCTGCTCCACGGCGATGAGCGACGGCACCCCGAACCCTTCCACGAAGGTCTGCCGGACCATGCGGCCGGGGGATTTGGGGGCGACCATGATGACGTCGCAGTGCTTGGGCGGGGCGATCAGCTTGAAGGTGATAGCGAAGCCGTGGGCGAACTCCAGGGCGGCGCCCTCCTTGAGGTTTGGCGCGATCTGCTCCTTGTATACGCGGGGTTGCACCTCATCGGGCAGCAGGATCATGACCACGTCAGCGCCCTTGACCGCGGTGGGGATGTCCGCAACCTTCAGGCCGTCGAACTGGGCCTGGTCCCAGGACTCCCCGCCCTTGCGAGCGCCGACCGTCACCTGCATCCCGGAGTCATGCAGGCACAGCGCCTGGGCCCGACCCTGGTTGCCGTATCCGATAACGGCTATCTTCTTGCCCCTCAATACGCCGAGGTCAGCGTCGGAATCGTGATAGATTTTGGTCATTTTTACACGCTCAGATGAGCCTATCCGCCTAATCCGAACCTTTGTATAAACAATGTTCGGCCGTCTTTCTCATCTCGCCAGCGTTCTTATCCTGGCTGCAGGCGATGATGTAGTCTGATCCTTTACTGGGGGAAGCCTCCCAGAAGCAGAAGTAGTCCTCGGAGAGATACTCCGCCGACTCGACATCCTGCAGCGCCATGAGGGCGTGCAGCAGCCGCCCGTTCATGTTCCCGGTGTCCGCCTCAACGATGATGTGGATCTGTCCCTTTCCCCGGGCCATGAACGACTTCTCGATCTCGATCTTTCTTCTTCCAAGCTCAACCAGGACTCTCTGGAACAGGCCAGGAGAGTCGTTGCCGACTATCTTGATCACTTCCATGTGCACCTACCTCTTATGACTGCATTGGGGTTTCCGCCCGGGGGAATCATCGGAAGGACGTCCTCCTCGGGATCCATGTGAATATCGATAAGGAAGGGGACTCCCGCATCGATGCCGGTCTTGAGCGCCTCCTGCAGTTCGGAGGACCGCTCGACATGCACCCCGTCTGCGCCGTATGCCTGTGCGAGCTTGACGAAGTCGGGATTGTCCCTAAGTTCCGTGCCGCTGTATCTCCTCTCGGCGAACAGCTTCTGCCACTGCCTGACCATGCCCAGCCAGCCGTTGTTGAACACGCAGACGACCACCGGGAGGTTCTCGGAGACAGCCGTGGCGAACTCGTGGGAAACCATCTGAATGCTGCCGTCGCCAGCGATGTCGATGACCGCTTTGTTAGGGAAGGCGGTCTTCGCCCCCAGCGACGCGGGGAACCCGAAGCCCATCGTTCCAAACCCGCCGGAGGTGATGAACTGCCTCGGGTACCGGGCTTTGAAGAAGTGGGCCGCCCACATTTGGTTCTGTCCCACCTCGGTGCAGACGATGGCGTCCTTGGGCAGGGAACGATTGAGCTCGTAAATGGCGAACTGCGGGAGGACCGGGGTCGATGGGACGTTGATCTCGCAGGCGCAGTTCTTAAGGATCTCCTTTATGCGCAGCGACCATGCGGTATCGCCCTTGGTCATCTGCAGCCCCTTGATGATCTGCTGCAGCCCCTTCTTGGCGTCGCCCACCAGGCGCACCTGGGTTCGCGCCGACTTACCGGCCTCACCGGGATCGATATCGATATGGATCAGTTTCGTGGATATGGGCAGTTCGGATTGCGCGCCAGAGCTGCGGTCCGAGAACCGGGTGCCAACCGCGAGAATGACGTCGGCCTCCATGAAAGCCTTCCTGGCGGCCTCCTTCCCGTGCATGCCGATTATGCCCAGCGACAGGGGGTGCTCTTCGGAGATGACGCCCTTGGCCATGATCGTCGTGGTGACCGGTGCCATAAGCATCTCGGCCAGCTGGACGACCTCCGGACTGGCGTTGGCCCATATGATGCCCCCGCCCACCAGTAGCAGCGGTCTTTCCGCGGCCCGGAGGATCTTCACCGCTTCGGGAAGGTCATGGAAGTCCTCCAGAGGGGGCGGCTCGGGGAACTCCCTTCTCATCTCGGCCTCGGGGACCTCGCCCTTCTGGACGTCCGCGGGCAGGTCGACGTGGACCGGCCCCTTCCGTCCAGAGTTGGCAATGGACACCCCCCTGACGATGGCCTCGGGGACCTCTGACGGGGCCAGGAGGCGGAAGTTGTGTTTGGTGATAGGCATCATCATCGAGAATGAGTCGGCCTCCTGGAACGCCTGATTGCCCAGGGCCGTGGTGGCCACCTGTCCGGTCAGGACCAGCATGGGCGACGAATCGACGTATGCGGTCGCCACCCCGGTGATGAGGTTCGTTGAGCCTGGCCCAGAGGTCGAGGTGCACACCCCGATCTTTCCAGTGGCCCGGGCATATCCGTCAGCCATGTGCGCCGCGCATTGCTCATGGCGGACCAGCACGTGACGTATGTTCGACGTCAGAATGTCGTCGTACAGGGTGAGGGTCGTACCCCCTGGGTACCCGAACATGACCTCGACGCCTTCTTTTTCCAGCAGTGTGAGAACGGCCTTTGATCCTCTCAAATAAACATCCCCTACAATGAGCGAGGACACCCAAATCTCTGGATGCCTCTACCTAATCAATACTACCACTACGCCCAAGCAACGAGAAATGATGGAGCGGTCCGTGGTAAGCCTTGACATTAGCTACGGGAATCAAAACCATCCTATTTAATTATATGTGAATGCGCAAGCCTCCGGGGCGTCTATCGGGCGGAAATACCTGAGCCAGATTGACATTTTTTTGAATGACGAAAACGATAATATCGGACTTTTCTCACTGCGAATTCCGAAGGGGCACGGTGGTCCGGCCCGCCATCATTGCGGCCGGCTCTGCGGCCGTGAGATCAGCTGCTTGGTGAGCCGGTCCACCGATCCCTGCACCAGATAACCCACTATGAAGAGGGCGGGGAGGACGATGAGAAGAGCCGTGAGGTACTCCGTCAGTGGGGTCAGACCCGTCCGGCCTAGGACCGAGCTAATGACGACAAGGGCAGGTCGGTGGAACAGATACACGAAGTACGAGGCGACGGAGCAGGCGGCGAACGCCCTTGCGGCCCATGGGCGCAGGAGAGGCGCGATGCGCTTTGCGACCAACCATGCCGTTACGGTCCAGCAGACGATCATCACGTTGATGACGGCCATGGAGAAGACCAGGCTCAGGCCGGAGGGACCGATCCCCTCTCCGATCAGGGGACTCCCGTCCACAATGAAGATGACTAGGGAGGCTATGGCGAGGGCCGCGGGGAAGGTCATGGCATCAGGAGAAGCGCGCTCCAGCCACCCGCTCTCGCAGGCCACGGCTCCGGCCATGAATACAAAGTAGTAGAGGAAGAACCGGATCTCCAGGAGATCGATTGTGAGACGCATCGCCGCAAAAGGCAGGAGCGCAACGCACGCCAAGACAATCATGGCCCGGGGGCCGGACGCGGGGCGGATCGCCGCGTAATACACGAGATAGAAGATCAGGATCATGCCGATGAACCACAGGGTGGCCATGGGGGTGACCAGCGCCGGGGCCAGCAAGATCTGCAAGCCCGCTACGTGCATTACCATGGTCGGCAGGTCCGGCCGGGCGACGAGCAGGACGAAGGTCGCCAGTGCCACCCAGTATAGCGGCATGAGGCGGAGGAGGCGGTGGCCCATGAACGAGGCGAGGGAGGTTTGGGTTCGGGAACGGGTGCTCGAATGAATAAGGTATCCAGAGAGGAAGATGAACAAGCCGTTGCCGAAGACAATGGTGTAAACGGTATACGACTGCAGGCCGGGAACGGGAAAGTAGTCCGGCAGATGGGTGAGGACGACCAGCACGATGGCCGCGGTCCTCAGGATATCCGCTTCCATCAGGCGTCTCATGTGCTCCTCACGAGCGGGCGAGGGTAGGGCGACTATAGTAGTCTATCGCTAAGAATGGACGAGGCTGTATTCCTTGCCGCCAGGCCCTTTAGCCCCGGGTGCGCGGAAGAGGCACGGCCAAGCATCTCGTAGGCTACCTGGTAAAAAATAAATCCTGTGATCATATGGTCCTTGTCACTATGCCCGGTCTGGGACCTTAGGGCAGATGGCAGCCATCCCCGGGGATGGAGCGTATGGAGAAGTCTACATGAAAGTAAAGGTCGGTATCAACGGCTATGGGACCATCGGCAAGCGTGTGGCTTGCGCGGTGAAGGCCCAGGATGACATGGAGATTGTAGGGGTCACCAAGACCAGGCCGTCCTACGAGGCCAGGCTGGCGGGTATGGAAGGCTTCCCTCTGTACACGGCCACCTCCGATCAGGTGGCGACTTTCGAGAAGGACGGGATTAAGGTCGCAGGCACCATAGAGGACCTGCTGGGCAAGGTCGACATAATCGTCGACGCCACCCCCGGGGGCGTGGCCGAGGACTACAAGGCGCTTTACGAGAAGGCAGGGGTCAAGGCAATTTTCCAGGGAGGGGAGGACCATGGCCTGGCAGGAGTGTCGTTCAACGCCTTCGCCAACTACAATGAGGCATGGGGCGCCCAGTACGCCAGGGTGGTGTCGTGCAACACCACCGGCCTGGTGCGCACCCTTTATCCACTGGACAAGGTGTTCGGGCTGGACAAGGTCTCCGCCACCATCGTCAGGAGAGGCGCGGACCCCGCGGACAACAAAGGCTCTGCCCTCAACTCCCTGGAACCGTCTCTCAAGCTACCGACACACCACGGCCCGGATGTCCAGACGATCATGCCGTGGCTCAACATCACCACCATGGCGGTTAAGGCCCCGACCACTCTGATGCACGTCCACTGTATCGTGGCCGACATCCGGAAGAAGGCCAAGGACCAGGATGTCCTGGCGGTGTGGGATAACGTCCCCCGGGTCAAGTTCGTCAGCGGCAAGGACGGCATCAAGAGCACCGCAAACATCATGGAGCTGGGGAGAGACCTCAAGCGCGAACGCGGGGACTTCATGGAGATTGTGGTGTGGCAGGATGGGGTCAAGGTCGTGGGCAATACCCTGTACTACTACCAGGGCGTGCACCAGGAGAGCGATGTGGTCCCGGAGAGCATCGACTGCATCCGATCGATGATGAAGCTCGAGCCTGATGGCATGAAGTCGATCAAGAAGACCGACAGGAGCCTGGGTATCGGGAAGTGAAAAAGGCCGCCCGCGGCCGCTTTTTTGACCACGGGGCGGATGGCCGTCCTCCTCGTTACTTTTCCATTTCTTCCAGTTTTTTCAAGCCTGGGCAGGACGTTTCCTCGCTCTGCACGCCGCCCTCTTCCGTCGAGTCCAGCTGCCTGAGCGCGGGACAGGACGGTTCCTCCGGACGCTGCGCTTTCAGCTCCTTCGACTGCCCCTCGATCCTCCGGTTCCGGATCAACGACGCCCCGACGGCCGCCCCCAGGATGAGCACGATGACCACCAGCGACACGAGCACATCTATGTGGTAGATGTCAGAGACGAGCATCTTGACGCCGACGAAGGTCAGGATCCCTGCCAGACCATACTTCAGGTAGCAGAAGGCGTTCATGATGTGCGAGAGCGCGAAGTACATGGACCTCAGGCCGAGGATGGCGAAGGCGTTGGAACTGAACACAATGAATGTGTCGGTCGTGATGCCCAGGATGGCAGGTATGGAGTCCACGGCGAACATTATGTCCGTGGTCTCCACCACTAACAGGGCGACGAGCATGGGGGTCGCCCACAGAGCCATTTTGCCCTTTGTGTTGGGCTTGCGGACGAAGAACTTGTCGCCCTCATAGTCCTTGGTGACCGGCATGAGCTTGCGGAAGGCGCGGACCATGATGTTCCTGTCCGGCTCCACTTTCTTATTCTCTTCCTTCCCCGTGACCATCCTGATCCCGGTGAAGATCAGGAACGCGCCAAAGATGTAGAGGACCCACGAGAATGCGGTGACCAAGGCTACACCTGCCAGGATGAATAGCATGCGGAACACCAGCGCCCCGAGGATGCCGTAGAAGAGCACTTTGTGCTGATCCTTGGTGGGCACGCAGAACGAGGCGAACACCAGGACGAACACGAACAGGTTGTCCACGCTCAACATGAGCTCCATGAGGTAGCCGGTGGTGAACTCCAGGCCCGCCTGGGACCCGATCCAAGTATATACTCCGAAGTTAAAGGCAATGGCGACGCTGATGAACAGGGCGACCTGAAGGAGCGCCTCCCGGGGCCTGATCACATGGGCCTTGCGGTTGAACACCCCCAGATCCAGAACAAGCATCGCAGCGATGACTGCAAAAAATATGATCCATTCCAATGCGGCCGTATCGGTCAATTGGTTCCCTCCAAGAAAGGCCAGGTCTGCACCTGTCCATCCCGGTACATCCGTCCTCACAAGTTGCTTGGTGTATTTAGGTTATTCCTATCCATTTCGCACAAATGCTGGTCGTCCACGAGGACGGGAGGTACGCTGGCCTAGTCCATCGGATCGTTCAGGCCCTCGTCCCCGTAGCCTGCGTCCTCGAGCGCACGCAGCATTGCCGCTCTCTCCTTGCGGTCGGCTGTCCGTATCGCCGTCTGCTCCAAGGTGTATAAAGAATGGCACGCCGGGCAAAGGGTCTTGAGGTTCCCCGGATGATCGGAGCCCCCGTTGGACCGGGCGATGATGTGGTGCACCTCCAGCGACTCCCATCGATACCCGCCCTTCCCGCGGCGGAGCTTGGGGTCGAACACCTTGCGGCGGCGGGCACCGAAGTCCACACCACAGTCCTGGCACCGGTAACGGTCCCGCCTCAGTATGGCTGGCTGTAACCGTTGCCAAACGAGCCGGCGGATGAGGGGGGTGGTACCCTCCTCGTAAGGAGGAACGGTAGTCCCGTCCTTGAAGAAGCGGTGTCCCTCTGGAAGCTCCCTCCGCAGCCGGGCGAGCGCGCTCTTGGTGGCGCTCCAAGCCTCGCACAGCTGCTGGGAGTTCGAGCCATTGCGGTGCCGCCCCTGGCAGTGGGGGCAGGAGACCATGGCCGCTTTTTCCTTCATGGCGGTCCACTCCCGGAACGGACACACCGCGGCGAGCGACGCCGTGCACCTGGCCGGCCGCCCCTCCTCCTCGCCGCGGAACACCAGGGCCGGGCCCTCCTCCAGGTTGAGCGAGGACTCAAGCCAGCAAAAGCTCTCCTCCTCCGGCCGTAGCCGGTGGCAGCAGGGTAGCATCCTCATCCGGCCCTCTATGGCACGGCGCCGGCATAAATGTGGCCACTGGTACAGGCGGTGGGAGGGTCGCACCGTCAGGTGTTCGATCCGCGGAACATTGCAGCCTGGATGACTATGCGTTCTGGATGGAGCCGGCTATATGGCCAACGAGAGTGGCAGTATCTCAGTCGGAGGGCATATTGCGCCTAATGGCGCTCGGAGGGCAGATGAAGAACGTTTCGCTCCTCAAGATCGACCGCTTCCCATTGCACGGTCCGTCATTCGGCGGCATCGTCGCGGACGGAAGGGGAGGGGCGATGAGATGGGTAGCTGCCTTCACATGAGGGCGATTTCGCTATGCACCGTCCATCTCTTGGAGTATGGTTCCAGGCCCGATCAAGCGTGGATCGGCCCATGATATCTCGCCTGATCGGAGATATCCCAGTATCTGGTCAGACATGCTGGTCCGTCCTCGAGCTCCACGTGGATCTCGTTGATCATGGCCTTGAACCGCGAGCCGTTGACCCGCTGCACCGGCATTACGTGGATGAAATTGGTGGTGCTCCTGAGCTCCAGCTTCAGCAACCTGTCCAGGACCTCATCGCGCATCTCGGGCAGGGCCCAGGCGAGCGATGGCTCGTCCATCATGTCATCCACCCGCTTGAATCCGAATAGGTGAGCGCAGTCCATGTTGGCGTGCACGAGCATACCAGAACGGAACAGGGATGTTGCTCCAAGAGAATCGTACACCACCGTCTGCGGGCTCTGGCCTCGCCTGGTAAACTTACGTTCCAGCTCTTGCTTCTGCGAGAGCTGTATCAAAGTACTTCTCAGGTTCTTGAACGCGGCCATTCCATCAACCCCCCTCTGGATGTAGGAGTTCGCACCGTTGTTCACCGCTTCCCTAATCACCTCTTCCCTCCTGCTACAGGTAAGGAAGATGAACGGGGTCTGGTCCCCCCCTTTTCGAAGCGTTTTCAGGAAATCGATCCCATTCATCTCCGGCATGTAGTAATCGGAAAGGATGGCATCGAACCTCTGCTTTTTCAGCACTTCGAGGGCTGAGGGGGCCGAGGTTACCGGAGTCACTTTGATCGAGCCGCCTTCGCCAAGGAACGTTTTTGTCAGATACAGTAGCTCTTCATCATCATCTACGCACAATATGTCCATTGAGTGCTTCCCCTGTGGAAATATTATTATTTCAAAATATATAGATTTGCGTTGTATAACAGTGGCGAAGATTCTCTGAATTCTTCAAGGGTCGCATATGGCCCATGCTTCCATGACATCATATCGTATTCGTTCGATGGTCCCTATCCACGATGCCAGTTGCTGGGAGGCTCAAGCACAGACCGGAGCACGAACGGCCAGGTGTATGGGAACAGAGGAGTAGTCTCCGGAGTAGAGATGGAGCCCATACGCACTCACATCTGGGACGAAAGCCGTAGCAGTAAGGTTGGGCGCGAGATCGATTATTATCAACCGTGATGATTAAAAAATATATTTTGTACGTAATATTTATCTCCTGACGTTCATGATTCTCGTGTCATGGGAAATGGCTGCTCCCGATGCCAGGAGATCATCGCTTGGCTTCAGGATCGGGAGAAGGGTCACAGCATGGTTTGCCCGATTTGCGGGAGGTATTACACAAAAGGAAGGCGCTGGGTGGTCGGGGAATACGGTGACCCGGTGAACGAGGCATGGCAGCATAGCGTCCGTCAAGCATACTGCACGACATGTGGCTGGAAAGGTTCGATGAAGGATGCCGCTTTGCTCGAGGACGATCGCTCCCCATTCCGATGTCCCTCGTGCGGAGGTCTCGTCACGAATAGAAGGGATAAAGAATGAAAAATGCGGCTTGCACTGGACGATTCTGAAAAGAGCGGAAGAATAATCTCGATACGCTTGATGTGAAAGTTGGAGACGGTGGAACTTCTATTCATCAGGAGATTTGCATAATTGTTGAAATTGATCGATACGAATGAAGTTCATGGACCGTGCGGGAAAAGCTTTAAACAGGTATAATGGGTTTCGATAACCTAAGCCTCCCTACTGGCCTAAGTGGATTTGAGGGAATCTATGGGCAACAAGGATGAGCGTCCTTGCGGCACAGCTACCAATAGGGAGGCTGTATGGTCATTTTTTAAGGCCTTAAATAAAACTATTGCCTAAATGCAGTTGGAATTAGATCGGCATTCTGTCTCCATTAGAAAACAGGAAAACTCCTGATCAGCAATAATTGAGCTTATGGCACATTGAGGATTATGCGCTCACCCGCTGCCCTGGTTAGCAGGCAGTAGTGAATGCCCGATGTCCCTGCCAGCAATGATGCAGGGAGAAAAGGTTATTTCAATCATGCAATATGGTGGTCACACCGCCAGTCCAAGCTAGCAGGGATCACGATGAAGCTGTTCAACACGCTCGATGATTTTGAGTTCCAGAACAAGACTGTACTGTTGCGGGTGGATATCAACTGCCCCCTGGCCAAGGACACTCTGGAGATCGAGGACGACAATCGCATACGGCAGATCATTCCCACCGTCAGGGAACTCCTGGACCAAGGGGCCAAAGTCGTCATCATCGCTCACCAAGGGCGGCCGGGAGACTGGGACTTCGGGCCCCTGGACAAGCATGCCGTACACCTATCCAAGTACCTAGGGAAGCAGGTGCGGTACATCGACGACATCGTCGGTGAGGTCGCGGTCAACGAGATCCGATCTCTCACCCCAGGTAACGCCATACTGCTGAAGAATGTGCGTGAGCTGCCGTACGAACAGGAGAAGAAGAGCATGGACGAGCACGCCAGATGCGAACTGGTCACCGTGCTCGCCCCTCTCGCCGATTACTACGTAAATGACGCCTTCGCCACCGCCCATCGCTCCCAGTGCTCCCTGGTCGGCTTTCCCAAGGTACTACCTTCGGCGGTGGGCAGGCTCATGGAGAAGGAGCTCAACGCCCTGCAGTCAGTGTTCGACGACCCCGGGCATCCCTCCGTGTTCATTCTGGGAGGGGCGAAGTTCGGCGACTCTATAAAGGTCATCGAGCGGCTGCTAAAAAGTGGCACGGCGGACTGGGTCATCCTCGTGGGGCTCAGTGCCAACGCCTTCCTGACAGCCCGGGGGATCAAGCTGGGTGCGCCTTCCACCAAGATCCTGGAGGGCGAGCTAACGCCGGAGACCCTGGAGGCAGCCAAGGTTCTGTTCAAGGAGCATGGGGAACGCATCCTCCTGCCGTTCGACGTGGCGGTGGAGATCAACGGTCAGAGGAGGGACATGATGGTCGGCGATCTGCCCATCGATGTCCCCATTTTCGATATCGGCAAGTTTTCGATGACCAAGTTCGCCAAGGTGCTGGCCCCGGCGAGGACGATCTTCATGTCCGGCCCCGCCGGGCTCATCGAGAAGGAGCAGTTCTGCCTCGGGACCAGGGAGATGATGAACGCCATGGTCCACTCCAAGGCGTTCACGCTCATAGGCGGAGGGCACACCGTGGGGGCGGCCGAGCGATTCGGCCTGGCGGAAAAGTTCTCTTATGTTTCGACCGCCGGCGGGGCCCTGGAGACCTTCATCCTGGGCAAGCCCCTGCCGGCGATCGAGGCCCTGAAGCAGTGCAAGAAGGCTTAAAGCACCTTCGACATCCGCTCCAGCGCCTCCTCGAGCCTCGGCACCGACTGAGTCAGGGCCATGCGCACGAAGCCCTCTCCGTTCTCCCCGAACCCGATGCCTGGAGTCACCACGATGCCAGCCTCTAGCATGCGGTTGGCAAACTCGATCGAGCTGCCCCCGACGTTGAAGAACAGGTAGAAAGTCCCCTTGGGCAGCTTGATGTCGAACCCCAGGTTCCGCAGGCCGCGGACCATGACGTCTCGGCGCTCCTGGTACACCTTCACGTTCGCTTCGACCATGGCTGGCCTCTGCCGGCCGGTGTATTCGCCCAGGGCCACGGCGGCGGCCTTCTGGATGAACTTTGGGGCTCCGGAATCGATCTGCGACTTGACCTTCTTCAGGCCAGCGACCAGCTTGGCGTCGCCGACCGCATACCCCAGTCGGTACCCGGTCATGTTAAACGTCTTCGACAGCGAGCCGAACTCGATGGCTCCCCTGCCGAGCTCCAATATGGACGGTGCGATGTAGTCGTCGAAGGTCATTTCCGAGTAGGCGTTGTCGTAGCACAGAATGGTCTCGGTCTCCTCACACCAGCGCAGGGCCTCCTTGAGGAACTGCGTTGTGGCCGTGGCTCCGGTGGGGTTGTTGGGGTAGTTGAGGAACAGCATCTTGGCGTCCGAGGGCAGTGCGTTCAGGTCGGGCAGGAAACCGTCCTTCTCGTACAGGGGGACCTTGACCGGCTGGGCGTCGCACAGGAGGGTCGCCCCCTGGGCGTAGACCGGGTATGCGGGGTTCGGGCACAGTACTCGGTCCCGAGGATTGACAAAGGCCCGGGCAATGTTGGCCAAGCCCTCCTTGCTGCCCAGGAGGATAGCGACCTCTCGGTCGGGGTCGAGGTCGACGCCGAAGCGCCGGGCGTACCACTCGGCGATGGCGACCCTGGTGTCGCGCTCCCCCCCGGACGAGGGGTAGCGGTGGTTTTCAGGGTCATCCAGCTGTCTCTTTATCTCCTCGACCAGGGGCTGGGGCGTCGGCAGGTCGGGATCCCCGATGCCGAGATCGATGATGTCCAGGCCCTCGGCCTTCTTTCTGTCGACCTTCTCCTCGATCTCCGCGAACAGATAGGGCGGGATCTTCTTCAAACGGTCAGCGAACTCGCTTGACATGCTCTCACCTTCATCAGATATCTATCTCGCCCTGGAACACGCGGGTGGCAGGGCCGGTCATCCGGACCATGGACAGGTCCTTCATAACGTTGATCGTAAGGTCGCCTCCGGGTAACCGGACCTTGACGTCGGAACCGAGGGGGGCGATGCCCTTCAGCCCGGCCGCCACCGCGGTGGCGCAGGCCCCGGTGCCACATGCCTGGGTCCATCCCGCCCCTCGCTCGAACACCGTGACGTCGAGGTAGCCGTTCCTCGGCTGGACGAACTCCACGTTGGTCTTCCGGGGGAACAGATGATGGGAGTGGACCTTCGGTCCGAGCTCCCGGACCTCGTCGTCGGAGAACGGCTGGAAGATGATGAAGTGGGGGTTCCCCATGCTCACCGCTGTCCCGCGTATGCTCAGGCCGTCGATCTCGATATCCCGGTCCACGAACCGGCCCTCGCACCCCATAGGGATGTCCCGGCAGTCCAGGCGCGGGGCACCCATACCCACCGAGACCTCGGTGGCCTCGTTGGCTGAGGCGGCGACATCGACCTCCTTCATTCCGGCCAGGGTGTTGATGCGCATTCTCCGGCGAGGGGAGAAGGAGAAATCGTACAGATGCTTGGCGACGCAGCGAATGCCGTTGCCGCACATCTCCGCCTCGCTCCCGTCGGAGTTCATGATCTTCATGTACGCGTCGGCCTCCTTGTCCGGACGGACATAGAGGATGCCATCCCCGCCGATACCGGTCCGGCGGTCGCATAGTGCCATGACCGCGTCCGGGGAGGCCGGGGCCTTCCGGTCCCGGTCCTCGAACAGGATGAAGTCGTTGCCCAGGCCATGGTACTTCCAGAAGATCACAGCATCAGCCTCGAGGGGATCCGCTGGTTGCGCATGAGGTCCTCGATCGTCTCTCTCTCACGGATGAGGTTGACCGTTCCCTTGTGGACTAGGACCTCGCGAGGAAGCGGGCGCATGTTGTAGTTAGAGCTCATGGAGAACCCATAGGCACCAGCATCGTACACGCCAATAACGTCGCCCTCTTCCACCTTGGGCAGAAGACGGTCCTTGGCCAGGTGGTCCCCGGACTCGCATATCGGGCCGACGATGTCATAGGTGACCTCCCCAGGCTGGTCAAACTTGTTGGCCACCGCTACATGGTGGAAGGAGCCGTAGAACGCTGGACGCACTAGCGTGTTCATCCCTGCGTCCACCCCTGCGTAATTCTTGTCCGGGGTTTCCTTAACATCCACCACGGTGGTCAGGAGAACTGTAGCATCGGCGATGATGTATCTCCCGGGCTCAAGCACGATTGTCTTGGCCGAAGTGCCGCTCTTCACCAGTGAAGTGATCTTCTCCGCCAGCAGGTCGAGATCCATGGCATGATCCTCCGGATGGTAGGGGATGCCGATCCCGCCGCCGATGTCGACAAAGTCCAGGTGCAGGCTGAGCTCCTTCTCCAGCCGCTGCACGATGGACACCAGGACCTCGGTGGCCTGTACGAATGGCTCCACCACCTGGACGCCGGCCCCGATGTGGCAATGGAGCCCCTTGGGGCGGAAGCCCAGCTGGATGGCCTCGGCGTACGCCGCCACGATGCGGTCCTTGGGAATGCCAAACTTGGTCGACCTCGCCCCGGTCACCACTTTCTCGTGGTGGCCGGCTCCCACCTCGGGATTCACCCGGATGGAGATTGGCAGGTTGGGATCGATCAAGGCCAGGCGCTCTAGTTCGGAGAACGAGTCCACGTTGATCGGCACTCTAAGCGCAGCCACCGCTTTCAGTTCGGCAGTGGACACGTTGACGCCGGTGTACATGATGCGGTCCGGGCTGTAACCAGCGCGAAGGCAGGCCTCTACCTCGCCGATTGACACGGCATCGATGCAGCACCCCTCTTGCTCCAGGATGCGCAGTATCGATAGGTTGGTGTTTGCCTTGCAAGCATAGTTGATCCTGGTGGGCATGTGCTTGTGAAATGCGTCGAACACCGCGCGGTAGTTGCTGCGAACAGCATCCTCGTCGGTCACATAGACCGGGGTGCCGTACTTCTTCACGATATCGGTCGCCTTCACGCCCCCGATGAGCATCTGTCCATCCTCGCACTCGAATTTTCTCATATCAGTCACCTATGAACGTTCCGTGAATGCTCCTTACCACGTCTAGCGCCTTTTCACTGGGCACGACGAAGTTGAGGGCGACGTCGGATGCGCCCTCGGATATCATCTCGATGTTGGCCCCTATGTCAGCCACAGCGGAAAACACCTTGGCCGAGACGCCGGGCATGTTCAGCATGTTATCCCCCACGCAGCAGATGAGCGAAACGTTCCCTTTCACCGTCAGCTTCTCCACCTGCTGCTCGTCCAGTGAATCGATCCTCTTGAGCACCTCATCCACCGACGGGGTCGGTATGACCATCGCCAGTGTGGACAGTGAGGTCGAGACTGCATATGTGTTCACCGCTGCATCGGAGATGGCTCCCACCAGCCTTGAGATGAGGCTTGGCTGGTAGACGATCTCCGACGAGTACACTTTCACGATGGAGAGGTCGCACTTGACCGCCACTGACCTGAGCATGTCCCCCCCGTTGCTCTTCTGCCCCCGGATCATTGTGCCCGGGGCGTCAGGGTTGAAGGTATTCTTCACCATCAGCGGGATACCTTTCCTTCTTACAGGCTCCACGGTGCGGGGGTGCAGGACCTTGGCCCCGAAGTACGCCAGCTCAGCCGCCTCGTTGTAGTCCATCTCACCGATACACTTAGCTGAGGGCACCGCCCGAGGATCGGCAGTCATGAAGCCGTTGACATCGGTCCAGATCTCGCAGCAGTCCGCGTCGATGCCGTAGGCGACGACGCTCCCTGAATAGTCGGACCCGCCCCTTCCGAAGGTCATGGGGCGACCCCGTTCGTCGCAGCCATAGTAACCGGTCAGCACCGGGGTGGCCTCCTCCTCAAGCAGCGGGAGCACGTTGTTCCGCAGGTTGCGATGGGTGGCGTCAAGATCGGCCGAGCCGTTGCCCGGGGTGCCCAAGGCAATGATCCCCGCTTTCTCCGAGGTCAGGGGGATGCCGTCGATGCCCTTGGACCGCAATATGTATGCCAGGGTGAGGGACGAAAGACGCTCGCCCCACGAGGAGATGGCGTCGTCGAGAATGGGGTCGGCGGCCACCTTCCAACGGGCTATCAGCGCCCTGCGCAGCCCGTCCAGGCTGGAGTCCAGCGCCTCCCCGTACTCGGCGAACAGCCCGGGGTCCAGGATCACTTTGGCGCTGGAGGAGTACCTGCCCTTCAGGCCGGATACAACTTCGTCCACCGGAGGGCGGTCCCTGATGCTCCCGATGAGCGAGTTGGTCACCCCGGACATGGCCGAGACGACCACGATCTTCCTCCCATCGTCCCTTCCGATAATGGAGGCCGTCCGCTCCATGGCGTCCACGCTCCCCACGCTGGTACCCCCGAACTTCATGACCTTGATCATAGTCCCAAAACCTCCTCCATTGAATGAATGCGTCCGTCCTGCCTTCCCGCGACCCATCGTATTGCCATCACGCAGCCCTCGGCGAACGCTTCCCTCGAGTGGGCCCGGTGCGTGAGCTCGATCCTCTCCTTCCGGCCGGCGAACATTACTGTGTGTTCCCCGACCACATCGCCAGCGCGAACGGCATGTATGCCAATCTCCTTACCCCGTGCCCCGACCATCCCCTCGCGGCCGCAGACCATGCGGTCGATGCCTGCAGCCTGGGATATAATTTCGGCCGCCCGGCGAGCGGTGCCCGAGGGCGCATCCTTCTTCAGGTTGTGGTGGACCTCGATGATCTCAACATCGTAACCAGGCAGAGCGCGGGCAAGGTTCTCGCAAGTCTTGAAGAACACGTTTACCCCGACCGAGAAGTTGGGGGTCAGCACGGCCGCCCCACCGTTTGCTTGCAGTGATGTCTCCAGCGCCGCGATCGCATCCTTCGATAAGCCGGTGGTCCCGATCACCATGTTCAGACCCTTACGCCGCGCCTTCGGCAGGTTGGCCTCGGCGGCGGCCGGGACCGTGAGGTCGACATACACGTCGGCATCCCTCACCGCCTCTTCCAGGCGGTCCGCCCCGATGATCTCCTTTCCCGACGCCAGCCTAAGGCCCACGCTCTCGCTGCCCGCCGACACCACTCCGCCCGCCAATTCCATGTCGGGCTGTTCCGCCACCAGTTCGCACACCAGCCGGCCGAGCCTGCCGGTGGCGCCGCCCACAACCACCCGGATCACCCGATCACCTCAGATCAGATTATAGTCGGCCAGCACGCCCTTGAGGACGTTGAGGTGCTCCGCGCTCATGTCGCACAGGGGCAGGCGGAACGGTCCCGCTGGCCTGCCCATGAGCCGGACCGCGGTCTTGACCGGTATGGGATTGGTCTCAATGAACAGCGCGGACAGCAGGGGCATGAGCTCCTTGTGGATGCGCCTTCCCTCCGGTCCGTCCCCGTCGAGCATGGCCTGGACCATAGCCAGCATCTTCCCTGGCACGATGTTGGAGGCGACCGAGATCACGCCCCTCGCTCCTACTGCCATCGCCGGTACGGTCATGCCGTCGTCCCCTGAGAGCACGGTGAAGTCCTTGGGCGCCTTGGCGGCAATTGCGGCGATCTGGTGTATGTCCCCCGAGGCCTCCTTCACCCCCATGATGCTGGGTATCTCCGCCAGGCGCAGCATGGTTCCCGCGGTGATGTTGGACCCAGTGCGGCTTGGGATGTTATACACTATGGTGGGGATGTCCACCGCGGCATCGATTGCTTGATAGTGCTTGATGATGCCCGCCTGGGTAGGTTTGATGTAGTATGGCGATACTGAGAGCACGGCGTCCGCGCCCAGGTCCTTAGCACCCTTGGTGAGGTGGATCGCCTCGGCGGTGGCGTTGGAGCCGGTGCCGGCGATGATCTTTGATTTCTTGGCTTCGTCGATGACGATGCCGATGACCTGGAGGTGCTCATCATGGTCCAAGGTCGCCGATTCGCCTGTCGAACCGCAGGGGACCAGCATGCGGATGCCGGCATCCTCCTGGAGCCTGACCAGCTCGCGGAGCCCCACCTCGTCGACCCCTCCGTCCTTCAGCATCGGGGTGACGAGGGCAGTGCCACAGCCAGAGAACACCTTAGACCCCTCCGAAATGCTCCTTGAGGATCAGGCGGGTCCTCGTCGATTGAACGTTGTCGAACCTCCTGATGCGCTCGATGATCTCATTGAGCTGAGGAGATGAGGTCACATCTATGATGGCCACGACGTCCTCCTCCCCGGTTACTTCGAACACTTCTGATACGCCCTCGAACCGCGCGATTTTGGCGCTGACGTCCGATGTGTTCACGTTCACGTTGATTTTGATCTCGATGATGGCTTTGACGTTCTTGCTGCTCGTCTTGATGGTGAAGGATTGGATGATCCCATCATCCACCAGCTTCCGTACCCTGCTGCGTATTGTGCCCTCCGATACCTTGAGCTGGTTGGCGATGTCCACAAAGGGCCTGCGCGAGTCCTTCTTAAGGATCTCGATGATCTTCTCGTCCAAATGGTCGATCACGGGTTTCACTCCTCCTGATATGTTTCCTACGAATTCCTTAGGCATTTTGATGATACCATAGGTGTCTTATAAAATTAATTGCGGGAGGATGAGGCCTAGGCGAAAATATCCGGAGAAGCGGGCGTTCTTCCCCTAATCTACGCTAACTATGTATTATAAGGTTGACCTGGGTCGATACGATAATCGTATTTCACTAATAGTTTTCGTAGTGAAAAAAGGCGGCCGTTCACCTGACCTTCTCCACGAACCGCTTCCATCGCCGAGCGTCCTCCACTCGGGTCATCAGGGCATGGCGCTTCAGCTCCGCGTCTTTGCCCGAGGCGGTGCGCAGCTCGTCCACAGCCCGGAGGTAGGAGCGAGCCTCGTTCATCAGCTCGCAGGCCTGGGTTCTGGTGACGTCTCCTGTCTTGATCTCGGTCTCGATCTCCTTGACCTGCTGGTCAAGCATCTGGGCCAGGCGGGCGACGTCTTTACGCTCCTGGTCAGAGGGGGACTCGCTCATGATGAACCTGAACACCACATCCCGGAGGGGGACCGAGCGATTCTCGAGCCGGATTTCCTGGGGAATCATCTCTCCGACCCAGAAAAGTAGGGAGTGGATGCGGGAGACGATCTTGGCACGGTCTTCCTTGGTTAGGGCGGCCGAGCCTTCGCAGACATCCCGCGTCTCGACCATGTCAGTGGTAGGGGAAGGAGTGCAGCGGTCCACCACCCAGTATGGTCCCGCCCATGGACCTCGCCCGGATGAGGCCCCTCATCGGCACCCCGCCGATCTCGTTCCTGCTGCTCTTATTCACGATGACCACCACAAGGATCGGTTCTCCCCCGGCCTGCCGGACATCCTTGATGGCCTCGTCCACGGTAGCTCCGGTAGTGATGACATCGTCGATTATCACGGTGCGCTTTCCAGCGATGGACGCGTAGTTAGCGGAGATGGATCCGCCGGCCTTCCCCCGTTCGATGGGCGGCTTGTACACCGCCAGATCAAGCCCCAGGCGCTCCGATATGTAGGTGGCGAAGGGGACCCCGTTCAGCGCGATGCCCAGCACCGCCTGTGCGTCCCCGCCCGTCTTGCCTAGCTCCTCGATGATGATGTCGGTGAGGATGTCGCTCATCAGGGCGATGCGCGTCCCGCTGACCCCCAGGGTGCGCCACCCGATCTTGACGTCGCTGGGCGGCAGCCCGCCGTCCTCCCCCTGCTCGATCAGGTACTGCACTGTGTCCACCGATACGTGCAGCTCGTCGGCGATGTCCCTATCGCTGAGGCCCTTCTCGTTCAGCTCCCTTGCTTGCCTGGCCAGTTCCTTGACGTCAACCATGCTCTCAGTATCTGAGAACGCTCCGGTCAGATAAATACATGGTCACCGTCTCCCCCGGACCAGCGCCCAAAGTGCTCGGTTGACCGGCATCTCCAGACCCTTCGATTCGCCAGCGCGGACGAGAGCGCCGTTGATCTCTTCGATTTCCGTCCGTTTCCCCCGCTCGATGTCCTGGAGCATGCTGGAGCGGTTCCCGGCGGTGGTCCGGATGACCTCCTGGACTCGGTCGAAAAAGTCTCCGTCCCCCAGGGTGATGCCGTTAGCCTCGGCCGCTTTGGCCCCTTCCGCGCATGCCGCCCGGGACAGCTGGCGAAGGCCGTCGTCGCGGAGAAGGGCCCCGTTCTCCTTGCCCACTAATGCAGTGATGGGATTAACGGCCGCGTTGATCACTGCCTTAGCCCATACCTCGGACATGATATTGGCGGAGATGTGGGCGGGCACCCCGCACTCGGTCAGCAGGGAGCCGAGGCGCATGGAATGGCCGTGCTGGCCCACCGTGGAGCCGATCATCACCTCCCTGAGGCCGGAGACCTGGACCTCGCCCGGGGCCAGACAGTTTGCTCCCAGCACCGGGACCCCGATCAGCGCCCGCGAACCATAGGCCCGAACCAGCTTCTCGGCGTTACCCAGGCCATTCTGCACCGATACTACCAGGGTGTGTCCTGCGACCAGCGGGGTTACCTCCCGCACCGCGGCGTCGGTGTCATACGCTTTCACCGTGATGAGCACCACATCCTGGCTGCCCAGCCCATAGACGTCCTCCCTGGCCGTGGGGCGGAAGACTCCTTCTACTGTGCCCCTGAGCCTCAATCCGTCCCCCTCTACGGCCCGGACATGCTCCCTCCGGCCGATCAGTGTCACCTCGTGACGGGTCGACAGCAGCCCGCCCAGCAGGCTGCCCACCCCGCCGGCCCCGAACACCACGATCCTCATGACGATGACCTCCTCACCAGACCGGCGAGGTCGTGCGCCCGCTGCAGGGGGGCGGGTATGCCCTTGACCAGCAGGCGTTCGCATAGGGCCACCGCCGTCCCTAGGGACACTCGGTGGCCGACCGAGACGTAAGTCATTTTCGTACCGCTTCCGATGCGGTATCCTCTTACCTCACCGTCGAGGATGATGGGAGCCCTACCATCAACGGCCTCCGAGGCCTTACCGACCAGGCCGCTCTTGGCCGCGCCCACTGTGGGTACGTCCATCAAAACTCCGATGTGCGAGGCGATCCCTGCCCCCCGGGGGTGTAGGGCCCCATGGCCGTCGATCAGATAAATGGTGTTCGCCCTCTTGGTGATGAGGGGGCGTAGGACTGGGAGCTCGCGGAACGACAGGTATGTAGGGACATAGGGAAAACGAACAACGCACTCTGTCGTTCTTTCCTCGATCGTATCGCCGGTGGAGGCGTCGTGGACAGACAGGGCCGCGAAGGCCTGGTGTCCGGAATATGAGACATCCAGCCCCGCCACGTAACGAAGGGGGTCGAAATCATCATAGTCGATAACCTTGGCCCTGATCGTCTCCTGCTCCGCCCTCATGGAGGCGAACAGGGCGTCGACGTGAAAGTCGGTGAACCTGATGGCCTCTATATCTCTCACCATCCCGCCGACTACCGTCACCCCCTCGGTTGACAGCACCCATGCCGCCCTCTCTCCCGCTTCGCCCGAGGGCCCGAGCCGTCCAGTAGCGTGGACGACACGATGGGTCGGCGTGCCCGGGAGGGCCGGGTAGCGGGATAGAACCTCCCCCACCGCTCGGGAGGCCACCCTGTCGCCCAATGCCGAAGCAATGTCTCCGAAGGTGGAGACCATGCCTGGTGGTATTTGGCCGACCGCCCTGTGGACTAGGGAGACCATGTCGGGACCCTCGCAGGCCGCATCTAGCATCGGTCGGGAGACCCACTCCCCGGTATTTACCGATTCCCGGGTCTCACTCCAGGAAGGTAAACCGCCTGACTATCCTACTCTCCGCCCAGCGCTTGCCCAGCCCCAAGTACCGACCGGCCTTAGACAGAGCGATCCCGATTAGCGCGAATATATAGATCACGTGCTCGTCGACGATGGGATTGTTCGCCGGCGGAAAGTTCGACAGCCACAGCAGGGCGAAGAACAGGGAACCACCGACCGCGGCGATCTTGAGCCCGATCCCCAGCAACAACGCCATTCCCAGCAGGATCAACGCGGCCATGAAGACGGCGTCCACGAGCACATTATTGGCCAGGGCGGAGAAGGAGTCGCCGAACAGGCCCCCCGTCCCGAAGTTGAGGTAGCCGGTGGTAGGTGATACGCCATCGATCCAGCCCTGACCCGGTGGGGTGGCGAAGCCCAGACCCAGGAGCTTATCGAAGAATGCCCATACCAGCATCCAGCCCAGGATGAAACGCATGGCCACTCAGGCCCATATGTCACGTTCATGTCCCAACAACGACTTCTTGGGGAGCATGCTCCGCTATCTAATCCGAGAATAGATGAATATATACTGTGGACGTAGCTGTCATCGGTAGCGGATCTCGATCATCTTGATACCGGAGGTGGTCGAGAAATAGTGCTCCTCGTTGCCCTCCATGAGCAGGATGTCCCCCTGGCGGAAGGTCAGGGTATCCGTACCATTGGTGACCGTTCCTGAGCCCTCGATGATATAGTTTGCCTGCTTGAGAGGATGCCTGTGGGGCTTCTGCGGAACGACCGAGTTGGGCTCGATATATCTTACACCGAGGAGGAAGTTCTCCTCGTCCAGCAGATCGCACGCATGCACGAACCCTTTCTGACCGGCCCTCTTCTCGCAGCCGATATCCTCCTCGTGGGTCAGCCTCATGGCCGCACGCCATACCGATTGAGGTACAGTAGCTCTTCCGATGGCTTTCGGGGACGGGCGTCGGGATCCTCATCCGGATATCCCAGCGTCAAGCACGCCATGACCTCTTTCCCGGGAGGAACCTGAAGAAGGGCGCCCACCTGAGCTTTGTCGAAGGCCCCGATCCAACAGGTACCTAGGCCCTTGTCATGGGCAGCCAGGGTAATATGGTCGAGCATGATGGTCGCATCCACCCGGCTCCACTTCTGGGCCGGATCTTCGATGGCGACCAGGAACACGGAGCATTCCTCCACGAACTTCTGGTTTTTGCACATCGGGACAAGCTCCGCCCGTACTTTGGGGTCCTTGACCACGATCATCTCCCAGGCCTGGCGGTTGGCGGCTGAGGGGGCCAGGCGGGCAGCCTCCAGGACCTCCTTGAGCTCGGCGTCCGGGATCTCCTTCCTCTTGTACCTGCGAATGCTCCTCCGCGTCCTGATCGCTGTTGAGACGTCCATCTGCACAACCTGCGGTATCTGAGAATGGACTCGAGGTTAGAAATATGTTGGTGAAAAGAAAGGGGGAAGGGGTTTGCCTAGGGCGTGGGGGAGCCGTTCTTGACGGTCACCACACTCTGGGGGAACGGAATCTCGATGCCCTCCTTGTTGAAACGGTCGTACACTGCCTGGCGGACCTCGGAGGCGACCCTCCACATGCTCTTTATGTCCACCCAGTACCACAGCTTGAAGTCCACCGAGGAATCGCTGAATTTGCTCAGGCGGACATATGGCATCTGTCCCTCCTGCTTGATCACGTCCGGATGCTTCATGGCAATGTCGAGAAGCAGTTCCTTGACCCGGTTGAGGTCGGTTCCGTAGGCGACCCCGATCTCGCAGTTCATGGAGCGGTGGTGGTCTGGGCGGGAGTAGTTCACGACCTTCTTGTTGACCACATCGTTGTTGGGCACAACAATGATCTCGTGGTCCGCGGTGTTGTACATCGTGGTCGAGCGGAGGCCGATCTTCCTGACCTCGCATATCTCCCCCGATTCCAGCTCGACGATGTCGCCGACCTTGAACGGACGGTCGAGGAGCAGTTGCATCCCCGCGAAGAGGTTTCCCAAGGTCTCCTGGACTGCGAAGGCTACTACCAGTCCGATGACCCCCATTCCCGCTACCAGCAGGGTGACGTCCACTCCCAGGATGCCGAGCACGGTCACCACTCCGACGAGGGGAATGACGATGATGCCGACCTTCTGGAGCAGAGGTATGAGGACATCATCGATCTCCGTGTCGGTCTTGGTGGCCCACCTCTGGGCGTAGAAGATCACCACCCGATCGAATATCTGGAAAGCGGTATAGGCGACGACGAGGACGACCACCACCTCGTACATCTGCATGATGGTGAAGTGCCAGTCCTGGGATATGTCGAGGATGGCGAGGGAGTCCACCAGTCCGAAGGTGACTATCAGGGCGAAGATGGGCATCCTGGTGATCTCCAGGATGCGATCGTCCAGGTCGGTCTTGGTCTTCTTGGTGAACTGGTGAATGATGGGGTCGACGATGAAGTAGATCGCCGAAGCGATGACCACCCATAGCAGAACGGTGATGATAAACGACCACCAGACATTGCCGAACGGCTCGGGCAGAGTATTATCCCAGATCCCGAAGATCTTGTTGCCGCTGGACTCGAACAGGGCGGTCACATGAACGTTCGCCACCTTGGAAACCTCCAGCGCCTGGGTCGGAGTTTCAAGGTTGGTCAGGGTGAGGTTGACGTACACAGGGAAGTCGGTGCTCGAGGCCGACCGGTCGGCGGTGACCGTCAGTACGACCTGTCTGCTCCCCCCGGGGTTCAGGGCGGTGTAGTTCTGGTTGATGTCCACGGTGACGTCGTTCGGCGCCACGCCCGAACCGTCCACTCCGATATCCGCATCGGCCTCTATCAGATAGGGGACGGTGTCGTTGTTGTAGACGACCCATGTGAAGGACACCGAATGGGAGGCCTCATCGATCTTGTCATAGCCTTCATGCACATCGACGACATTTATGCCCTGGGCCGCCGCCGAGGGGGCCAGAAGAAGGGCGATGAGCATGATGGAAAGGAAAGAAAGGACAACGCTCTTTCTCATCGACGGGCGGAACGTGTGCCAGCTAATTAATCTTCGCTGAAAATTTGGAAGAAGGATATTTATTCACCACAGGACTGCCCAGCTTCATGGATTGGATGCCCCTCCTCAAGGTGACCATCGCCATGGTCGCTCTGGTCCTCGCCGCCCGGGCGGACTGGCGGACAAGGGAAGCCTCGGACGCTTACTGGATCATTATCGGGGGAACGGGCATGGTCTTCCTAGTGGCCCAGGTGCTCCTCGACGGGGAGGACCTTCAGTATCTGATCATCCTTCTGCCCATCGCCATCTTCTTTGCCGATATCTTCTGGGAGCGTAAGGGCATCTTCGAGGACGGGGTGAACGTGCTACCTCTGGCGCTATACCTTGTGGGGTTCGCGGTGCTCGGTTGGATGGTTTTCGAGTTCAACGCTCAGCTGTACTTCTGGGAGCTCATGATCATACCCATAATGTTCCTCGTGTTCATCCTGCTCTACCAGTTCGATGTGATAAAGGGCGGGGCGGACGCCAAGGCGCTCATCGCGCTGACCATCATGTTTCCCACTTATTTCCAGCTCGGCCCCTTCCCGTTGATAGCTGTCCCCTTTGAAACGGCACAGTTCATGCTGCCGTTCCCACTCCTGGTTCTGTTCAACGCGGCCCTCCTCACACTGGCAGTGCCGGTGTTCCTGCTCATCCTCAACTCCTCCAGGCGCCAGTTCCGATTCCCCGCCATGCTCTTCGGTTACGTCATGCCGATCGCCGAGGCGCGGGAGAAATATGTCTGGCCCATGGAGCGGGTCGAGGACGGGCAACGCAAGCTCCGTCTCTTTCCGGGTCCGGCGGAGGACACCGCCAACGAGCTGGACGCACTCGCTGCGACCGGAGCCCAGGCGATTTGGGTGACTCCCAAGGTGCCCTTCCTGATTCCCATCACCGCCTCGCTCGCGTTCTCGGTCGTGGTGGGGAACCTGCTGTTTCTCTTCCTGGGCTGAAGGAGCAATCGTCGTGGAGCGTACAGGCCTCGCATCGAGGCCTGGTCCGGCAGGTGCTACGGGCATGCTGGACGAACAGGGCGTAGTATTTGGCATATCCTGCCGGGTCTGGTTCCAGGCGGCATTCCAAGAACCTCTGGACCTCGATATAGTCCCGGGAATCGATCATCCCCAGCCGTCCGAGGGTCCGTGAAACGTACTTGGCGGCGACGAAGCATGGCCTCCCGGCGGCGAAGAGGAGGATGGCGTCAGCGGTCTCGTTGCCGATGCCCCGTATGGACAGCAGCTCTTTCCTCGCCTTCTCCGTCTCCTTGGTCAGGAGGCCTCGGGGATCCGACGCGTATCTCTCCCTGATGTGAGTGGCCAGGGCCTTTAAGCTCCTCGCCTTCTGGCGATAGAATCCTGCTGGACGGAGGAGGGTCTCAAGCTCTCCGATAGGCAGGCGGTCGATGCCCTCCACGGTCATCAGCCCTCGCTTCTTCATCTCGTCCAGAACCTTCTCCGCGCTCTCCCACACCGTCTGCTGGGTCAGGATGGCGCCGACCATGACCTCCCAGGGCGAATCGGCGGGCCACCAGTCCTCTACGTCGTAGGCAGACTCGAGGCGGTGGAGGAGATCCTCGACTTCCAACCGATCACCTCAGCAGCCGCTTCCGCCGCCCCTCGGACTGCTCCACTTCTCCCTTCCGTTGCACCATGTACAGGTCCTGACCGCAGATGGGGCAGTGTCCCTCCCTGGCCTCCACTCGCATGACCCCGAACCCATGGCGTTCGGCGATGAGGTGGTGGCACTTCGGGCAAACGGTATCCTCGCCATGGGGCAGGGCGACGTTACCGAGGTAGATGAACTGCAGCCCCGCTTCCCTGCCCGCGTCGCGCGCCATCTCCATCGTCGATATCGGGGTGGGGAGCTTGTCGGCCATCTGGTAGTCGGGATGGAACCGGGTGAAGTGCACGGGGACACGAGGGTCCAGGTCGACCACCCATTCGGAGAACCTCCTGATCTCGTCCTTCTCGTCGTTCTCTCCCGGGATGATCAGGTAAGTAAGCTCGATATGGATGCCCAGCTCATGGGCCAAGGTGGTCGCGTCAAGCACCGGCTGCAGAGGCGCCTTGCAGATCTTGTCGTAGAAGTGCTCGGTGAACCCTTTGATATCGATGTTCATCGCGTCCAGCCTGCCCGCAAGCTCCCGGAGGGGGTCCTCTTGGATGTAGCCGTTGGTCACATATACAGTAAACATCCCCTTTTCCTTGGCCGTTCCCATGGCATCGTATGTGAACTCATGCCAGATGGTCGGCTCGTTGTAGGTGAAGGCGATTCCCCGGCAGCCACTGGAGAGAGCGACCTCGGAGACATCCCCCGGTTCCATCTCCCGTAGGACGAATTCGCTGAGCGAGGCCATGGAGATAGTGTAGTTCTGACAATGCCTGCACCTAAAATTGCATCCGACGCTCCCCAGTGAGAGAACATCCTCGCCAGGGTAGAAGTGGAACAGGGGTTTCTTCTCGATCGGGTCGATGTTCACCGACGACACCTTGCCATAGTTCATGCTATACAGCTTACCGTCGCGGTTCTCCCGTACTCCGCAGATCCCTCGCCGCAGGGGACTGATACTGCAGGAATGCGGGCACAGTCGGCACCGTATCCTTTCCCCTTCTGACTCCCAGAACCTGGCCTCATGCATGTAGATCACCTGAAGTGCTCATAGCCCCTGGTGTCAAGCTGAACTACCTCATCGTCCTGGATTAATAGGTTGTCCCGTCCGGTGACCAGGCCGATGACGTGCAGTCGTCCCTTCAACTTTTCCCTCAGTTCATCGTATGCGTCGGGGTCCAGAGTGAAGATCAGCTCATAATCGCCGCCGAAGTGCATGATCAGGTCCTGTACCGGGACCCCGCTCTCGGCGGCCACCCTCTCCACGTCCTCTCCTCGAGGAATGGAGCACCACCGGACCTCGAACCCTACGCCGCTCTGCCTGGACAGCTCGCCAATCGAGAATGCAAGCCCGTCGGTGATGTCCATGCATGAGGTGACCTTTCCGGATGAGGAGAGGATCATTCCTTCCTTGGTCCGGGGCTGCGGCTCCAGCAGGGCTTTTATCGAGCGGGGGGCGTAGATACCGTTCTTGATGGCGAGGTACCCCGCGGCCGCCGAACCCATCGGCCCGGTCACCGCCACCAGATCCCCTTCCTTCGCCCCTCGGCGCAGGAGGACCTTGTCCTTGTCCACAAGGCCGATCGCCGTGCCGGCGATAACCATCTCCGTGCCCTCTTTGGTGTCCCCGCCCAGGAGGTCGGCGCCGACGAAGCGACAGCAATCCATCACCCCCCGGCTGATGCCCTGGAGGTCCTCGAAGGGCATGTCCCGGGGGAGCACATGAGCCACCACCAATCCGGTCGGACGGGCCCCCATGGCGGCGATGTCGCTGAAGTTGACCGCCGCGGCAAACCAGCCGATCTGCCACTTAGTCATCCCCGGGGGGAGGTGGGAGGCCCGGGCGACCACATCGGTGGAGATCACGAGGAACTGTGGACCGATGTCCACGACCGCGGCATCATCCCCCGGTCCCACCGCAGCGGAGGTCTCCATCCCCTCGAGGAGGAGCGTGATGACGGCCTTCTCTCCCAGGTCGGCAAGGGTCTTCATGATCCTGACAGCGACATACGGCCTATTAGCCTTTTTTCGCCTCCCGAAGGCCACGATATTATCTCGGGACAACGATGCCATCCGGCATGAGTACTGGCAACTCCACACCCCACCTGCCCGAGGACTACGATGCCCAGATAAGGAAGACCATACCGTACTATGACTCCTTCCGCCAGGAGATCATCAATCTGGTCAGCGCCCTGGGTGTCCCACCCAAGGTCTGGCTGGACACTGGCTGTGGCACCGGGTCGATGGCCCGGCTGGTGCTGGACCGTTTCCCCCATACCAAATTGATATTGGCCGATCCCTCCGAGGACATGCTCAAGGTGGCCAGGAGACGGTTGGAGGGCGAGGACCGGGTTCGGATACTTCGACCGATGCCGACACAGGACCTGCCAGGCGAGCTGGACGACACACCCGACCTGATAACAGCCGTTCAATGCCACCATTACTTGTCGCGGCAGGAGAGGATGAGAGCGGTGAGGGCCTGCTTCGATCTGCTGCCCTCGGGCGGAGCGCTCATCACCTTCGAGAACGTGCGCCCCCTGACCGCCGCCGGAACGGAGGTCAGCAAGAGGGCCTGGCACGACTTCCTGGTAGCCAACGGCAGGTCTCCGGAGGAAGCCTCGTCCCACCTCGCGCGGTTCGATACGGAGTATTTCCCTATCACTGTGGAGGAGCACCTCGATCTGCTGAGGAGCACAGGTTTTCGAACAGTAGAGGTCCTGTGGATGTCGTACATGCAGGTCGGACTGTACTGCATCAGGTAGCCGCATCGCGGTGGGCAATTACGGTAATGTCCGGCCCCTGGGCCTAATGCGGCTCCCTTGACCTCGAGCGAAACGATTTTCGTAGGCTGCATCCGGACTCTGGCGGGATACAACCGGGACCGTGTCAGATTCTATCGAAGTTTCAAATATTGGGTCCATTATTCCAACACGGTCCGAGTCATGAGGCTTACTATCCCGTACGGAAAGGACGAGAAACAGTATCTGAACCTGCCAGAGGAGAACTTTGCCGGAAAGATATATCCCAAGGACGTCGAGGTGGGAGATGAGCGCGGGGAGCTGCGCAGGGCCCTGGATCACCCGGTGGCCGGGCCCAGCCTGGAGAAGTTCCTGGAGGGGGGGAAGGACATTGTATTTATCGTCAACGACGGGACCAGGCCGACGCCCACCTGCAAGGTGCTGGACGCCCTGGCCGAGCGGATGGACCTGACCAAAGCACGGTATCTTATCGCCACCGGCGACCATCGCGCTCCGACCGAGGACGAGTATCGCTTCATATTCGGCAAGCAGCTGGATCCATTGCGTTCCCGTATCCACAGTCACAACGCGAGGCAGGACAAGTGTGTCCTCCTGGGGACCTCCAAGAACGGCACGGAGATGCTGGTCAATGAGATGGCGGTGAACGCGGACCGCCTGGTAATAATCACCTCGGTGGAGCCGCATTACTTCGCCGGTTACACTGGCGGCAGGAAGTCGTTCCTGCCGGGGGTGGCGGCGAGGAAGACGATCGAGCAGAACCATAAGCTGGCCATGAAGCAGGAGGCCCAGGCTCTGGTGCTCGAAGGCAACCCCGTCCACGAGGACATGATGGACGCACTGAAAGTGGTCAAGGACAAGCCCATCTTCGCCATACAGATCGTCCTGGACCGTCACCAGAACATTTATAGGGTGGAAGCAGGAGACCTGCACGCCTCCTTCACCCAGGCAGTCAAGTGGGCCAACGAGGTGTTCTCGGTCAGGATCGAGCAGAAGGCGGACATCGTCGTATCCATTGCCCCCTACCCCATGGACGTCGACCTTTATCAGTCACAGAAGGCCTTGGACAACGGGAAATGGGCGCTGAAGGAGGGGGGCACGATAATCATGGTGTCTAAGTGCCGGCAGGGGATAGGTCACGATACATTCCTCCAGCAGCTGTCCCTCTCTGATGACCCCCGCAAGGTGCTGGAGAACCTGGCCAAGGAGTATAAGCTGGGGTATCACAAGGCGGCCAAGATGGCCGAGATCGCGGTGTGGGCCGACGTGTGGGCCGTCACCGACCTCGACCCTGAGCTGCTGAGAAAGGCCAACATCCGGCCGTTCGCCACCGTCCAGGAAGCGGTGGACGCCGCGCTGGCCAAGAACAAGGACGCAAAGGTACTGATCAACATGGACGGTAGCATCACCGTTCCCAGGGTGGATTGAAATGGCCGACAAGATCGACGCGAAGAACCTTGAGGAGATAAAGAAGGAGATGATGACCTGCACGATGTGCGGGTTCTGCAAGAGCGTGTGCCCCGCGTTCGAGGACATCGGTTGGGACCCCGGGGTAGCTCGAGGACGGGTCATCCTCTCGTACGGCCTCATGCAGGGCGACATCCCGGCCGACGAGTCGGTGGTAGAGGCGCTCTACCAATGCACGACGTGCAAGGACTGCGAGCGCCGGTGCCCCTCCAAGGTCAAGGTCGTGGAGGTCGTTGAGCGAGCCCGCAAGGATATCGTAAGGTCCGGGACCATGCTGCCCAGCCATCGCAAGGTCGTCGATAACATACTGAAGTACGGCAACCCCTACGCCGAGAGCCGCTCGGTGCCGGAGGTCTTCGGCGAGGAGCCGCGGAAGGCCAAGCTGGGATACTTCATAGGCTGCACCTCCGCCTACCGCAACCCCTCCGCGGCCAAGGCCACAATCTCCATAATGAAGAAGCTGGGAGAGGATTACACCCTGCTGAACGAGTCCTGCTGCGGCAGTGTCATGGGACGAGTGGGCTGGAACGAGGAAGACGTGGTGGCGCAGATGAAGAAGAACGTTGACGCCATCGCCGCTCAGGGTGTCGAGGAGGTCATCTTTTCCTGTGCTGGCTGCTACCGCATGTTCAAGGAAGAATATCCCCGCTTCATCGAGGTCCCGTTCAAGGTGCGCCATGTCTCGGAGTATCTCGCGTCCAAGGATCTCCGGCCGGCCCGGTTGGAAAAGAAGATCACCTATCATGACCCATGCCATCTGGGACGCCACTCCAAGGTGTACAAGGCTCCCCGCGAAGTCCTCGCCAAGATCCCCGGAGCCCAGTTCAAGGAGATGCCCCGTAACTCGGAGACCGCCCGGTGCTGCGGGGGCGGAGGCGGGGTTCGCTCTGCCTTCCCCGACCTGTCCGGCCAGATCGCCGCGAAGCGGGTCGACGAGGCCGCCTTCGCCGATCTCCTGGTGACCACCTGTCCGTTCTGCGTGAACAACCTCCGGGTGGGCAAGGATATCTCGAAAGCCAAGGTCGAAGTCGTGGACCTGGTAGAGCTGATCGAGCAGCTGCTCTGAAATGATCTTCCGCCTCAGGTCCTTCCGCTCCCCCGATGAGGTCCGCGGGGAGCTCTCCCGCCTCAAGATGGACGCTCCCCCCTCCCTGCGGGGATCCAGAAGCCTAGGACTGTTCATAGAGGGCCGGTCCGGGGAGCTGGAGGATATCTGTCGACAGGCCAAGGAGCACGGGATCGAATGTTCCTTTTCCATTCGAGGCAGCCATCCTCGAGTCTGCCTGCTCGGAGGCGTCGAGGACCTAATGGCCCGGGCCGAAGAGATGCTCGGTCCGGACCTCGACACATGCTTCCGCTATCACCGGTCCAACGATGCCCCTGCGGTCTCCCTACCCGGCGGCCGGCTCACCTTCGAGCGCCCCCTGGTCATGGGCATTCTGAACGTGACCCCGGACTCATTCTCCGACGGCGCCCATGCGTCCACGGAGGCCAGAGCACTCAGGGCGCTGGCGATGACCGAGGAAGGGGCAGACATAATCGACGTGGGCGGAGAGTCCACCCGACCGGGAGCAACCTCGGTGTCACTTGATGAAGAGCTGAGGCGAACGGTGCCGGTGATCGCGGAGATAGCGGAGCGCACCGATGTCCCCATCTCCATCGACACCATGAAGCCGGAGGTGGCCAGGAGGGCCATCGAGGCGGGGGCGCGGATAATAAACGACGTCTCCGGGCTGCGGTCCAGGGAGATGGTTGAGGTCGCCTCGGAAGCTGGCGTCCCGGTCATTCTCATGCATATGCTGGGCGAGCCCCAGACGATGCAGCGGACCGTCGGGCGGGACAGCTACGATGATGTCATCAGCGACGTCATGTGGTTCTGGGAGGAACGGATGGAGGCAGCGGAACGCTTGGGACTGCCCCGGGGGCAGGTAATCCTCGACCCAGGCATCGGTTTCGGCAAGCTGGCCGAGCATAACCTGGAGATACTGGAGCGAACCAGGGAGTTGCGGTGCAGCATGCGCCCGCTGCTGATCGGGGCCTCCAGGAAAGGTTTCGTCACCCGGATCGCCGGCGACACCGTGGAACGTCGGGCGGGCGGCAGTGTGGCCGCCGCCACGGTAGCGGTCATGAACGGCGCGAGCATCGTCCGGGTGCACGAGGTCCCAGAAACAGTGGGAGCGGTGCGTTTCATCGACGGTCTGAGACGCTCTAGATAAACGAGACGATCCAAAGAAGGACGAGGGCGGCCACCGCGATGATGTAAAACAGCTTCATCCTGGTGCTACTGTGCTTCTCCTTGACCTTATGAGCAATCATGCAATCATCGGAGCAATAGTCCTTGTCCTCGGAGATGGGATCGTCGCAGTAAAGGCAGTGCTTGTGCGGAGGCAGGTGGACAGGCATGCTGACCTCGCTATACCCGGACGCGATTTAATCCTTTACGTTCACTCGATCGGAAGGACTAAGGTCCAAGAGCATACCGGTAGGGCGGCATCCGCTTTTCTTTCATCTACTATCGCCGTCAAAGCCTCTCTGAACGAAGCCTCCGTCGGTGGGGCCCAGGATTTATCTATGGATAACCTTTACCGGGCTCTCATGTGGAAGGTTCTTGGAGTGGAGACGATCATGATCAACGCTGATGATGTGTGGGCCGACCGCCTCGTCGCGCTTTCCCAGCGGAGGAAGGACGGCCCCCGCTTCAGGGAGCTTTTGGAGAAGGCTGACATCCGGTACTTCTTCGACACTATCAGGGAGATCCACGTGTTCTATCTCAAGTTCCCAACCACCGTGACCCTAGAGGATCTAGAGTTTGCCAAGGGGTTCATCCTGAAGCTCTACGCTGCAGCCAAGGTGCCGGTCGTGGAGTTCGACGGAGAGGCCCAGCGCGCCTCCGTGGCCATGACCTCCGAGGAGGATGTGGAGGACCACAAGGGCAGGAACAATTGGTGGGAGAACAAGGACGAGCAGGAAGAGCGTCTGTCCATTTAAGAAAAAAGGTTCAGGCGGGGATATCCGCCCGGGACATCAGTTCGTTGAACCGCCCCTCGCCCATGGTCGGATCGGAGCTCTGGGCTCTGATCCAGTCCTGAAGCTTCTTCACTGCCCTGCCGTCATCGAGGATTGATCTAGCCCTTTCCACTCCATCCTTCAAGGAGTCAGCGTGCCCCATCATGTACAAGATGGGCGCGGCATTTAGGCAGACGATATCCCGCCGGGGGCCCGCTTCTTCACCTCTCAGCAGCCGGAGCAGCTTCAGTGCCTCCAGCTCCCGATCCCCGGAGGTGAGCAGTTCCTCTTCTCTAGCCAGCTCCAGGCCGATCGCTGAGGAGTCGATCGTGTAGCTGGTGATGGTCCCGTGGCGGTCAAGCTCCATCACTTTGGTCGGGCCGAGGGTGGACATCTCATCCATGCCCTTGTTTCCGACTGCGTTTAGACCATGGAAAACGACGGCCTGATGATATCCCATCTCCTTCATGGTCTCCAGGGTCGGGGTGAGCATGGCTTCGGAGTACACTCCCCTGACTCCGTAGCGGGGCAGGGCGGGATTGGCCAGCGAACCGGCGATGTTGAGGATCGTGCCGAACCTGATCTGCGAGAGGATGCGACCGAGCGCAGTAGGGTGCACCTTGGGGGACATCCCGTTGAACAGGCCAATGCCGGCCTTCTCGATGCTTCTTTTCACTATCGCCGCATCGCATTCGACATCCACGCCCAGGGCCTCGACGATATCCACCGTCCCGCAACGGGATGTGATAGCTCTGGCTCCGTGCTTGGCCATGATGATGCCGTCGGCGGCTGCCACGATGGAGGCGGCGGTGGAGATGTTGAACGTCTTGAGGGTGTCCATACCGGTACCGCAGTTATCAACCAGTGGGGAGGTGACGCTGGGGGTGACCTTGATGGTGTCGATCTCGTAGATCGCCTCCCAGCTGCCCGCGATCTCCTGCGGTGTGGCGCCCTTGGCGGTGATCGCCGCCAGGAACGCTCCCTGCTGAAGATCAGGCTGCTCGTTGAGCAGCACCTGTCGGAACATGTCCTTGGCCTGGGCCCGGGAGATGTCCTTTCCCCCAATGAGGTCGTTCACCATCGCGCCGAATGTCCTGAGCTTCTCTTCCATATCATCACCTTGTTAGGTCATCGATAACGCACTTGAGCGCCTGGCGCTCCTCGATCGATCTGAACGCCTCCTCGATGGAACCGAGCGGCATCCGCCGCGTTATCAAGGGACGGAGGTCGATCCCACCTTTCGCCAAGATCCCGATGGCCTTAGCGTCGCTGGCGCTGGTGCATCCATAGGCTCCCACCAGGGAGAGCTCCCGATAGTGTAGGAGATTGAGGTCCACCGTCTCCCGTGGGTCGTCCCTTGGAAGTCCGGAGAACGCGCAAATCCGGCCTCGAGGGGCCATTGCTCTGAGCAGCCGATCATCCACTCGTACCATGGGCGTGGCAAGGATGGCTACATCCGCTCCCCGGCCCCTGGTCCACTCAAGGATCGCCTCTAAGGCGTCCTCTCCTTCTGGGTCCGACACCCTCTCGGCTCCCATGCGCAGGGCCAGCTCCCTCCGGCTCCCGTCCGGCTCGACGACAAATGCCGGAGCACCGGACCTCGCGGCGAGGGCGGCATGCATCAATCCCATGGGCCCTCCGCCGAAGATGGCCACGTGGTCTCCCGACTTAACCGCGGCCATGTCCTGACCGTGCACGCAGCACGCCAGTGGTTCGGTAAGGGCGGCAACCGCAGGGTCCATACACTTCGGTACCCGGTTCACGCCGTGGCCAGCGATGATCTCCGCGGGAACGGCCATTCGCTCGGCGAATCCTCCGTCGCGGTTGAAGCCGAGGATGCCCTGGCTGGAACACATATTGTCCTGACCTTTGAGGCAGGAAGGGCATCGACCGCAGGCGATACCCGGCCACACCTGGACGAGGTCACCGATGGCCAGCATTGATGAGTCTGAGATCTCCACCATGCCCACCACCTCGTGGCCTAGCACCCGGGGATATGACAGGTCCCTCTGTCCCACCCTGGCCATCTTGATGTCGGTCGGGCATACCGCGCAGGCCGATACCCTGATGACCGCTCCGCCGGGAGGGCAGGTAGGCTCATTTATCTCAACCACTGCCAGGTCCTGGGGTCCACGTAGCACGGCCGCTCTCAACCGATCAACCTTCAATTGGATGATATATCCAATTGCTTCGGGCAGGAAGAAGAGGACTATTTATGGGTTTCCCGTGGTAGATGATAGTTGGATTATAGATCCAACAATATCTGGGTAATGGATAAATCAGGCCTCGTCCTTCATTAGGACGCCAGTCCTGCTGATGGTATAAGAGGCCACAGGCACCTTACTCCCCGCCCGTTTGCGGGCTTCGTTCACGAGCCGGTTCATTTGTCCACAGCAGGGGACCTCCATATGAATGACCGTGACATCTTTGATGGCGTTCGACGACAGGATCGCCGCCAGTTTTTCGATGAACTCTCCATTGTCGTCAAGCTTGGGGCAGCCGATGACTGTGGTGCGGTCCCGTATGAAGCTGGGGTGCATGGACGCGAAGGCGAAAGCTGTGCAGTCCCCGGCCAACAGCAGGCGGGCATCCTTGAAGTACGGTGCATCGGGGGATACAAGCCTCATCTGGATTGGCCAGTTGGTGAGCTCCGATCCCTCTCCGGCCGGAGTGATCGGCCCGGCCGCAGGCTTCATGACCATAGGAATCGCGGAGGGACAGACGCATTCCGAGGCCTTCCTCGTCGTCGCAACATGCATCTTGGCGGCCTCCTCGTCGAAAGGTTCGGCCTCTCGCTCCACGATACTCAGGGCGCCTCGAGGGCACTCACCCAGACAGGCACCGAAACCATCGCAGAAGAGATCTCTGACCACCTTTGCCTTGCCCTCACGGATCTCCACTGCCCCCTCTGCGCAGGCCTCCACGCACCGGCCGCAACCGTCGCATTTGGATTCGTCGATCTGGATGATCTTGCGAACCGCCATTGTATCGCCGTCACTGAATGTTCTCGTCCTCCAAATAAAGACCGCCTAATCCGCTTCGTAAATCCGCCGACCTACCGTCGAGGGCAGGCCAGCTATTTTTATTCTCACCTGGAATAGTATCATATAGTCGCCGGAGCGCATTGAAACGCGAGGTATCGATTATGCAGGACCGACCATATCCTCAGGGGAATGAGAAGGTGAAGTGGGTGTCCACCGCATGGCTGGAGGACCATCTAGACGACCGGATGCTCATCGTTGACGCCCAGCCCAACATCCACGATTACATAGCCGAGCACCTGCCGGGGGCCGTCTTCCTCAACGAGGAGTTCCTGAGGGCGGCAAAACGAGGACTGTGTGGCCAGTTCATGTGTCTCAAGGCGGTCGAGCCGTACTACCAGCGGGCCGGGGTCCGTAATGATACTCCGGTGCTGGTGTATACTGGCAAGGGGGCCGTGAAGGGCTGGGGAGACGGGCTGGAGCAGACCATGATGGCCTATGGCCTCACGAGGTATGGCCACGACCACGTCTATATCCTAGACGGTGGGATGGATAAGTGGAAAACAGAAGGCCGGCCGCTCTCCCAGGAGTTCCCCAAGCGGGAAACGGGCAACTTCAAGGGAGAGACCAGGGACTATTTCATTCCCTACAAGGATTTCGTGGAGACCAAGGACCGCGACGATGTAATCCTGCTGGATGCCCGCCCCTCGGCAGTGTACGAGGGCAAGGGGCCGTGGAGAAAGGGCGGGCACATCCCCGGAGCGGTAAACCTTCCTTGGGCCAGCCTGATGTCCCCGGACAACACCCGCCTGCTGAAGTCCAAGGGGGAGATCGAGGATAGGGTGGAGCAAGTCGGGGCGACCAAGGACAAGATGGTCATCTGCTCCTGCGGGACGGGTCGGGAGGCGACCAACGAGTTCAACCTCTTCAAGTGGTACCTTGGATTTCCGCGGGTCAAGCTGCACGAGGGTGCCTTCACCGAGTGGACCTCGTATCCAGACAATGCAACGGTAATGGGCAAGAACCCCCGGTGAAGCCCAGAAAGAGCGGACGCATGGTCTCATTACGCCCTGCGTCTCGCCACCTTTGCCCATAGCTCAGAGAGATGCCCTGCCCTTATGGGATTCCTCGATCCTAGGACTGGGAGGGCCCTCGTTTTCGGCAAGAAGCTCCCAGGCCACCTTGTTGTATGACCTAGTGGCACGATTTCGAGCAGGTGTTTCGCCCTCGACTCATGGTGGCGTTCATTCATGTGCCAGAGCGCAGCTCCTCCATTTCCCCTGGTGGGACGAGGTGGTCCTTATACCTTGGTCCAGGGAAAGACAGGCAGACGTTTATCGCCCTTTGGCGTGCCCCATCGGTCGTTGGCGAAGGAATGACGGCGAAAGGTCCATAACGTCCCCTTTCCGTTACCCCGCCCGTGCAGGACTGGCTCTTTGTGGGTCTTGTGGCGGGACTGCTGACCACTATAGGGTTCGTTCCCCAGATCGTCAAGAGTCTGCGCACGAGAAGGATGGATGAGGTCTCGTTCCTCATGCCTCTCCTCCTGAGCGCGGGTATGCTTCTATGGCTCATCTACGGCTTGATCAAAGGAGATCCTGCCATCATCCTGTGGAATGCCATCGCCCTCGCCTTGAACACTGGCCTGGTCGGCCTCAAGGTCCATTATTCCAGGAGCGGCACGAGGAATGCCTGATCCTCTACTGTTACATCGCCTTGCCATGGGGCCCCGCCAGCAAAGGTGGACAGGCTGGATCAGTCCCGCTCCCCATTCTCAGGTGATGGGCCCACCTCAATTATTCCCATAGGAGCAACATGGCCTTCGTTCGAGATGGCGGCTGCTCCCCAGCCCAGTGGGCCCCGGCAGCCTCGTAATGGAGCATTGCGCAGTTAGCGGGGACCGCATCGACCAATCGAGCCATAAGATGTAGTTGGATCAAAAAAGGAGAAAAAGGAAGGAGTTTACTTCTTGCGGATCCAGTGATGCTTGGCCACCGTTTCCTTCACATGCTTGAATGCGTCAAAGGCCTGGGCTTTCACCGAGACCACCAGCTCGAAGCCCCTAGCCTTTACCATATTGAACAGGTAGAGGCAGAGCTCCTTGATGAGCTTGCGGTCAGGGTAGTTCATCCCCTTCAGCAGTCTCAGGGTGGTGACGACGAAGTCCTTCACCATCCGGGGGTCGGGCAACCTTAATCCTTCGGCGTGACGCCGGGAGTACACACCCCTGCGGTTCATGGTATAGTAGCCAACGAGGCCAATCATCGAGGCACATATCAAGCCCACGATCATCAGGACCGAGTTGGTCGTACCATAACCCACGGCGCCGGCTATGGACTGTCCGGGGGCAGCGCCCGGTGCTGTTGTGTTGTCGTTGATGTCCAGGCCATAGGTGGTGTTCAGCACAGTTCCCTTCTCACTGGTCAGAGTAAGGGTGATCAGATGCTGACCATCACCGAAGGTATGGTTCGGAGACAATTCCGTCGAGGACGTACCGTCGCCGAAGTCCCACCGCACCGAGGATACGTTGCCATCGGACAGCTCGGCAGTGTAGGCGAAGTCGTAAGCGTTGGAACTGACCTCCACGGGCGTTATCTTCGCGGTGCCCTTCTCGGGATCGCTTGCGATCTGAAGGGTGTAGCTCTGCTGCACCGTCTGACCGTTGACATCCATGGTCAGGGCAACGGTATAGTTGCCGGCCTCTCCTGCTATACCTTTGACGACCGAGTCGTCCTCATCATATATCAGGAAGTCAGCGTCGGTTGCCATCTTGATGGTGCCCTTAGCATTGGTGGTGATGTTGTACTCGTAGAGCGAACCGACCTTATCCTTTTTAGAGGGGGATGAGGTGAAGTCCAATTGGAGGGAAGAGGCGACCGAGGAGTCGCTCCCGGCGTAATCTCCCTTCCAGTTAGTCGGTTTCTCGGCGACGGATGCGCTTGACACGCCGCTGCTGTATGGGTACCCGGAGGTACCAGTCAGCACCATCGAGGTGATGGCCTGGCCCCCGGCGGACCAGATGGCCTTCTCCCCGAAGGTGTACCGGACCAAGGGATACACGCCGTTATTGGCGAGCTCGCCCCATAGCAGCGGTTTGTCCACCGCCCTTGCCCACTCCTCGGGAAGAGCGAAGTTGGCGGTATCGGAGTTCGAGCCATAGTAGTGCCGGTGCAGGATCTCGAAGCCAGTGTCCCCGGTGGAGAGATTGAAGTCCTCCTGGGTCATGCCGAACAGGTTCCCGAAGCCCGCCACACCCATGGTGCGGGGGTGGGAGCTGACATCGGCGGTGGCGTCGGCCACAGCGTTCTCCCAGGTGTTGAACCTCACCTTGTCACCGTGCCAATAGTAGCTGTTGACGTTGTTGTGGTCAGGCTCATTGAACACATCGTACATCGCGATCGAGTTCTCCTTCTCCAGCTCCACCATATTCGACTTACAGTAGTCGATGTAGTTGGCGAAGGCGGTGGATGAAGGGTCGAACACGCTGCCCGATCCATAGTAGTCGTAGGTAGGATATTCCTGAGCACCGGCTAGGACGAAGCACAACCAAACCCCGTTGGCCTGAGCATAGTAAGCCATGGTGTGGAGTAGGTCGAAGTACTCTTCCTGGTGGTTCTTCCAGGCATCATACTGGTGCTCGGTTCCCCAGGTATCCCCGGCGCCAATGCGCACGAGGTTGACACCGTAGTACTTCATCTGGGCAAAGTACTGGTTCCAGAAGGCGTCCGCAGAGTCATGCGGGGAGACCGGGATATGGTTCCCGGTATCCGGCGCGTTGAACACCGACGTCCATCCGGCAACATTGGTCTTGCCGTCAATGTACGCCTCGATTGCGAATGCCAAGGCCGTGGTATCGACCACGCCGTAGAACTGGTGGCTCGGCTTCTTGCCGTCCACAAGGATGTCAGGGCCGGATACGGTCACCCTCCCTATGCTGTTTATGCTGTCGGGAGCAGCGGCCGAAGAGGTCGGAATGTTGGACAACAGCACCAATCCCGGCAATAGCAAAGCCATCACCGCAAGTGCTGCCGCTAGTTTTGGTATTTTTCTTTCCAATAGGCATCCCTCTCTGTTTCGACAGAGCTGTATTCCGACCAAAACGGGGATATTTGAAGAGGTTTTGCATTTGATTATCTGTTATGATAATCATTAATTATGATTAGCCAGATTAATTTTTATTTTTGATAATTATCACGAATTTCCACTCTTCAGCGACAATTCTATGAGCCTGGGCAGCTATATTTGATAGAGTGATGAAAGGGAGGACCGTAGCGGTCACCGGTGCGACATCGGGGATCGGCAGGGCGACCGCGGAGGCCTTGTCTCGGATGGGCGCATCCTTGATATTATCGGGCCGCAGCGAGAAGAGGCTGTCAGCCATCGGGGAGGACATCGGGCGGGAGACCGGGTCTGTCCCCATACTCCTGCCGGCTGACCTCTCGTGCATGGACGAAGTGAGGCGACTGGCGGCGGAGATAAGAAGAAATGCATCCCGGCTGAATGTCCTTATCAACAACGCCGGTACGATCGTGGGGGACCGTCGGCAGACAACGGATGGTCATGAGTACACCTTCGCCCTGGACCACCTAGCGCCTTTCCTTCTGACAAACCTTCTGCTAGACCTGCTCATCTCATCGGCCCCGTCAAGGATAGTCACCGTGAGCTCGTCCGCACATCACTTCGGCCGGATTCACTTCGACGACATAGGGATGGAACATGGGTACACACCCTTCATGGCTTATGCTCAAGCCAAGCTCGCAAATGTTCTGTTCACCTATGAGCTGGCGCGACGACTGGGGGGGACTGGCGTCACCGCCAACTGTTTAGATCCTGGGCCTGTGCGAACCAGGTTCGGCAATGAGGCCACCGGTCTGCTACGGATCGGCCTTGTGGTCATCAGGCCGTTCGAACTGAGCCCGAGCAGGGGGGCACGGACCTCCATCTTTCTCGCTTCCTCTCCCGAGGTGGCGGACGTCACCGGCCGATACTTCGTTCGACGGCGCCCTCGTCGCTCCTCATCCTCGTCCTACGATAGAGAGGTGGCGCGTAGACTATGGGCGATCAGCGCCGACCTGGCCGGTCTGGACGGACGGCCGGGACCGGAGCGGAGTAAGCATCTTTAATAGCGGACCCGCCGATTGCCTAAACGGGAGCAAATGAACAAGCTGCTGAGCGGCCTGATCACAGTTCTGGCCATATTCCTCATCCTATTGGGGGGCCTATTCATCATCGCCGGGGAGATCGAGAACATCGCCATAGGGGGGGTCATGGTGCTGGTGGCCGCATTACTGCTATTCTACATCTATAAGGTCGAGAGGATCGAGGCGGCCAAGCCCAAGCTCATCAACCAAACGTTCAACGTCCAGATGGGGGGCTCGGGTAAGATGGAGCAGAAGCAGCTGACCTGTCGGCAGTGCGGGGCTCCACTGGAGGACAAGGACCTCCGGGTGGTCCAGGGAGGTGTGATGGTAAAGTGCCCGTACTGCGGCACGGTCTACGCACTGGAGGAGGCTCCCAAATGGTAAGTCTGCGCTCCATTCTCATTGGGAGCATCACTCTCACTCTGTTTATCTCCATCATCGTAATGCCAGGAGGACCTGCGGGCTCGGCATCGGCAGAGGACTACTCGTTCTCTGTAGCGGAGGAGCGGGTGAATGTTACTATCATGCAGGACGGGAGCGTGGACCTCGACTACAAGTTCATGTTCACCGACGTCGGGTACCTCGATGGTGTTGACATCGGGATGCCCAACAGCGACTATGATCTGTCCACGGCCACCGCGCATGTCGTAGTCGGCGGGGAGGAACGCACGATCACGCCGACGGCTTCGCCATACGTGTCACCGGGCGTCGCGGTCAATCTAGATCAGGCGACCATCGACACATTGCGGAACGGAGGCTCCTTCACCTTATATTTCCATATAAATAATCGGCACATGGTTTACGCCGATCCCAACAACGACAGCATGGCTGGGGTGGCCTTCACCCCTACATGGTTCAGTGACCAGTATCAGATCGGGAATACTGAGATCCTGAACGCGTCAGTCATCCTACCGGCCGGACTGACCGACCTATCCCAGGCGACCTGGCTGCGGAACCAGCCCTTTGATGGAAGGTATTTCGACAGCAACATCGGGCGAGGGGTGGTGACCTGGGAGGCCACCGATGTCAGCCCTCAAGACATGGAAGGTGGAGCATTCGACGTGGGGGCCGGGTTCCCCAAGGCCTTCGTGCAGACCTACTACGACCCGTCCACCGATCCCAACCTCAATAATGGAGGAGGCGACTTCTTCGGGGACCTTGGAGCGCTGACCTGTCTCCTCCTACCACTGATGTTCGTGGCCTTCTTTATCCTCATCATCTTCTCCGCGGTCCGTAGCGCAGCCAAGCGGCGGGAGGACTATTTCGATCCCAAGCTCAGCGTCGTGGGGGCCGGTCCGCGCCGGGACCTCACCGCTGTGGAAGCTGCCGTTATCATGGAGCGGCCGCTCGAGGACATCGCCACCATGATCCTCTTCGGGCTCATCAGGAAGGGGAAGGTGAAGGTGCTTTCGGAGACTCTCCCCATGCACCTCCAGAAGCTAGACGGCACCGGAGAGCACGATTACGAGACAGCATACCTCAACGCCATCCGGCCCGATGGGACGATGGACCGCAACCACCTGAGGGGGTGTCTCGTGGGGCTGATCAAGAACACCTCCAAAAAGGTCGAGGGGTTCGATTTCGCCGCCACCAAGAGCTACTACTCCGCCATAGTGGAAAAGGCCTGGAAGCAGGTCACGGATGCCAAGACTCCCGAGGAGATCGCCGCTGTCCTCAATGAGCGGAACGATTGGATGATGATCGACAGGGACTACGAGGGAAGGATGAGGAGACAGGTGATCCCCCTGCCGATCCTCATAGGCCATCCCTATCCCGGGACCGGCTCGAGGGTGCCTGGGTTTCCTTCATCGTCCGGTGGAGGCAACATCGCCTCGGACTACGTGAACAAGGTGAAGTCCACCAGTAGCAACCTTGTCAACGACATCAAAGGGCTGGCCAAGCAGGTCGTGCCCTCCACCAACCCCATCCCGGTAACCTCGACCTCGGCCTCCCGGGGAGGCTTCGGAGGGACTGGAGGGTTCAGCGGGGGCGGGCACAGCTGCGCTTGCGCCTGTGCCTGCGCTTGCGCCTGTGCCGGAGGTGGCCGGTAATGTCCCTGGGACGCCGCTGGGCCGAGCTGACCGGCAAAGGCCTTCCTCAAGGGGTGTGGAAATTCGATGGACAGGGGCCGCTGGCCCACCATCGCTTCCACCTGCGGGTGGACTCGAACCAGAAGGGCATGCTGATAATCGACGCGGCTCACCTGGTGAAGCTGAACGGTACCGCCCTGGACTATGTCCGTTGCCTGCTGGAGGGCCGCTCCGAGGAGAGCATGTATAGCTACATGTCCCACCGCTACAAGAACCTCGATCGGGCCACCGCCTCGAGCCACTATGTGCTCATCAGGGAGCAACTGGAACAGTTCCTCCGAGGAGATGCTGATGTAGTTAACATCATCGGCTCCGACCAGCCTACCAAGGGTGCGGACGATTATCCCGCTCCGTACCGCATGGACCTGGTCCTCACATATAGGTGCCAGAACAGTTGTGGTCATTGCTATAACGAGCCGCGTGAACTCACAGAGCTGAGCGCCGAGCAGTGGCACCGGATTATCGCCCGGACCTGGAAATTGGGTATCCCGCACATAATCTTCACCGGGGGTGAGCCGACCATGGTACCTTTCCTCGGCGACCTCATAGCGCGCTCCGAGGAATACGGGCAGGTGACCGGACTGGTGACCAACGGCCGCAACCTGCAGGCCCCCGGGTACCTCAACGGCCTGGTGACCAAAGGCCTGGACCATGTACAGATCACCGTGCTGTCGCACCGCGAGGAGGTCCACGACCGTCTCGCCGGGTGCGCAGGGGCCTGGAAGGAGACCATCGAAGGATTGAAGATGGCGCTCAAGGAAGACCTCTATGTCAGTACCAACACCACTATCATGTCCTCGAACCTGGAGGATATGGAAGGGACCGCCAGGTTCCTCCTCGACCTCGGGGTGAAGAACATCTCGTTCAACAGCATCATCCGATCAGGAAAAGGGGTGGGCACGAACGGGGTGGACTGTGCGGCCCTGGAGAAGACCCTGATCCGGATGAAGGAGCTCGTCGAAGGAGCAGGAGCGAGGATCATCTGGTTTACGCCAACTCCTTACTGCGAGCTAAACCCCGTGAACCTAGGGCTGGGCATCAAGCAATGCACCGCCTGCTCTCTGAATATGGCTGTGGAGCCGGACGGAACAGTACTGCCCTGTCAAAGCTACTATCGGCCGCTGGGCAACATCCTGAGGGACCAGTGGGCGAACATCTGGAATCACGAGCTGTGCAAGGAGATCAGGAGCCGGGGGTTCCTGGACGAAGAATGCTCGAAATGCGCCATGGTGGACACCTGCGGCGGCGGATGTCCTCTTGCCAGGGAGCACGGGGACTACTCCTGCCTCAATGTACATTGATCGCCCGACCGGCCTTCCTGGCGAGGGCGAAGAACACTGGGTTGAACTGTATCAACGAACCGTCAGCCAAGGCCTCGTCCCATGCCTTCCTGGCACCTTCCAGGCCGGTATCCTCGGCCATCGAGATGAGAGACCGCCACTCCTCTTCCGCTCCAACCCTCGTGCTTTCTATCGTCCACATGCTGGAATGGACGCCAGTCACCGGTCGCAGCCTGCTGCGGATGAAGGTCTCCTGTAGCCGGCGTCCCATCCCCGGATCAGCTCCCTGATGCTCCAATGTGCGGACGAACGATTCGTCCACCCTTGTCACGCCGGGAGGATAGGAGATGCGGCCCAGGTGGTCCGGCTCGGCGAGACAGACGATCCAATCTCTGGAAACCCTAGCCATCTCTCTGATCACACTCACCGGGTCGGCGACCCACATGAGAAGGAAGGAGCAGTAAACGACATCGAACTCCCCATCTTCGAACGGCAGCTCCTCGGCCCTCGCCACCAGCGCCCTTTGCCCCCGGCCCACGGCCCTGCCGACCATCTCCCGGTCGATATCGATGCCTAGCACGTCAAGGTAGGGGGACAGCAGTTCCATCACCAGGCCGGGACCGCAGCCGACGTCTAGCGCGGTCGGCCGGCCCGCTCCAGAGGAATGGTCCTCCAGGATCATCGTCCGCAGGAGCCAGGTCCATGAATCGCCCAGCCAGGCCCTTTGACGGACCAGTTGTTCCTCGGATACCGGTCCGGTGCTCACGATGGGTGGAGGGTTTGAGCGAGAATAATGGTTTGGTTGAGAGGGTGGATAAGCGCCGAACGAACTAGCCCGAGTCTCCCGCCCGAGACGATCGAGGCCCGAGGACACAATCTTCAAAGCAGGACGGTAGCATCATCGCGTGTCCCGTCGCCCAGATTGGTCATATTAATAAACCATCGGGTGCGATTGATTCGATGAGGAAACGTCATGGACAGCGGAAAGCCTCCAAGCGCGTTCGTTATTAACATGGAGATCAACGGCCTGGGCATCGCCCGGACACTGGGTAGGAGAGGAATACCGGTGTTCGGCGTCGACCACCGATCCAGCCTGCCAGCGATGCGTTCCAAGTTCGTCCATCCCCTTATCTGCCCGGACCTGCTGAAGCAGCCAGAAGCATTCATGGAGGCGCTAATGGAAGCAGGGGAGCAGCAAGACGAGAAGCCCGTGCTGTTCCCTGCCTCAGACCCCGCCGTCCTGTTCTTATCTCGGAACCGCAGCAAGCTGGAGACGCGATTCGAGTTCATCCTTCCATCCGAGAAGGTGGTGGAGGCCATGGTCAACAAGCGCCTCCAGTATGAGGAGGCCAAGCGTCTGGGCATACCCATGACCGAGACGTTCTATCCGAGAACGATGGATGATGTCGAGGATGGAATGCGGCGGCTGCGCTTCCCCGCGTTCATCAAGCCCCTGTACTCGCACCTGTGGAACCCCATCTTCGGCAACAAGGGCTTCGTGGTCAAGGACGCGGTAGAACTACGAGAGAAGATGCGCAAGGTGTTCGAGTCCGGCCAGGAGGTCATGGTGCAGGACATAATCTGGCCACCGGGCAAGGACCTGTTCAATGCGGGAGCGTACATCGGCCGCGGTGGATACGTATCGCCCATCGTAACCTGGCACAAGACCCGGCAATACCCTCCCAATTTCGGGGTGGGATCCCTCCTGACGAGCTGTCACCAGCCCGAGGTGGCCGAGCTGGGGATGAAGTTCATGAACGGACTGGATTACAAAGGTATCGCCTCGGTGGGATTCAAGAGGGACGAGCGGGACGGCAGGTGGAAGCTGATAGAGCTCAACGCCCGCACCTGGATGGGCCACGAGGTTTCCGATGGTGCGGGAATGCCGCTGGTGTACCTGCAGTACCTGGACCTGACTGGACAGCCCAAGCCGGAGCTGAAGGACTTTCGTGATGGGGTCAGATGGTGGGACGGCCTAATGGATGTGGACTCGTTCTGGCGCCTGCACCGGAGGGGGGAGCTGACGGCCTCCCAGTGGATCCGCTCCTGGCTTGGTTCGGACATATGCTCGCACTATGCTCGTGACGATCCCATACCTGTACTCCGTCGATATGCCTATGGTGTGAAGCTTGTCAAGCTGTTCGTCGACCTTCTAAGGATGAGGGCCGATGAGGACGACGTAATGGTCCAGCTGAAAGGTTTCGATGCCGGCGCTTCCCGTTCGGTACCCCTCTCTCCATCAGACGTTGACAGGGATAAGAAGGAGCCGGTGGAGACCTTGGATATGCTGGCCTCCAAGTGAGCGGCACATCTCGGAAACGATGGGCCAGCCTTTTTTTATTATTGATCCCATCATCCAGCTAAATTCTAGTCTTTTTGGTGGATGAGGCTCAGGAGGAACACATCCGCCGAAGTGCTTTGTACTCTATCCCTGTGAAGATCTATGTCCATTGCACCCCGGCCGATCTCCCACTCCTCTTCCGCCGGCAAGGTCTCGGTGGCGAACTTGCGAAAATGACCTATAACCTTCTTAAGATGGAGGCCGATGAGGACGCTGTGGCCAAATCGCCGGGCAAGGTCGATCTCCCTCTCCATCAAAGAGGATCTTGGGCCCCATCAAGGCGATGGAGCCAAGGGCAGGAACCGGAGAGCGACATAACACTTTCCATGTTAGGATTGAGGTGATTTCATAGGTCTAGTACGAGGGGTGGCCAAGAACTCATTGGCTATGGGAATGGTCCAGTTCGTTAGCCAGGTCAGCACGCTCATCCTAGCGATGGTTTTGAACATAAAACTGGGCAAAGCCTATGCGGACTACACTGCGGCATTCTCCCTGGTAACGGTCCTGTTCCTGATTGCCGACCTCGGTCTGGGAACTAAGATGGTGATCGATGTGGCCAGGAACCGGGAGATCGCCAGCAAGAAGTTGACCTCCATCCTGTTCATCCGCGGTACGTTAGGATTCACGGCCGTGGTCATGACCCTAGCTTTCGTCGTGTTCTCGAAGCCACCATCCGAGGCGGCCTTCGCGTATATCATCGTCGCTCTGTCCACTGCCCTAGGCTGGATGGCTCAGACTTTCACATCGATGTTCACCGCGTTCGAGAAGATGTACTATGTTTTCATGACCTATCTGGTGGAGCGTATGTTCACCGTCCCTGTGTCCATAGCCCTTGTCTACCTTGGCTATGGTTTAGAGACAGTGGTCTTGGTATTGCTCATCGGCAACATCCTGTACGTCGCCCTCTCCTACGTCGTCTGTACTCGCCTCATCGTCCAGCCGTCCCGGGAGTTGAACCTTAAGGATGTAAAAAATGATCTCAAGGGCTGCGCTCCCTTTGCCATCAACGTCGCCTTGGTCAGCACCCTCTACTCGATCAACGCGTTCCTATTATTGTCGATAGTGTGGGGGATGGCGGACTACGATGCCGGCGCAGCGGCCAGCAATACCTATACCATCGCCTTTGGGCTGGTCGCCGCTCTGATTGCCGTACCCACGGTGTTCAGGACTGCACTCCTACCTGTCATCACCAGGCTCTTCGGCTCCTCCAAGGAGATGACCAAGCTCGCTCAGCAGAAGATCATGAAGTACATGTACAGTCTGGGTCTTCCCATGACGCTAGGCGGAATGGTCCTGGCCGATGAGATAATCAACCTGCTTTTCCCGGGTCACCCTGAGTCCGCCGTCGTTCTCCAGATCCTCCTCCCGGTGCTCGCAATATCATACTTCGGCACGGGACAGGGAAGCCTTTTGGCGGCGGCCGACCTGATGCATCTGAGCACAATTTCATCAGTGGCTGGCGCTGTAACAAATCTAGCCATCTGTTTCCTTGCTATCCCCATCTGGGGCCCGTCCGGAGCAGCCCTGGCGTTCACCGCCGCCACCCTCGTGACCAATGTCATTAGCCACTATTACATGAGCAGGCGGGTGGTCCACCTAAGGGTGACCGATATAATCCTCAAGCCGACCATGGCTGGAGCAGGGATGACTCTAGTGTTGCTTATCATTCCCGGCAACAACCTTTTCCTCTCGATCGTCGTCGGCATGGTCGCCTACTTCGGGCTACTCTATCTGCTCAAGGCAATCGACCAGGATGACATCGATATCTTCCGAAAAGCGCTGAAGAAGGGAGCATGAGGCGATCTCAGATATTGAGTAGCGGAACCAGAGTACCACCTGCGGGCGTGTGGTCAGGAGGATCCGGCAATGATGCTGCCATTGATACTATTCGGCCACGCGGACGAAAATCGTTTATCGGTCCTCTTTAGGGTAGGAGCTATCGAGCGCCATCAGATACGACAGGCACGACAGCACCAGTTACCGCGAAGCAGATCGGAACAACGGTGCGGGCCATAGGGGAAGCGGGCCTTGCCACCGAGGTTTGGGGCCCGATAAGCATCGGGAAAGAGGCTGACGTCTGCTTTTTCGGCTATCATGGGGCTCCCCTGGCTGTTAAGGCGTACTGCCCTACCGCACCTCCCACAAGGGAGGGACGCCCATCAAGTATCTGTTCGAGGGCATTCAGGTTGACCGCACTAGCTACTCGGCCTGGATGCAGTTGGGGGCTATGAAGGGGGCCCTGAGGCACTGAGAGCATTCTTCCGCAGATATCGCCTCCTTGGACGTCCATCACGAGGTCACAACACTGATCCGGGAGATGGGCCGCTGAGAGGTGCTCGGAGAACGGAGAAGGGCATTGACTCGGCCTCCCCCGCCATGGCGCCTGACCTTATGCATGGTACGGGGGAGCAATGATTAATACACGGAGTGTATTATCTGCCGATTGAACTACTCACCGAGGTTTGACCATGGAACGTGAGGAACGTTTGAACGCCCTGGCGGTGGACGTCTTCCAGACGATACCTGTCCTTTATCGCAGAATCCTGAGGCCGGACGCTTCAGGGATGAGCCCCTTCTCTCCGCCCATCTCGGTTCTGGTGATTGTCAAGAAAAGAGGCCCCGTTTCGATGACCGCCATCGCACAGGAATTATCTTACTCCAAGCAGAACCTCACTAAAATAGTCGATCAGCTGGTGCAGGAAGGTCTCGTGGACAGAACACCTGACCCCACGGACCGCCGGGTGCTCTTGATTCAGCTGACCGATGGTGGCAGGGAGCTCATGGCCGCCCGCCGCAGGGCGATGAAGGATCGACTCAAGCAAGATCTATCTCACCTGACCGATGCTGAGTTGGAGGAGCTCCACGATACATTCGAGAGGGTCAAGGAGGCCCTTCCGATGCTGTTGCCGGGGAAGGAAGAGGTAGTGAAGGGGCCTGAAACCAGGAGGCAAGGGGAACGCTGACGGCTCCGATGGGCCCGGGACCGGAAGCCGTCAAGGTCGAGGGGTTGACTCGACGGTTCGGTAAGTTTACTGCGGTGGAATCGCTGGACCTTACTGTCCACGAAGGGGAGGTGTTCGGACTATTGGGACCGAACGGGGCGGGCAAGACGACGACCATCAAGATGCTCACTACCCTCCTTCCCCTGACCTCGGGGAGGGCGTTCATCGAAGGCATCGACATAGCCAGGAGACCCTCCTCGGTCAGAAGGGTGATCGGCTACGTCCCCCAGATGCTCTCTGCCGATGCCAGCCTGACCGGACTCGAGAACCTAATGATCTTCGGTAAGCTGTACGACGTCCCGCCGGACCAGCTTAGATCGAGAGCCCGGGAAGCCATCGAGAGGATGGGATTGTCCGAGTTCGGCGACAAGCTGGTGCGCACCTACTCCGGCGGCATGATTCGTCGCCTGGAGATAGCGCAGTCGACGCTACACCGGCCGAAGGTGCTCTTCCTTGACGAGCCGACCATCGGCCTAGACCCCTTAGCCCGGCGGGCGGTGTGGGAGATGATAGCCGGCCTGCGCCAGGACTATGGCACGACCATATTCCTAACCACGCACCTGATGGACGAGGCTGACGCCCTATGCGGTCGAATAGGCATTATGCACAAGAGCAAGCTGGAGATCCTGGGGACCCCTAAGGAGCTAAAGGATGCAGCCGGGGCTGATACCCTGGATGATGCCTTCATCCATTTCACCGGACGAACGATCGAAACCGGAGGTAACTACCGTGACATCCAACGCGAACGCCAGACCGCACGACGCCTCGGCTGACCACATGGCCCTGGAGGCAAAAGGTCCGATCACATACCTCGGATCTTTCCTCAAGAAGGCTCTGGTCATTACCGAGCTGGAGGCGCTTAAGCTGCGGCATGACCCCTCCGAGCTGCTCACGAGGGCTATCCAGCCGGTGCTATGGCTGCTGGTCTTCGGCGAGGTGCTCACCCAGGTGCGGGCCATTCCCACAGGCGACATACCGTACATCGACTTCATGACTCCAGGGGTGCTGGCCCAAAGCGTCCTATTCATTTCCATCTTCTACGGGATATCGATAGTGTGGGAACGTGATCTGGGCATTGTCCAGAAGTTCCTGGCTTCTCCCGCTCCCCGGACCGCAATCGTCGCGGGCAAAGCCCTTTCCGCCGGCCTCCGCAGTCTGTCCCAGGCGCTGATCGTGTTTATTCTCGCTCTGCTCATCGGGGTTTCTGTCATCCTCAATCCCCTGAACCTTCTGCTCGTCGTCCTAGTCGTGCTCCTAGGAGCGGCGATATTCTCGACCTTGTCCTTGATTATCGCCTGCATGGTAAAGACCAGGGACAGGTTCATGGGCATCGGCCAGATGATCACCATGCCCCTGTTCTTCGCCAGCAATGCGATCTACCCCATCTCCCTGATGCCCGATTGGCTGAAGCTCATCGCCTATGTGAACCCCCTGACCTATGTGGTCGATGCGCTGAGGGGACTGATGGTAGTGGGCGGGGTGAGCGAGTACGGCATCCTAACCGACCTAATTATCCTGGTGGCGGTGGCCGCTGCCCTGATAGGCATCGGTGGACGGCTCTATGCTCGGGTGGGGCAATAAGATCAGGAAGATCCTTGGCGCTCATACTTCGAGCTCTCGATCCGCTCCTCCAACATTTCCTTCTCGGTCTTGACCTTCTCCGTCTCCCCCGTCCCGACGGGCCAAGTGACTGGATCGTTCACTTTGGTATGCATCATGCTGCTCTTCCCGCATGCTGGGCACTTCATCAACTTCAGTGATCCGACATGCACTAGGGTCGGGTGCCAGGGGGTTTCAAAGACCACTCCGCACTTTGGGCATTTTGCTCTCACGGTAAGACCTCGAGGTCTCGCATCATTACTTGCGAATATAACCATAGCCGCTTGGATCGTTGGGGGCGCCACTATGGCGAGGCATAGGAAAGCGCCAATAGTCCCCAGGACAGCGGCCAGGACCGTAATCCGGGAATGTTTGTCGTTCCACGTCTTACGGGGCTTGCCATTGTTCCCGGTCGTTTCCATCTCAACCTTTATGCTCTCCATCTTCGCACCTCAGAAGTAATAGGTCACTAGGGCCAGAGCAGCGAAGATGAAAACAGCCCGTACAGCAACAGCGCTTCCTCGGTGAGCTTCCAGAGGATTAGGCAACCTACGGCCACGGCTGGAAAATGTAGGTGATGATCGGAGCACCCACTCTTATCTCCTTATCCGAGGTCGCGGCCGATGCCGTGTCAGTCACAAAGCTAACAGCCAGAACCATCATGACGAGAATGAGGATGGCGGCTGGCACGATGCGGGCGCGGAGATCCTTGAGCTTACTCCGAACCCTCTTGGCGATGTTCCTAAGTTCGGACATCGCCAGAGAGGAATAGTTCAGAGGTATCCTAGCGTTGCGCTAGTGCTTATCTCGAAACCCCTTTTTATATTGATAATGAGAGATTTTGCATAAATGATCATGGCGGCCTAGATCCGTATCGCTTGGATGGGGCACAGTCCGAGCCGTGTCAGATGACAGCAATAAACACCTTTGAGTAATATGGCGAAGAAAATCAAGGAGGATACAACCATCCACATCGAATATTTTCCAGACATATAAGGACTATTGATATGAATCCTTATCAATAATATAAATAAGCCAGTAAGGTATATAGGCCCCATCAGCGATTTTTATTAGATGGATAATAAGTTCAAGGTTGTTACAATCGTTATTTTAACCATTTTAGCCCTGACCTTGACACTCATTTTTAATTTGATTGGGACCACTTCAATATTGCTCAGTTTATTCTTCTTCGTTCCCATTATCCTCTCTGCCTATTGGTTCAATTATCATGGGGTCTCCACATCCCTGGTCCTTGTTGCTGTGCTCATTGGCACAGATGTCTATACTGGCCAAGAAAGCCTCCTTATTGACGACCTCCTACACGCCGTTACGTTCGTTGGCGTTGCAGTTATTATCGCCATCTTGAGCACCAGAATTAGAAGGAGTGTGGATGCTCTCACTGAAGTAAAGAGAATCATGAGAGGAAGCGAATCAAGTTATCGCTCAGTGGTGGATCACATCAGCGAGGGTCTGTTCATCTATGATTTCTCCGGAAAACTACTAGACTGCAACGAGCGGGCCTGCCTGATGGTTGGCTATAATCGAAGCGAATTACTCAGTATGAACCTCGGGGCAATTAATGGGCAGGATGACAAACAGCTCATGGAAGAGCGCATATCTCTGCTGATGGAACTAGATAACATCGAGTTCGATGGAGAATTGATCTCGAAGAAGGGAGAACATCATTCCGTCAGTTTCGTCGCCAGTCTGGTCTCCACCGAGGGTGCGGGAAAGGTCCAGAGCATCGTGCGAGATATCTCCTGGCGAAAGGAGGCTGAGGAGGAGATCCGTTCGAGCCGCGATCAGCTAGCGGAAGCTCAACGTATCGCACATTTAGGAAGCTGGGATTGGAATTTAGAAGATAATAAGCTCGTATGGTCTGAAGAGGCTTATAGGATATTCAAGAAGGATTCCAACGAGTTCATCCCCACCTACGAGCGTTACAAGGCGTTATTGGATCCGTCTGATAAGGCCTTCGTTGAAAGTGAAGTGCAGGCTGCCTTAGATTATAAGCGCCCCGTGGACATGATATACCATATTATTCTGGACGATGGAACGAGGAAGACCGTTCAACAAATGGGTAAAGTGACCTTCGATGACAAAGGAAATCCAATCCGTATGGATGGGATAGTGCAGGACATTACCGACCGAAAGCGTATCGAGGACGCTCTGCGCCAAGCGAATATGAAGCTCAACTTGATGAGCAACATCACCAGGCATGACATGAGGAATGTCATAATGACCATTGATGGTTATCTGGAACTCGCTTCCATGCCAAAAAATGAACAGAAGAGAAATGAGTTAATATCGAAGGCTCAGGCTAGCCTAGAGCATTTGGATCGTTTGGTCCAGTTCTCCAAGGATTACCAAGACATCGGTGTACAAAGCCCACTTTGGAATGATATATCATCCATCCTACGAAAGTACGAGCATCTGGTCAAAGGAGCTGGTCGAGAACTGGAGATAGATACCGACGGCCTGGAGATATTCGCCGATCAGATGCTTGAGAAGGTCATCCTCAACCTGATCGATAACTCGCTCAGGTATGCGGATGGGGCATCCAGGATTCACTTCTTTGCAAAGAGCACTGAGGCGGAACTAGTCCTCATATGCGAGGATGATGGCCCTGGAGTAGTAGAAGCTGAAAAAGAACAGATATTCGAAAAGGGGTTTGGAAAAAATACGGGTTTAGGCCTATTTATGGTCCGAGAGATCTTAGGAATAACGGAGATTGCTATCAAAGAGAATGGTAGGCCTGGAATGGGGGCAAGGTTCGAGATGCATATCCCCCCTCATGGATACCGCTACGCCGTAGATTTTACCCAAAGACAGACCACTATGGAGGGAGTTGAAGAGTAGGACGATGTGATCACTACTTTCACTTCAAGCTTCATCTACCTTGTAACTTCGTTGATTGAATGTCTGATTTTTTTTATATTGTATTCTTCCAAGGAGATTTCTGCGACATAGCTATTGGTCACTCCAGAGATGAGTTTTCCCCCTGGTATGGGAAAGAGGAGCAAGTTCAGTAGGTTAATTCTATGATGCCTAAGAATCATCTCCCTTTGTTTCGCATTTTATTAATATCGAATGTCTGGCTTTTCGAGAAATATTCCTCTAAAGCAATCTCTGCAACACTACTCTTGGGCACTCCAAAGATGCGATAATCTTTTCCAACCTCTCAGCCTGCTTAGGTGATATGCGGATTTGTAAAACCACTACATCGCCCTTGGCCTTTTGATTGGAGATCAAAGCTTACCTCCCAGTTTTGTTCTTGCCAAAGGAAGAAGTATAACAAACTCGGCCGGTTTCTTCGATGATTTCCCTGGCTCTCGAGTATTGGAGAGGGCTAGGAAAAGGGGGAGTGAAACGAAAGAGGCGAGGACCGCTAGGAGTCGGATAAATGCAAGCAGCCAGGGAAGCCTTCGAAATTTAGAACCCCCTGAACCCGCTTCCTAGCGCCCCTAGGCCGGTTTCCGACCCTCGCCCTTGTGGCAGCTAGCCTATCGGCGTTGACGAAGCCTGAGACCGGAACGAAGCTCTTACAACGGGCGCAGCTGTCGCAGCTATCGCCCGTACAACGCTCCGTCATCGTGGTACAGGCGTCGATCTCCTTACCGTCGCCATCGGCCTTGATGCAGAAGTCACAACAGTCATTGAAGATCAGTTCTACGCTCAGAGGCCCACCTCCCGGCGTAGCGGATAGAGGGGGTTTCGGCAGGGTCCGTTGTGAGGTATGCCGCAGAGTGGGCAATCCGGAACAGAAGTTATGGCAAGCCCGCTAGAAGCAAGGAGTGATTTCATCCTCTCAACTTGCTCCCTGAGTCCTTCGCCAGTATCCGAAATTTGAGAAAAGGAGTTATACCTCACCAGGCGCTTGCCGCCAGTCGGCGAGATCTCGCTAGGCAACCTCGGAAGTGACGATTCGGAATGACCATCGACGTTAGCAACGGCATCATTTATGGGTTGGGGATCGACACCGGCGGCACCTATACCGACGCAGCGATACTGGACCTCCGCACTAAAAAGGTCCTGTTCAAGGCCAAGGCCCGCACAACTCATCACCAGCTGAGCATCGGGCTGGGAGAAGCCATCGACAATGTCTTGGATGCCTTCGGGTCGCGGTCGTTCGACCCCAGCCTGGTGGGGGTGTCCACGACCCTTGCCACCAATTCCATCCTTGAAGGCAAAGGGGGCCAGGTAGGCCTCATCGGTCTGGGCTGGAAGCCACAGGACGGGTGGGACCTGGGCGCCAGTATCCAGAGGTTCGTCGGAGGAGGCCATGACGTCAGAGGCCGGTCCGTCGGTCTCTTGGATGTCGAAGGCATCGAAGCGGCGGCCCGGGATATGAAGGGACGGGTTGATAGTGTGGTCGTGTCCGGCCTGTTCAGCGTTCACAACCCCTATCATGAGATCGAGGCAGGGAAGCTCGTAGGCCAGCGACATGGCATTCCCACCGTCCTAGCTCATCAGCTCACCGGGGAACTGGGGATTCATGAGCGCACAGTGACAGCAGTGCTCAACGCTCGCCTGATCCCCGTCCTCCAGGACTTCCTCTCCCGCGTGGAAGGCATCCTTGCCGACCGCCAGATAGCCGCCCCGGTGATGGTATTCAAGGGGGACGGAACGTTGATGAACATGCGCACGGCGATGGAACGACCGGTGGACACCATCCTGTCCGGCCCGGCGGCCAGCGCCATGGGCGGAGGGGTGCTCGCGGGTATCGACGACTGCGTGGTGGTGGATATGGGAGGCACTTCGACCGATATCGCGGTATTGGAGAACGGCGTGCCGAAGGTCACCTCGGAAGGCTCTATGGTCGGTCAGTGGAGGACCAGGGTAGAGGCTGTAGACATGTGGACAACCGCCTTGGGCGGCGACTCTGAGGTCCGGGCAGGGAGGACCACCAAACTGATCATCGGACCTGAACGGGTGGTCCCGCTATGTTTCGCCTCCCAGGAGCATCCTGGGCTGATAGCCAAGATGTCCGCGTTGAGTGAAGCGCGGTTCCTAATTGCACCGCCCCAGCAACACCGTCTGTCGCCCTCGGAGGATCGCATCGTCGCCTTTCTGCGGAAGAACGGTCCCACGACTCCTGGAGAGCTCAAGAGAGAGATGGAAGACATCATCCTGCTGGACTCGCACCTCCGGGACCTTCGGGCCAGAGGCATAGTACAGGGCATCGGCCTAACCCCGACCGACGTCCTCCATGCCTGCGGTGTTTTCATCAGGGGCGATCGGGAAGCATCCCGGGTCGGCGTCCGCCTCTACGCCAGCGTGCTAGGGATAGAAGATGACGAGCTTATCCAGGAGGTCATGCGTTCGGTCACCGCTCGCATCGCCGATGAGGTGATGCACAAGCTATTGTCCGATGAATTGGGGGCACTGCCCGACTCGCCATCGTTCAAGGGTGTCATGGACCTTATTACTGGTCGAAGGTGCTGCCCGACGATAAGCCTCAAAGCCCAGGTGAATCGCCCCATCGTCGGGCTGGGCGCTCCGGCTAGGGTCTTCATCTCACCCCTAGCCGAGATCCTGGGAGCCAGGGTCATCATCCCCGAGGACCACGACGTAGGGAACGCCGTGGGCGCGGTCTGCGGGCAGGTGTCCGAGTTCGTGGACGTGTTCGTCTACCCCCGGGAGAAGGGTTATGCGGTGTTCTCCTCGCTCAATGCCCCATTCCCCTGTGGGGGTGAGGACGAAGCGGTGAGGAAGGCCAAGGAGCTTGCGACCAGGTATGCGTTGGAGCGGGCGCGGGCCGCGGGTGGGACGGACCTTGTTGTCGATCTCAGGGTGGAGGAGGAGCGAGGTCTCTCCAACAGCACCCTCCAGTCTGACGAGCTGGTCCAGATGAGGGTCCGGGCCCGGGCGGTCGGTCGGCCATCAGTCGAGCTCTAGAGGTCGGTGGCAGCCTGTCTCATCATCTCGTCGGCGAAGGACGCGGCGTAGAACACGCGGCGGGCGTGCTCCAGGGGCCCGTAGACCACGAAATCCCCTCCCGCCATAATGGGCATGACCGCCGAGGCCTCGTCCACGTACTGGTACAGCTTGCGGTCCTCCCTCGCTATGGACGTCAGAGGACGATACGACTCCACCGCGTTATGAAGGGCGCATCCGGCGGGCAGCCCCCACTTCGCCTTAGCCACCATTATCGCCCTCAGAGCGGAGCCTGCCCCCTGCTCGGCAGCCATCACTGCGGTGTCGACAAGCGGCCTCGTTATCCCGGCCTGGCGGGCGAGATCGATGAGCCCCGATGGAAGGATACCGCCCCCGTCCTCGAGCAGATAGATCTTACCCTTCAGGTCGGTGTCCCGGGGATTGAAGGCCATGAGGACCGCGGCGGTGACGCGTGCGTCCCTCACCGCCTCAAGCTCCTCCGAAGTGGTCCCGGCCGATAGAGAATTGTAGATGACTCGTTCGGAGATGCCCATCTCCCTCGCCGCCCGGGCGCCGGACAGCCGGACCTCGGCGCTTGGAGAGTCGATGAACAAGGGCATCGATGTCAGGTCGACCGCCTTTCTAAGGTGGGCCTCCATGGCCTCCGCGGTCTCGGCAAAGAGCATGACTCCACCAGGGGTCGATGTCTCCTCAGCCGCCGCCGCAAGGGATGTGAGCAAGCGCTCGAACGATCCCTCCTTGCATCGGCCGGTGACGCGATCCTCGATAATGCTATGACGAGGGTAGCCCAATGAGCCGATCATCACCGTGCGATGCTTCCCCGGTTGTCCTCCGAACCGGACTCCAGAGATCTCGAACTCCTCCTGCTGGCTGTGGAACCGTATCACCTTATTGCACCCCCTTCAGGTATCTCTGCAACCGCCCCGCGAGCTCTACTGAGGGCACCATCCTTACTACCCCGTCGACCGGATCGAGGATCACCCGGAACTCGGAGGACACGATGGCAATGTCGGTCCAGGTGCTCAGCCGCTCGCTCGGCATCCTGAGCATCTGCCCCACGAAGTCGTCGGCCAGGCGGTTCAACTGGCGGGCGATGCTCTCTCCCTCGGCCCGCAGCGCACTGCCGGTGGATGTGAGCGCCGGGGCTGTCAACGGCCCCGGATCTCGGTCCCGGCATTCCTTTATCGCTCTCGCCAGTTCTTCGACGCTCGGCGGGTCGAGCACGTACTCGGGATCGTAGGCCACGATCTCCGTCACCTCCTTCACGTGCACCAGATCGACGACCTCCACCTGCTGGCGGAAGCGCTCGACCGCCTCCCGGGACAGGTTGCAGAGGAAGGGGATGGCCGAACGGGAGCCGATGATTCTCATCTGGTCGTCCACACCGTTTCGGTGCAGGGAAAGGATGGCATTGGCCGGAAAGTGGCCGAACTCCTCCCGGCCGCAGACGATGAGGAACCGGATGGTATGATTGCTCACGATGTTCGTCACTACCTTCTCCAATCCCATGTTCTCCGTCTTCATCGTCCCCTTGATGGCATATCCCTCCTCAAGGTCCACCCTTCCCCGCCCGATGATCAGAACCGCCACCGGACTGCTCGGGTCACTCACCACATAATCTCCGGGGACCAGAGGCCAGGCGCGCCCATCTTCCTCGGGCCGGGCAAGTTCGACTTTTCCCACAATGTCCATGGGGTTCACTCCCTCACCCGCCGGCCGTAGCGTTCCACGCTGTCCCTGAGCCGCTTGATATTTTCCACAGGGGTTTTATACCCCATCTCGCAACCCGGTCCGACGATGATCCCCGGGCCGGGACCCCATTGATCCAGCGTGCCTTTCACCGTTTTCTCCACCTGATCGGGTGTCCCCGACTGAAGCAGCTCAGCGTGGTCGATGCCGGCGATCATGCACGCCTTCCCCCTGACCGCATCGAAAACCTCCGCGGGGTCCACGTACTTGAGGTGGAGGTGGATGGCCGTCGGACCATACTCCATCTGCGTGGACCAGAACGGACGGGCCGCGCAATTGTGGCATATCGTCCTCAGCCCGTTCTCGCGGTATGAGCGTACCGTCTCGTGCATGTACTTCCCGTCGAACTGGGCGTACTGCTCCAGACTTACCATCTCCCCGCCAGCGGTGCCGTTCTCGATGAAGACCTCCTCCACTCCAATCTCCCTCAGGGCTTCTCCGTACGCCCGGGAGGATTCGGTCAGCACCCCCAGCGCTTTGGCGGTGACATCGGGGTCGGTGAAGTAGGTCATCATCACGTTCTCCAGACCGAACAGCTCGGAGGCGATGACCGCCGGCGAGTTGATGCAGCCGACCACCGCCACCTCTTTGCCTACTTCGTCCATCATGATCGATGCCGCCCGTAGGGGAACCGACCAGAACCTGTCCTTCCGCGGATCGACCGGTGTGAGCTTATCCACTTCGCTCAACTCCACATACCTGTCCACCCGGGGATAGAAATCCCTCTCAGGCCACTTCCATACCATGCCATGGGCCTGGGCCTCGATCAGGATGTCCCCCCATCCCGCCATCACATTGTCGAAACCGTACATCCGGTAGGAGGCCAGGGCAAGCTTGGAGAAGATATCTGGGTCATGAAACCCATCGTACCATCGCAGTCCGGTGTCCTGCAGCAGCCACTTTGCCGCTCCGAGGTGCTGGTAGAATAGCGGCACCCTGTCCGTCTCCTCTCCTTCCAGCGCGGCCTGGAACCGATCGCGGGGGATCATGCACCTGAATCTCCGTCGAGAAGTAATAACACTAAGGTCGCCCGCGCCCCGAGCAGGCGCAAGTTTGAGGTCATGCTGTTACACTCTTTTATTCATGACCAACAGCAAAGGGAAGAAGAAAGGGTTCAATTCAAACATAGAGAGGGACACCTTGGACAATACCAATTTCCGCAAGGTCATGTACACAGCCAAGTACAGCCAGCTGGTCCTAATGTGCTTGAAGCCGGGTGAGGAGATTGGCATGGAGGCCCACGATGATGGGGATCAGTTCTTCCGTTTCGAGGAGGGTGAGGGTATGGTCTCGATCGACGGCCATGAGTACAAGGTCAAGGATGGGAGCGCAGTGGTCATACCTGCAGGAGCGATGCACAACGTGACCAACACCGGCAAGGATCTGCTAAAGATGTACACAATCTATTCTCCCCCAGAGCACCAGGATGGAACGTTGCACAAGACCAAGGCTGAGGTCAAGGAAGAGCACTTTGACGGCAAGACCACGGAGTGAACAGCAAACCTCTTTCTTACTTTCTCATCAGATTAATCTGGAGGTATGCGTTCTCAGGAAAGGAGATTGAGATGGCGGGAAGTCGAACAATGGGGGCGGATGACGACGGCATATATGTACGGTTCAGTGAGGAGCTGGGCTTGTACATCGAAATGGTCATCAAGGGAGGAGAGGTGGAAGCGGTGAGTCTGACGGTGGAAGCCCCGAGTGAGCCTTACCGAACTGACCATCCATTCTTGGAAAGGGTTATTGGGCACATCGCCACCGGAAGGGACGACCTGAGGGACATCCCGGTGCACCTGGTGACCTCTTCCTTTGATCACCAGGTACTGGAGGCTTTGCGGGAGATCCCCTCCGGCCAGGTGATGAGTTATGGGGAGGTGGCCAGAAAGCTTGGCCGCCCTCGTGCGGCGAGAGCGGTGGGGAACGCCTGCGCCCGGAATCCGGTGCCAATAATAATCCCCTGTCACCGCGTGGTCCCTGCCTCTGGGCGTCTCGGTAATTATTCGGGTGGCGGCGGCCCACGGACCAAAGAGGCGATCCTGGAAAGAGAAGGCGCGCTCGGCGGGCCGAAGGAAAAAAAGCTCTAAGGATCAGTTCTCTCAAGGGAATAAAATAAAGGTGGATGAGAAAAGGTTTAAGGTTCAGTTCAATTCCGCTTTTTCTTTGGTGCGGGCACTCATTCTCTCCTTGTAGTTCTCCCGCTGAGAGTATAGCCACAGAGGTATGAAGAGGACTAGGACCCCGAACCCTACCATCGTCGGTACGATGCCATAGGCCAGGTTGTTGATGTACACGGCGCCGATCAGGAGGAAAGGCATCTGCAGGATGGCCAGGACCAATGCTATCCACTTCCATCCGCGTGGTGCCTTATATGGCCTCTCCAGATCCTTGAGGGCGGGATCCCGGCTCGCCTTGACATAGGCGAAGAGGGCGATGGCGAACACGAACACATAACCGATTGCGGACATGGCCAGAATAGCCACCGGGTTCCCCTGGAGGATGAACAGCAAAGCCAGGTTGAACAAGGCGATGACGAGAATCCCGCGCATAGGTTCGCCCTTGCGGTTGGTCTTGGCGAACCAGCGCGGGAGGTTGCCTTCCAGGGCCATAGCATGCATGGCCCTGGCCCCGGCGGAGTAGCCGATCTGGATGAGAAGGATGCAAGCAAATACCATCAGCAAGATGACGATCGACCCGGCGAGGGAACCGAAGCACATGACCGCAACGCCGTACAGAGGGGAGATCGGTTCAGCGAGGACGCCTTCCACTCCCAGGGCTCCGATGACCGAGGTCTGGATCAGGACGTACATAATAAGGCACACGATGCCCGCGGCAAAGAGGGCTTTTGGTACGTCCACGGAGGGCTTTTGGTACTCTGGGCCATATACCGCGACCATCTCCCAGCAGCAGGCTGACCACTGGGCGATGACCACCAGCCCCAGGACCATCATCATATGGTCGCCGTCCCAGGTCCAATCAGCGGGGACCATGGCGGAGGTAAGGTTCTCCAGGTGGAAGTTGCCAGTGGCGAAAGGAGCTAGAGCGATAAGAGCGATGGGCACAATGGTCAGCATGCCTACGATCAGCCCGAGCAACGCTCCTGACTTCAGCCCGGTGGAGGCGATGATGGCCAAACCTCCTAGGATGATGAGCCCTAGGATGATATTGAGCTGCAGTTGATCCATTGCAGCGAGGTCCGGGAACACCGCCCCCAGGTAGTTGCTGATGATGATTATGAAGACTGCCAGCCCAGGCGCCCAGACCAACCAATAGGCCCATCCGCAGAATCCGCCGATGAACCGTCCCCGATCGAATCTCTTATTCTCGCCATCCTTCGACTTGAAGATCTCCTGGCAGAAGCCAGGTATACCTGAGGCGTTAGGGAAGGTGGTAGCTAGCTCAGCGAAGGCCATGTTCTGTATGAATCCCTGGATGACCGACAGTCCCCATAGCAGTACCGAGGCGGCCCACAGGAGCTCGACCGTAATGCCGATGCTGGGGATGATGGCCAAAGGGATGCCTATGCCGATCAGGAAACCGTGCTTCCAACTTATGCATCGCTTGAGGCCGCATTGCTCGTTCGTATCTGTCATATCTAGACTCCCAATGATCGAGGTTTGATGTTCGATTGTTAATGATCGATCATAAGCCGACCCAGCTTTCGCTAGGACAGCTGATCATTCATAAGCCAGCAGGTCGCTGGAAGAGTTGGATGTTACATCCAACGAAGCCTCGATTCAAGGGTACGATATATAATGTTTTACGCCCTGTAAACATAGTTGGATTATACATCCAACTTGCTACGAGGTTAGGTCCCTTCTCAGTTCACTCCTCGAAGTGGATGCAGATGCTTCCCTCCTTGATCGCGTGGCGCTTGGAGATCATGCCCACCTCCATCCAGACGACGTTGAATACCGCTGCCGGTATGAGGCAAGTCGGGGTGAGATGACATTCTGTGGAGAGGCGCATGATCTTCGAACCCTCCAACTGAATATAATCGTCCGGACCGACCTGGCCAAGGTGTCGGCCATAGTCGCGAACATCCTTGCAGGTCGACCGGATCCTGACCTTAATCGTCCCATCCGGTTGTTTATCTGCATCTATCAGTGTCTTATGGTCACAGATGCTCATGTCAACTCGGACCTTGGAAGTCATATTATCGACCTCTCATGGGCCTCTGGACATTTATGATTTGCACGTCCAGAACGGCCAGGAGAGCCTCTTAAGTGTATAGGTCGGCTCACAACGTGATGTGGCGACTCAAGATCCACGCCGCACGTACCTTGAGGATCACCGGATCATCGCCATGGTGTAGATAGAAATAATCGAGATGTGGCATCACGGCAAGGTTCACGTATTATTAACGTTCTATATGGATAGATAAACGTCCTTCTCGAGGACAACATTATCATTCTAGTTTTTAAGAACGGACACTTACAATCGAGCATTAGCTTTATATCGTCTTGGGGCAAATCGAATAACTAAGTGCGAGCATAGTGTCGATCTACCCATCCTAAAGGCACCTTGTTGGGGTTGTGCCTGAGGGAAGCCAGATGCTAACGGTAGGTCTTAATTTAATCTAGCTTTAATTATAGATTTCTTCTCTATTTTACTAAAAAAGTAAACAATTGTTTATATACTATTCCCGTTATTGGGAATCTCGACAGTCCGAGTTCCGCGGTGGGGTTCGGGCGGTTAAACTAGAGGAGAGAATGAGAAAATGCTAGACTTCGACAATGTGAAAGCCGACATGATCTTGACTCGGTATGACATCAAGATGGAGTCGCAGGAGAAGCCAGAGGCAATTGCTGCGAGGATGCTTCCCAAGGACCCGCTCCTGAAGAAGGTCGCAGAGGATGTATTGAACCTGAAGGGCAAGCTCATCGAGGACGATGTTAAGGCTGCTCTGAAGGAGAACTCCCCTGAGGACGTCATCGAGGGTGGCCTGCTGAAGGGCATGGATGTTGTGTCTGAGCTTTACGGACGCGGTATCTACTACCTGCCGCACGTCATGGTCGCCTCTGACGCCATGGACAAGGGAATGAAGATCGCTGAGGCTGCCCTCCAGCACGGAAAGAAGGTTAAGGGCACCATCGTTATGCACGCCGCTGAGGGTGACCCCCACGACATTGGCAAGAACATCGCCGCTGTGCTGCTGAAGTCCAACGGCTTCGGTGTCGTCGACCTGGGCAGGGATGTCTTGGTCTCCGATGTTGTCGCTGCTGTCGAGAAGAACAAGCCCCAGATGGTCACCGGCACCGCCCTTATGACCACCACCATGTCCGCTTTCCCCAAGATCGCGGAGAGGCTGGAAGAGATGGGCATAAACATCCCGTTCGTCTGCGCCGGCGGTGCAGTCAACAGGCAGTATGTGGAGTCTTACCCGATGGGTGTCTACGCCGAGAAGGCCGCCCAGGGACCCGCCCTTGCTACCAAGACCGTTGAGGGCTGGGACTGGAGGAAGTTGAGAGACAAGTGGGACGACCTGATGGCGGGGAAGGCTTAATCGAGGTGAAAAAAATGTCGCTGAAGAACTTTACTAAGATGGAATATGGCTCCGCAGATGAGATCGTTTTCGGAGATGCGAAGTACCCCCTGTCCTACGGCCTTGGCCTCAAGGTCGGCGCTGGGTTCGTTTCCCCCGAGATCAACTTTGCCCCCAGGCCTGGGTCCGAGAAGAACCCGGAGTCCCTGACCAAGGAGTACGTCGAGTACATCACCAAGGACATCATGAACCGCGCGGTCACCCTCGGGTTCCCCTCCCTCCAGCTGGAGAACGAGTGGATCCACCAGATGGGTAACAACCCCGAGAAGTTCGCGAAGCCCGTCGTGGCTGGCCAGAAGGCCGTAATGCAGAAGTTCCACGACGAGTACGGCGTTGCTTGCGCTATCAGGCACACCGTGGCTGACCCCAGGCTCGCCGAAATGGGTCTGAGGCCCGGCATGGACAAGACCCACATGTACCCTGAGAAGACCCTGGACTCCCTCGAGGTCGCTGCGGCGAACGGCGCCGATGTGCTGTCCATCGAGAGCATGGGCGGCAAGGAAGTCGCTGACTACGCTATCGTCAGGCAGGATATCCGCGGCTGGCTGTTCGGTATCGGCTACCTCGGCTCCATCGACATGGAGTGGCTGTGGCCCCAGATCGTTGACGTTGCCAAGAAGCACAAGATCGTGCCTGGCGGCGACACCAACTGCGCCGGTGCCAACACCTCGATGTTCATGGCCGGCGGCTACCTGGACAAGGATATCCCCCGTGTTTTCGCTGCCGTCACCCGTGCCATCGCCTCCGCCAGGACGCTCGTGGCCATCGAGTGCGGTGCCACCGGACCGGACAAGGACTGCGGCTACGAGGGCCCCGTCCTGAAGGCCATCTCTGGCCGCCCGTCGGCCCAGGAAGGCAAGGGCGCTCAGGATGCGCACGCTGACCTGATGGGTAACCTCATCGCTCAGGTGTGCGACCTGTGGTCCAACGAGTCCGTCGAGTACCACCCTGAGTTCGGTGGCTCGTCCGTCCAGTGCTGGCTCGGTGTCATCGGGTACGAGGCTGCCCTGATGAACGCTGCCAAGCAGATGAAGCAGGACAAGGTCCTCAGGGACGTCTACGTCGCTTCCGACAGGTTCCGGAGCCCCGAAGGGTTCTGCATGGCCTACGACAACGCCTACAAGATCGGCCAGGCCATCGTGAGCGAGGGCAACAACTACTACCTCAGGGCCAAGGCTGCCGGTCTCAAGGCCTGCGAGCTCATCCAGGAGTCCAACCAGAAGGGCAAGCTGAAGCTGTCCAAGCAGGAGAAGGACACCCTGAACAAGATGCTCACCGACCTGAACTCCCTCCCGTCCGAGGAAGGCAAGTTCGTCGACTGGGCGCTGAAGGAGTACAAGAACGTACCTGCCTTCAACCCCAAGAACTACGAGCTCTAAGCGAGAGATCGTATGGTGGAAACCCTTTCAAACCCCTTCCCTCACCTTTTTACGTTAATCATCGCGCCATTGCTCAAGGGCGGTGAGCATGAAGTTTATGTCTCCAACGCTCCCAATGCATTCCCGAGGGACGAGAATGCAAGGAGCACCGAGCAACCGGAGACGCCGCAGGTATGGGCCGATGGGACCATGGTGGCCGCCGTGGTACGATCCCCGCTATGGCCCCCCAGATGTCATGTATCCCGGTACTAACCCCTGGAACCCCTTCGCCCCAGCCATGCCCCATCGCCTGGAGGACGAGATCAACTGGCTGGAGGAGAGGCTGGAGGACCTGGAGGACGAGAAAGTGGAGATCGAACGGGCCATCGAGGACATCAAGAAGGAGATCGATAGGAAGAGGCGGGACGTCCGGGAGCAGGCCGACGTGCGGTGATCGCCAGAAAGGTCGCTCTCGGCGGACCGATTTAGCCCGTGTAAAAGTGCGCCGTTATAGTAATAAAATAGGGAAAGGGTTTGGGCTCAACCGGCCGCCTTCTCCGCCTTGGAGTTCTCCGCGCTCCGCGTTTCCAGCAGGGAAACTCCCATGGTGACGGCGAAGCCCAGGGGTATCGACACGATGCCAGGGTTGTTCAGCGAGAAGATGGCGTCATGGCCCATCATCGTCGGGGAGATAACGATCAGCAGGATCGACGATATCAGCCCGGCTAGAATGCCGTAGACGATGCCTTTCTCACTGGTCCGCTTCCAGAACAGCGTGCACAGCAGCGCCGGCAGGTTGGCGGAGGCCGCGATGGCGAACGCGAGGCCGACGAGGAAAGCCACGTTCTGTCCCTTCGACAGGATGCCCAGCACTATGGCGATTAGACCGACCCCGATGGCGGTGCCCTTCGATATCAGGAGAGCGCGCTTCTCGTCGGACTTCCTGCCCAGCACTTCGGCGTAGATGTCGTGGGCGATGGCCCCGGCTGAGGCCATGATCAGGCCAGACACCGTCCCCAGGATGGTGGCGAAGGCGATCGAGGAGATGATGGCATAGAACACATCTCCGCCGATGTAGTCCGCTAGCAGGGGGGCGGTGAGGTTGGCGTCGGTGGGGTTGATCACTCCGGGCACTCCTTGGTTGAAGAAGTAGATCGCTCCCAGTCCCAGGAACAGGATGAGCATGTAGAATATGCCCATGACCACGATGGCGACGACCGTGGACTTCCTAGCATCGGCTGGCTTGGGCACGGTGAAGTACCGGATCAGTATGTGCGGTAGCGCTGCCGTGCCCAGGATGAGGGCCAGGGCCAGGGAGACGAAGTCCAGGGGGTTGGTGTACTTCATGCCCGGGGACATGAAGGTGTCCCCTGACACCACCTTCCCGCTGGGCAGGTGCAGTGTGCTGCCGATGATGTTCCCGATGAACTCGAACGGCCCCATGCCCGCGGCGATCAGAACGCCGACCGTCAGGGCGATGACCGCTATGAGGAGCATGAACCCCTTGATGAACTGGACCCAGGTGGTGGAGACCATGCCGGCGGTGGCCACGATGACCACGACCAGCAGGCCGATGACCACGACTCCGACCTCATAGTCCAGACCGAGCAGCGGACCGACGATGGAGCCCGCACCGACCATCTGTGGAATCAGGTAGAAGACGCTGACCACCAGGGTGGAGATGGCAGCTGCCAGCCTGATCTTGCGGCTCTTGAACTTGGAGGTCAGGGCGTCGGCGAAGGTGTACTTGCCTATGGCCCGCAGCGGTTCGGCCACCAGGAACAGGGCGACGATCCAACCGGCCAGGAAGCCGATGGCGTAGATGAAGCCGTCATACCCGGCGAACGCCACCAGGCCGGTGATGCCTAGGAAGGACGCTGCGCTGAGGTAGTCTCCGGCGATGGCGAACCCGTTGACGAACCATCTGACGCCTCCTCCCGCGACGTAGTAGTGGCCGGCGGTACGGACCCTGCGGCTGGCGTAGATCGAGATGGCCAGCGTCAGGACGGTGATGGCGATGAAGATCGCCAGACTGAGAGGTTGTATCTCGGCCATCTCAGGTCGCCTCCTTGGACCGTCCCGCGTACCAGTTGAAGCCTATCGCCAGGCCGATGGTGATGAGGATTAGCAGGATGCCGGCGACGGTGCCCACGTTCATGCCCCACAGCGCCGACCCGAACAGCTGTTTGTCGTACGAGCCGGTGAGGATGAATATGGCGTAGCCGATGGCATAGGCGACGAAGAGATACACTCCGACCCGGAACACCTTGGTCCGCGTGATCGATCGCACCGCTTTGGCCGGAGTCTCCTCGATGACCTCCTTGACGAGGGATAGGGCCCTTTTTATCTCTTCGGGAGTCGGCTTGATGACCACCACCGAGGTCGGCGCCTGGCTGACCACGGCCTTGGCCACGCTTCCCAGGTAAAGCCGGTTCAGGCCGCGCAGGGACGAGGTGCCGAGGACGATGAGCTCGGAGCCCTCCTCCTCAGCAGTCCTGATGATCTCCCCGACCACCGGGCCTATCTTCCGGACCACCTTGGTCGTCACCTTCTCCATTGCTGCCAGTTCCTGTGCGTAGCTGATGCCATCCTGGACCTCGGGGCGCATTAAGGCCGAGGCTTCGGCCGTGCGCTCGATCTCCACCAGGGGGGCCTGTTCCTCAACCTTGAGGATGATCAGCGTGGCATCACGGGCCTTGGCCATCTCCACCGCCTTCATCGTGGCAACCAGAGCAGGGGTGGAACCGTCGGTGGGGAGCAAGATGTTCCTCATTTCCCGATCACCTCTTCGATTGTCATGCACGCACCTTTGGGAACCCGTCCCGGAAAAGTCGCGGGGCATCTCTGCCTCCCCCGAGCACCGTTCCCTGAATTGGCGGTTCGTCGCCGCATGTTTTGTCGCATTGAAGGGATTGTATATAAAAAAGTAACAATGCCGTTACGATATTTGTCGATAATTTGCGATTCATTTACGATTCTCGAAAAACGTATGGCAAATACGGATTTCTAAAAAAAGATAGATTTGTTATACAAATGTCGGGTCCCGACATCGTCTATCGTCGGTGGCATCCGGCACCAGGCGTCGAGCGCAATCATTGTCTGGCACCGGCCAGGGGGCGAGAGAGGTTCGCCGAACGCCGTTGGTCTGTATGACCTGCGTGGTCGACATGCCTAGAAAAGCGTAGGTTCGCCTTAGATTATCATCAGAATCAAAACGGCCCCTTGGGCAGGGAGGTCTGCCTTCGGACGACCCTTTTCATATTCGAGACATGATATTATCTGGGACGATAACATTGAAATAGATTGGCTTCACAAATGCCAGGTGGCAGAAGGGTGTTTCATGGTTTCTACTCAGCAGGAGATGAGGCAGAGTATCAACGGGGTCGATATCAAGAAGTTGGAGGAGACTATCCAGGCTATCAACGGGGATCCGGATATGGCCTCGTTCACCTTCCACGCGGTGAACGAATGGGTGGACGGCGCCCGCAACAAGACCATCGTGCAGAGGTACGAGGGCGGGAACAGGTCGGTCGTGCACCCGCAGCCGTTCGTTATCCACTCCGATGAGCCGGAGTTCCTTTTGGGAGAGGATAGCGCCCCGAGCTCGATCGTATCTCTCCTGCATTCTTTGGCATCCTGCCTTTCCGTGACCATCGTCTACAACGCTGCCGCCCGAGGGATTGCCATCGACAAGCTAAGCATCTCCATGGAAGGAGACATCGACGTCCACGGCTTCCTCGGCCTGTCCAAGGAGGTACGCCCCGGCCTGCAGGACATGCGGGTCCTCGTAGACCTGCGCTCCGATGCTCCCCGCGATGAGGTGGAGGATCTCGTGCGCTATTCGCAGAAACGGTCGCCCATCCTCGATTCGCTGCGCAACCGCATCCCGGTCGAGGTGGAGCTGGTCTGATCACTCCGGCGGAGCAGTCTTCGCCGGGGTCTTGGCGGTGCGGCAAGCATCGCCGTACTTCTTCATGTAGCGGTTGATCGACGCCTCCACCGTGCCATCCTCGTCCTGGATGATGCGGATGTTGCGCGAGCTGAGCTTCTTGGTCCCGTGCACGCCGATGTAGCCGGTAAGGACGACCTCCGCTTCCAGTGACACTACCTGCTCCGCGGCGATCATGCCAGCGCCCTCGGTCCCCTCTCCCGCTTGATTGGGGACCGCTTCCCAGGACTTGGTGTCCGTGTCGTATATGATGAAGAAGGGGGCATGCCCGAACTCTTCGGCGATCAGCGAGTGGATGTCCGGCTCCTCGGAGGTGATGCACAGCTTCATTTTACTCCCTCGTTCCCCTATTCGCTGCCCGGCTTGATAAACCCATTGCGGCGGATCGGTGTGCGGAACCTGTCGTCGAGCGAAATACCGAAAGCTTTCGGGCTCCTGCTTCGCTTTCCGGGTGCACCAGCGCTCGATCCTCACTTGTCACCGTCCCACCGGCGATGAGTGCCTGAGACTCGCCGCCTGAGTATCATAATGAATAATTTCGATATAATCATTATAATAAGCTAATTTTATTTTTCATTCATGGCCAAGGTGCCGGCGTTCCTGTCTCGGTTCAAGCTGAACTACAATCTCCTGTCATTGGTTCTAGCGGCGGTGATCATGCTTGAGGGCATCATCATCGCGGTCACGGCCAAGCAGGTCGACATGATCGAGAGCATGGGGGCCGGACTTAGCCAGGGCACCGTGGCTCTCATCGGCCTGCAACTTTTCGCCATAGGTTTGCTGGCCTTCCTGTGCATGGTCGCCAACGGCGAGTACCTCAACAAGATCGACGTCGTAAGCAGGCTCCGGGGCAAGCTGTTCCGGGACCGCGCTTTCCTATTCCCAGTGTTCGCCCTAGTCCCCCTGGTCATCGGTGGGCTGGTGGCCGTCGAGGGCCTGGTGGCAGCGTACTACGCATCGCCCATGGTCGTCCGCGGGACGGGTGATGTGAGGACCATGTGGCCCGCTGTCTTCGGAGCCCAGCTGTTCCTGGTCGGCATTGGTCTGATCGTCGCCCGGCTGTTCGAGGGCCGGCTGGACCTGCCGGTGCTGGTTCGCGCTTCAGTGCTCGCTCTGTTCGCTTCCTTCGGCGTGTTCATGTACGGCCTAGCCGCCAAGGCCAGCGTCACCGGCATTGGCGCAATACAGGGGAGCACCGTCGAGTTCCTCGGCATCCAGATGGCCGCTGTTGCTATTGCTGCTCTCGCTCTCATGAGGCTCGGAGACCGCGCTGTACTCGGCCGCAGGTTCTTCGGCTGGAAGATCGGCACCCTGGGCATAATCGCTCTGTCGATGGTCCTGTGCCTTGAGGGCATGGTCCTGGCCAGCGTTGCCGCGCCCTTCTCCCTCGACTCCGTCGGCGGGATGCAGGAGCGGACCATGCTGCTGACCGGGATCGGCCTAGCCATCCTGGCAATGGTCGTCCCCGCGTCCTACTTCCTGCTGGAGAAGAAGGACCTGAACCTCCGCAAGCTGGGCTACGCCGCCACCCTTTTCCTATGCTTCCTCCTGCCTTTCTCCGTCCTCATGTAGGACCCAGGATGGAGGGCGGGATATTATTCCGCTCATCGACCGTCTCATGGCCCCCTGGTCCAGAAATCGACTGAATAGTATTATCTATTGAGATAGGAGAAGAAAATTGGGAGCGAGGGAAAACCCGCTCCCGTGGCCCGGGCTCTGGCTTTCGGGGACAAGCCCCTCCCCCCGAAAGTCTTTTTCTTGTCGAGAGCGGAAGGGACGGCGCCTCGTTCTACTTCTTCAGGTCCCGCTTCTCCGGACGGGGCACGTCCTTGCGCTCGGAGAACTCCACGACCTTGTTGATGATGCCATCGAGTGCCTTGGCCGCCGGGGAATCAGGGTCGGCGGCGATGATGGGCACGCCCTCGTCCCCGGTGTTCACCACATCGGGATCGATGGGTATCCGTCCCAGGAATGGAACTCCTAACTCATGGGCTGCCTTTTCTCCCCCACCCAGCTTGAACAGGTCGATCTCCTTGCCGCAGTGCGGGCAGATGAGTCCGGCCATGTTCTCGACGATGCCCACCACCGGCAGGTGCAGGCCCTCGGAGAACACCACCGTCTTCCGGGAGTCGAGGAGGGCCACGTCCTGAGGAGTGGTCACGATTATCGAGCCATCGGCGTTCGGTATCAGCTGGGCGATGGTCAGCGGCTCGTCCCCGGTGCCTGGCGGAAGGTCCACCACGAGGAAATCCAGGTCGCCCCAGTACACGTCCTCGATGAACTTGCGGATCGCGCCCATCTTCATCGGTCCCCGCCAAATGATCGGCTGGTCGCGATTGGGAGACAGAAAACCCATGGACATGACCTTGAGATGGGGCGGGACGAACGCTGGATAGATGCCGTTGTCATCGGCACTGAGCTGGACATCCTCGACCTTGAGCATCTTGGGGATGTTCGGCCCGTGGATGTCGGCGTCCAGGATGCCGACCTCCAAGCCCCGCATGGCGAGGCCGACGGCGAGGTTGACGGTCACGGTGGACTTGCCCACCCCTCCCTTCCCGGACATGACCACGATGGTGTGCTTGATCTTCGAGAGCTTGCGGATGAGCTTAACATCCTCCGGCTTGGCGGTGATGACGTTGATGTCGTTCTCCATGCTATGACCTCGAACGACCGTTAGTATTATTGATGGCATAAATAAAGGAATGGCCGGACCAACATCGGCTCGGTCAGAATGTCGGGGACGAAGCTGTCGGTCCGGGGATTATTATCATCATTCTCATTATCTATTGTAGCCGTTCACGCCGTCGGTCTTAATGAGGCCGCGATCCCTCTTCCAATCATGATCGTCCGGATCAAGGCCAATCTGTCCGATCGGAGCGCCCAGGAGCTGTACAAGAAGTTCCACGAGGAGGGTTACGCCCCCTGGGGCAACGAGGATATTCTTATGGGCTTCGTGAGGGGAGCGGAGCGAACGGGGAAGAAGTACGTCATCACCGTGGACGTCACCAACCCTCAAGCCATTGACTACATCCTGTCCCTTCCTCGCGACGACAACTGAGTCAGGAGGCTTAGGGCCCACCTCGGACGACCGTCCAGGCCTTTTCCTCCGCTCGATAGGCAAACCGACAAATACCGTCCGCTCGGAGGATAGCCTTATGACGGTCTCAGAGAGCTTAGCGAAGAAGGAGCTTCTAGTCAGCAGGGTCCTCCATGCGCCCAGGGAGGACGTATGGAAGGCCTACACCCAGCCGGACCAGGTCAAGCAATGGTGGGGCCCCCGGGGCTTCACCGCCCCAGTCATCGAGTCCGAGCTCCGGCCAGGCGGGAGGTACCTGTACTGCATGCGCGCTCCTAACGGCAAGGAGTTCTGGTCGGCGGGGGTGTTCCGAGAGTTCTCCCCGCCCGAGCGCATCGTGGCCACCGACTCCTTTGCCGACCGGGAGGGTAACATCGTTCCCGCCTCTTATTACGGTCTAAGCGACAAATGGCCGCTGGAGGACACCATGGTCATCACCTTCGAGGAGGAGGGCGACGGCACCAGGGTGACGGTGCGGGAGCCCGGCGTCCCGCCCGGGGAGGATATGGACAACGCCATCGCCGGATGGAACGAGTCCTTCGACAAGCTCGCCGAGCTGGTCGAAGCAATCGGCGGCGGTTGCCGGGAAAGAGTCCACGGCGGCGAACGGCGCGAAGAAGATTAATATCCTCGCCGGCTCATGAATGCCACCATGAAGGTGGCCATTGTCCTCGGTACCCGGCCGGAGATCATCAAGATGTCCCCGCTGGTCCGGGAGTGCGTGAGAAGGGGAACGCCGTACTACATCCTGCACACTGGACAGCATTATTCCCACGAGATGGACAAGGTATTCTTCGAGGACCTGTCGCTGCCCGAAGCCCACCATCACCTGGATGTCGGCTCCGGTACGCACGGGGCCCAGACGGCAAAGATCCTTGCCGGGACCGAGGGCGTGCTGATGAAGGACCGTCCGGACATCGTGATGGTCCAGGGCGACACCAACACGGTCATGGCCGCCGCGCTGGCGGCCTCGAAGCTGGGCGTGCGGATCGGCCACGTGGAGGCCGGGTTGCGCTCTCATGACCACTCCATGCCCGAGGAGACCAACCGCATCGTGGCCGACCACATCTCCGATCAGCTGTACGCGCCCACCGAAGAGGCCAAGAGGAACTTGGCAAAGGAAGGCATTGACCGCGGGGTGTACGTGACCGGCAACACCGTGGTCGACGCGGTGTTGGAGAACCGCAAGATCGCCGAGGAGCGCTCCCAGGCGCTGGAAAACCTCGGCCTGAAGCCGCGCGACTACGTTCTGGCGACCGCCCACCGTCAGGAGAACGTCGACTCCAAGGAGCGGCTGGCGAGCATCCTCCGAGCGCTGGACTCGGTCGGCCAGGAGACCGGCCTGCCGGTTATCTTTCCAGCTCATCCAAGGACGCAGGCCAGGCTCAAGGAGTTCGGGCTGCGGCCGACCAACGCCTCGATCGTGCAGCCGTTCGGCTTCATGGACTTCCTGAGGATGGAGGCCGGGGCCAAGCTCATACTGACCGATTCGGGTGGCGTCCAGGAGGAGGCGTGTGTTCTGGGCGTGCCCTGCGTCACCATGCGGGAGAACACCGAACGGCCGGAGACGGTGTCGGTGGGCGCCAACATGCTCGCCGGCACCGACCCGGAGCGGGTGCTCGTGGCATCCTGGTCCATGCTCAACCGCCGGGGCGGGTGGAAGAATCCCTTCGGGGACGGGAAGGCCGCGGCGCACATCCTCGATCACGCCGAGGCGGGAGAGGATCGCTTCAGCAAGTAAGGATATGCCCTATCGGCGAATCCGTTAACGACCCGGACCTAGCCGATAGGATTCATTTATTCATAGAATTTTAAATATTACCTGCTCTATCGTATCGGGGAGGGAGGGGGAGTAGGAGAATGGCTGTATCGATTACAGTAGACAAGGAAGCAAGCAAGGCTTATAAGCCTGACATTGCAGATACTGGTGACGGAGGAACAGATATATCTCCGGTGGTCGGGGCCAGACCGCGCGTCGTGGCCGTAGTCCCTGCGTTCAATGAGGAGATAGCGATCGGGAGTGTCGTCCTGGGTGCGCTCACCTTCGTGGATGAGGTCATCGTGGTCGACGATTGCTCCCGTGATCGAACCGCCGAGCTGGCGGAGAAGGCCGGAGCGGTAGTCATCAAGATGCCTCAGAACGGTGGCAAGGCGAAGGCGCTGCTTACCGGGCTGAAGGCCGCGGAGCGCCGAGGCTGCTACGCCGCGGTCATGCTGGATGGGGACGGCCAGCACCGCTGCGAGGACATCGCCAACGTGGTCCAGCCGGTCCTCAACGGTGAGGCGGACATGGTTATCGGCTCGCGGTTCCTAGGCGAGCAGAAAGGCATCCCCCGCTACCGGGTGTTCGGCCAGAAGGTCATTAATTCGCTGTCGAACTTCAGCTCCAAGGTCGACATCTCCGACTCCCAGTCGGGGATGCGGGCCCTGAATCGCAAGGCGCTGATGAACCTCTCCTTCTCGTCCGATGGCTATAATGTGGAGTCGGACATGATCACCCACTTCACCGACGTGGGCCTGAAGATCGCCGAGGTGCCGATCTCCGTGCGGTATGACGTGCCCAACGGCCACAAGGAGGGCGCGACGTCCATGGGCATGAAGCTGCTCGGCAACGTCGTTTCCATGATCGGCTACAAGAGGCCGCTGCTGCTGTTCGGCCTGCCAGGGGTCATTGCCGGTTTGGCGGGCATAGTCATCGCCCTGATGACCTTCTTCAACATCTACATGTTCGGATCGTTCCTGGCCCAGGCACTGGTGGGCGTGGCGCTCATCCTCATCGGCTCGTTCTTCGTCATCTCCGGACTAACATTGAACTCGCTGACCCTGATGATGAAGGCTACCGTCCGCAAGTGAATCCTTTTTTTTATCAGGCAACGTTGAGGTTGAGGTTCAGGGTGTAGCTGTCGTCGGCCTGGACGAGGTCGATGAACCTCACCGCCGTTTCGGTAGTGGCTACATCCACGAACGTGGAACCGGAGTACGGCTGCTCGTCCTTGAGGAGCACGAACCATATCTTGTACTGGCCAGTGATGGGGACGGAGATGTTGTAGCTCGTCTCCCATTGCTTAGTCCAGTTGCCCTCGATATTGGCATCGACGTGATCGAGCGTCTTGTAGAACGATCCGACGTAGTATAGATGATTGACGAATGTGGAATTGTCGGCGTAGGTGATGTTGGAGAGCCACACCTCCACCGTGTAGTTCACCGTGCGGTGCTCGTGGTTGGCGATGCCGATGATGACCGGCGCTGATTGGTTGGTGGTTATGTTCTGAGGATACCCGCTCGCCTTGCCGCCCGGTCCGAGGATATAGAACTCGGTGAAGCTCTCCCCCTGCTTGGGGAAGGCGACCACATAGATCAGGGCGATGACCGAGGACAGGATGGCGATCACGAGGACCACGGTGAGGACCTTGTCGACCTTTCCCTCGGAATTGAATCTGCCCATCGCCGAGGTGTAAGTAGTCCGTGGATCGAACGGGAGGTACGGATCCTTGGAGGCCGTCCGCCTCCACATGCCCGCCACGCAGAACGTGATGTTGAAGATGATGAGTGAGGCCAGGATCGGCTCCAGCCGGATGCCGAAGGGCGTGTAGTTGAGACCGAACCCGATGAGCGGGACGATGGCGATGCTGACCCCGAAGGACAGGGCGATGCGTTCGATAAGGTCCAGGGATCCCTTCTCCGGGAACAGTGTGGAGATCAAGCCGTATCCGGGGAAGAATAGGATGAACGGCAATCCGATGATGATGCGGCCAGGATTGTCCGGCACCAGGAAGATGAAAGCCGCTAACAGCAGGGAGAGGAGGATGATCGCGCTAAGGTCCCAAGAACGAACGGTATCACTTCTAGTATCGGCGGGCAAGCGATAGAGGCGAGCCATCTGAGACTATATATTGCTTTTTCCCTGGTGGTCATTCTCCAACAACGTCTGGACGTCACTCTCGGGATGCGTTCTGACCTGCGCTGGCAGGACCGCCGGCCATCATCGTCCAGATCTGCTAACAAGTGGCGATCGGTGAGCAAACCCGCCGCCGGTCATTTTCTTTCGCTGGAAAAAGATATATAAACGTCGTGGGGAAGGATACCAGGCTACCGGTCGCCCGGTACCGGGGCCTGGGGATATGAAATGACGGAAACGGGAAAATTGACCGATCTGAACAAGGAGATGCTGGCCAGGAAAAACTACCCCCGCAACGCGTTCCTGTTGTCGGTCATCGGGGGCACGCTGATCCTCATCCAGGGCTTTATGGTCATTTTCTTCCGATCGGTGATCTATGCTCTGATCGACAGCTTGGATATCGGACTGGAGACGGTGCTGATCGGCATAATGCTGTTCCTGGCAGGCCTAATCATCGATTCATCGGCTGCCAGCTTGGTCTATCGGCCGGACCGCCGTCGGAGCGCAGGGGGCATGATCATCCTTTTCTCGCTCATCTCCCTGTTCTTCGGCGGAGGATACATCATCGGCTCCATCCTGGGCATGGTGGGCGGCATCTTGGCCATCACATGGCGCGGCAGCAACGGCTAGATGCGCCCCTGCAGAGAAATGTTCAGGACGTGGTGGGGCGAAGGGAACGGATGTACCTGATGGCCAACGGGTTGGTGATCTCGACCGTCAGGATGTAGTTGGTACCGTCCTCCTCGGCATTCCTGAGGACCCCCATCGGAATGTCATCAAGCTCGAAATCACAATGACCATAGGTCACGAACTGATGATACATGCCCCTAGCATCCTCGTCGCCTTGGGGCGAGGTTATGCGCACCAACAGAGACTGCTGCTGCATCGAATTGAATTTACTGAGCTTAATATATTTAAATCTATGCTATACTCCGAGGGAACGCCCCCCGTTCCGTTGCTTTTTTATTTGATAATCTCGAACGATAACACTCGATATTGCCGCCCCCGGGCGAAGTTCCGCGCTGAGGAGCATTCCGGTCCAGCGGCGATCACATGTTCCATCCAGCATGTCGTGGGGCATGCGTCTTTTTCTATTATTTAGAAAGATATTATTTATAAAACAATATATTTATATTGATGGAGGGACATTCTCATTATCAATTCTCAGTATCAGAAATCAATAATTAGGGGGGCAATTGATGAGAAAAAGGGCATTGCTGAGCGGGGCGGTCATGCTGGTCCTTCTGGGAGGCCTGCTGGTGGTCTACCTGGCCAACTTCCCCGGGACCGAGCCCGAGGAGCAGACCTACGGGCCGATCCCTCCTCAGACCACCAACGATACGAGCACCGAGACCGCGGACGTGGGACCGACCGCGTCCGCCTCGAACAGCTCGACCACCACCGACGGCCCGAGCGACCATGAGGATGCCACCGACAACCCTGGCTGCGATACGGCGCCGTCCAATGGATGCGAGACCCTGTTCCTCGATGATGCCGGCGCACACACCGGGTACGGCCTCGGCGATTATGCAGTAAGCTTCGAGGACTACCCTGGCGGGCATCACGGCCACTTCTCCTACCACCGTGGAGGATATGGGGGGGTGCTAGAGATGAAGGTCTGAACACGTAGGCTTATTTCGACCGGACAGGTCGCGGCCATTGGGCTGGCGGCATGCCTTCAAACCCCTTTCCGACCTATACTTTTACACGCCTATTGGTCGCACCGCTTTGTAATGCTCAACGTGAAAGGACGCCGCCTCGACCGCATAGGTTATTACCGATGTCCTCAGTGGTAATGGCCATCTTTGGGAGGGATATCCAGGATAGCGACCGGGATGCTAGGATCGCTCGGGCCGATCGACTATATCGTCGTCCTCTTCCCGAGCGCCACCCATACGGGTAGCATCGCGAAGGAGCTATCCGACCTCGAGGGGTCGGAGGTCATCAAGGTCATCGACCTCGTTTTCGTGACCAAGGACCGCGAGGGCATGCTGACGACCAAGAGCTCCGAGGACCTGGCAGACGACGAAGGAAAGGGTTTCGAGCGTTTCTCCCACGGCCTCCAGGGATGGCTTTCGCTGGACGAGGTGGCCGCCATCGGCGAGATGCTCCCGGTGGACAGCTCGGCGGCGGTCATGCTGGTGGAGAACACCTGGATCGACAGGCTGCGGAAGGCCGCTGCCGACGACCGGGCCAGGGTGATCACCGAGGGGCGCATGCCCCACCGGTCGGTGCTGTGATCGCGGTCCGGGCACCTCAACGGTCGGCTCCGCTCTTCAACCTGGCCTCGGTGACATTCCTGGTTGTGCCCCTGAAGCCGAGGAGCCTGCCCTCTTCATCGAAGAACGGCGCTCCATTAATCTCTACGCACATCGGCTCGCCAACGGCATTGATGGTGGACGCTCTCAGGTTCCTGGCCTCGGTCGAATCGGCGGTCGGTCTGAGGAATTGCTCCAACATCTCCACCCCCATCTTAGGCGGCATCCCATCAAAAGGGGTCCTGCCCAGCATGACTTCCGGTTTGATCCCCCAAAACCTCTCCACCTGCGGGCTGCAATAGGTGTACCGGCCCTCGGCATCGGTCTCCCACATGAAGTCCGCGCTCATCTCTATCAGCGCCTGGAACCTTTTCCGCGACTCTTCGAGCTCCTTCTCCACCCTTCTCTGGTCGGTGATGTCGTGGACCGTGCCGGCCAGCCGCAGAGGCGCCTCCTGTCCGCCCAGGCTGATCTCTCCCTGCTCGCGGACGTGTCGCACCTCTCCGTCCTTCCGGATGACGCGGTACTCGATGTTGTAGCTCCCTTCGGTCACGGCCATTTTGAGCCGGGAGGCGACACGGCCACGGTCCTCGGAGTGGATGAACGATAGGGCGAAGTCGGAGGGTACAGGCGATCTGGTGGGATGCTGACCGATGATCCGGTAGGCTTCGTCCGATAGGTACAGCCGGTCGTTGTCCACCTCCCACTCCCAGCTTCCCATATGGGCGATCCTCTGGGCCCTTGCCAAGTGTTCCTCTCTGTCCTTCACTGCGAGTTCCGCCCGTCTCCGCTTGATGGACACCGACACCTGTTCGGTCACCATGCGCATGAGAGTGACCTCGTCCTCTTCGAACCGGGGGCGGTCCCTGGTCCCGAAAGCGAGGGTCCCCATGGTGCAGCCTCCTACCCGGATGGGGTGGCAGGCGAAGGCCTGGATTCCCAGCGACCGCAGCATGCTGGCGGGGGTGGCGTCACTGTTCTGCATGTCTTCCGAGACGATCGCCGTGCCCTCGAGGGCCACACGGCCGCTTATCGATGTGCCGGGCTCCAGCCACTCCACCTCCCTGGCCGCATGCCTGCTTATTCCATAATACGCGTTGAGGTGCAGCTTGCTCCCGAACTCATCGAAGAAATAGTTGAAGAACACATCACAATCGAGGTGCCTGATCACCCTGCCAGCTATCGATTGGATCACCGCCATGGGGTCCCGGCTCGATAGGAGAATGGCGTTCGTTTCGCTCAGCAGTTCGAAGCGTTTGTTGCTCCTTTTCAACGCCTCCTCCGCCTCCTTGCTCTCAGTAATATCCTTGGCCGTCCCGAACCACTCGGTGACATTGCCGTCGGCATCAAAGATGGGCACGGCACGCGCCAGGAACCATCGGTACCTCCTGCTGGCCGATATAAACCTCAGATCGATGACCAGCACGCTCCTCGTCCGGACCGCCTTTTCCATCTCCTCCAGGAATCGCTGGTGGTCCTCCGACGGTATATGCTCCTCGATCCAGGTGGAGAACCTTCGGTCGGTCCCGGGCTGGAGGTCTCGATAGTGCAGCTGATATATCTCGCTGAGGTCAGGGGACAGGCGGTAGATGTAGTCGGAACTGGCGGTGACCATGGCCCGGAAGCGTTCCTCGCTCCTCCTCAGCGACTCACTCGCTTTCCTCTTCTCGGTGATGTCCATGAACACCGCGAGCGCACCCTTGAAGTTTTCATCTTCATCCATGATCGGCCGGGCGGAGCACAGGGTCCAGATGGTCGAACCGTCCCTGTGCCTCAGGGGATACTCGCATGACTGCGGTCTCCCCCGCCAGACCTCGCTCAGCTTTCTCTCGGCCTCCTCGTCCCGATCGGGCGAGGCGAAGTCAGTGGGCGGGTGGCCGAGCATCTCCTCCGGAGCGTAACCGAGGATGGCTGCTCCCCGCCCATTGATGTAGCTCGTCAGGATGGTAGAGTCAAGGACCCATATTCCCTCATTGGCCAGTTCTATGATTTGTTCGAGCCGATCCGTGCTGATCTTCCTTCTGGCCTCCATATCCCACCACTCCGATGGCGCATATTCGAGGGCGGAGTTTATCAGCCTTTACAACGGAAGTAAAAAGAGTGGCCGCGGCCAGGCTCAGGACGCTCCCGGCGTCACCGATCGAGCTCCTCCCACATGCGATATGGCGGTGGAGGAATAGCGGCCATCTCATTAGATACTATGACAACGGGTTCTTTTCCCCTGGTCCTCGCCCTCATGACATTCTTGGCCCAGTCGTAGGAGTCATCGAACACGCTCAGATCGCAGGGGATGGTGTGCACCTCCAGGCCAAAGGTCCGGGCGAACATGTCGATCATGTCATGATACTCCTTCCCGCCCTCTATCTGGTTGTCCAGTTTGATGAGGGAGGGGTTGCCCATGGCCTCAAAGGCAATGGTCATGCGCTCGATCTCGTCCATCAGCCCCACCAGATCGTCGCTCTCCATCTTGGGCGTATAACCGTCGACGTACCCGGGAGTGATGAAGAACGCCCCCTTGAACTCCATCATCGTCCTGAGGTACCTCTCGCTGCTGCCCATGATGGCCGAGATGCAGTCATCGACAACCACGTTGTTGTGGTCCACCAGGTAAAGGATCGGCACCTCCGTTTCCTCCTCCAGAGCGGCGATATCCAGGGTCTGGCAGCGGCACTGGCCGTATAGGAGGAGGATGCAGTCGACCGACTCGGACATAAGCATGATCTCCGCGGTCATGGTGTTCCTCATCCTCTCCTGGCTGTTGTGCATGTCCGACGGGTTCACCCAGATCAGGAGCTCGTCGTCATCGTACCAGCGAGAGCCGAGACGGTCGACCATGATCGGCTCCAGACTTTCGCACGCCCGCGCCCGACGCAGCTTGATCAGGAGCTTCCTCCCCTCATCGTTGTCGACCACCACCACGGTGTGGACGTCAGGGTCCCTGGCCACGAGATAGGTAAGCTCATTAGAGAGTACAGTGCAGCCGATAACTCCCATGGTGGGCATACCACCCTCCGATTTTGTTCTGAATCCCCATCTATAATTAGATTTCCAACACCCCTCACGGAGGTTGGCCAGGGTTGATAAGGCGATATGGGCTAAACATCCCCGACTCCGTCGCGGGCGCCGACCGCCTAAGCAGGCTAGAGTAACTTATCGATCAAAGTGGTTGTCGATAATGGGCCCGAGAGGTCCAAGGCTCCGGGGTCGAACATCAGGAAAGCTCAATTTACGGCTCTTCTAGCATCCTTTGCACGCAAGATAACAGATATTTACATATTCTTACCTGCTTCCATATTGACCAGGTCGAACCGCGGTCAGCGGTCACCGACGTCGAGAGTGTTTGCGCGAGGGAGGAATGGACCGGATGTCAGGAAGAATGAGGATCGATCCAATAAATGGAGTCTCAATGATCGCTGCGATCGTCCTGGCGCTGGGGGCGGTGCTGTGCATCGTCAAACGCGATATATACTGGACCGTGGTGGCAGTGTGGTCCTTCACCCTCATCACCGTTCCGTTCATCCGCTACCGGGATCGTGAGCGGTCCTCCATCGGTTTCCTTATCCTCCTCGTCCTGCCTCCCTTTCTCCTGAGCTTCATGGATGGGTCAGAGGCTTCGGGGATCCTACCTCTGAACTCGATCTGGTACCTCATGCTCTCAACCACCGCCCTCTTCGCCCTCACCATCGTCACCGTCGCCTTCATCAACTCAGTCAGTGGGATGGAACTTAACCTGAAGTTCGCGATGCAGGTCGCGTTCATGCTGTACACGTCCTTGGTGGCGATGCAGGCGGTGGTGTTCTACTACTCCGACCTGTGGCTCGGCACCACAATCATCGGCAGCAATAACGACCTCATGGTGTATGTCGCCCTAGCCACCATCGTCGGCTTGTTCCTCACCATAGCGTTCTACGCTCTGGCCCGCACCAACCTCACCAAGAGCGGGGCCAGGCTCGAAGAGGGGGCGGGCGATTGAAGCAGGTCGTGTGGATCACTGCCATCTTCGAGTTCTTCCTGGCCGTGATGCTCGTCATAAGCATCGGAGAGGGGGTGAGCTACTGGGCGTTCACCGCCTTTTTCTCCATCCTGCTGATGGCAGTCCCCATCCTGCTCTCGTCGAAGAACATCATCCAGCTGCCGTGGCCCATAGTGATGAGCATCGGGCTTGCCTTCGCCCTGCACAATCTGGGTTTGGTGACCAACTGGTACGACACGACCTTCTGGTGGGACAAGATCACTCACCTGGTGTCCGGCGTGGTGATAGCGTCGCTGGTGGCCATCGAGATGCTGCTGCTGGACCAGCGCACCGAATCCATCTACATCCCGCCGATCTGGTACATCTTCCTCGTCCCCATCGCCATCCTGACGCTGGAGGCGCTGTGGGAGATCGTGGAGTTCAGCGCCGATTCCCTGACCCAGGTGGGCATGCAGCACAGCCTCGGGGACACGGCCAACGACATCGTCACCAACCTGCTCTCCGGCCTCATCGGCGGGTTGGGCGTGTTCTACTACCTTCGTCGACACTCCGCCGACGAATTCCTTTCTAACCTTCGAGCGGACAAGCTGGTTAAGTGGTTCGTGGTCCGGTTCGGCGAACCTGGGAAGCTATGATCTCGAGCACCGTTCGCATGACGGCAGAGCGGTTCGGGCGGAGCATCAATGATCGGCGGACTTAGGAACGAGCCGACCCGTTCAAACAACCTATCGTACGATGCGGGTTCCCATGACGCCAGGAGGCTGTGGGCGTAGGGACCTGTGAGCAATAGAACGCCGCGATATGGTGGCCCAATGGCAGAAGAACTACTGCGCCGGAGGCTGAGGGTCCAGGCAGCAATAATCGAGCTTCCTGGACGCTCCGGCAAAGACCGTCCTCGCGGTCGAGAGCTGCCGACTTGCTACGATCAATCGAAGTAGGCGGCGGCGTAGGAGCTTACCAGCGCTCCGTTCCTCACTCGAACGTCATCCCGGCATTCCTTGTCTATCCATGACCGTGCGGGAAGGATGTCGCCATGGCCCACCTTCTTAATGCAATCGCACTTCATCATCAGGATGCCGTTGGGCCAGGTCCTTCTTGTCACCCTCCTCTCGCAACGGGTGCAGATCAGGCCGGACTCGGTCCATACATGCTCGCTCATGGTGCCAGGCAAGGTCATTGCTATATTAATGCGATGCAATCAGAACATCGAAAATCAAGAACTTTCTTCACGAGGGTCCGCCGTACGATCGCGATCCTGGCGCATGCATGGCGGTCTTGCGTTTCCCATCACGCCCGAGCCGGCGGAGCATCGCCGTCCGCTTAAATGGCCAACGAGGGCGGCCCCTATGCTGAATTTGGCCATCCTGCCCTATAGGCAGGCCGATTTCACATGCACGATATAAAGGAAGGTGCATTTTGCTTGGGAAGACTAGTTAATCAGGCCCTTGTGTCCCAACGTCGATCAATATGACTGTCGCAAGGATCGTTTGGTGGAAGCTCAAGCCCGGGACGAGAGATGAAGCGGCCAGCAGGATCGATGGGCACCTGGACCAGATCAAAAACCAGGACGGTTACCGCGGATTCATGTCGTTCCTGTCCGCAAGCAATCCCGACCGGATGACGGTGGTCTCCGTCTGGGAGGACGAGCAGGCCATGGTCCGGGCCGAGAAGGATATCTATCCTCAGGTCGTCGATTCCCTGTCGGACCTATTGGCCGAGGAGCCCCAGGTGGCGCGCCAGAGCATTCATACAGCCGATATCCCCAAGATCCTGGCGTGAGCCCGCGAACCTGGATCAATGGAGTACCGAGCTTGGCAGGCTACGAGGGGATCGAGGAGACCATGGATTGGTCACAGATCGGCTCAGGGCGGTCTTCGAGGATGCCGGGGCCTCGAAGCGACCACAGTGGAAAGAGCTGAGCTGAATCCTCCACAGCCATCATCCTCACTGTGTAGTAGCATCGATTGGCGCATCCTCGAACCGCCCTCGCCCCGGCCAGCACGGGCTCCATCGCCGACGTGTAACATTAGACGGGACCTGGCCATATATTCGTTCTAACCCTTACGATCGACGTACAAATATTAGTTCTTAGAATGCTTATTTAATAGTCCGATATCATCGGTGGTGGCCGATGGAGTCGATGTGGGGAAATGTCGTCGAGTAAGTTCGAGCATATCGTGGAATTAGCCAACGAGGGCATCTGGACGTTGGATGCAGCCGGCCGGATCGACTACATTAACGAGCGGGGAGCGGCCATCCTCGGTTACGCTCCGGAGGAGATGCTCGGCCACCCGCCCACGGACTTCCTCTTTCCTGCGGATAGGCAAGGGTTCAACGGCATACCGGGGATCAATGGCCAGGCCGAGACGCAGCGCTATGAGGTCCGCGCTCGTCGCAAGGACGGCAAGGCGGTGTGGCTATCCGCATCCACGTCGTCCATCTATGACGATGACGGCCGTTACCAGGGCGCGATGGCGGTGTTCTCCGACGTGACCGCGCACAGGATGGCCGAGGAGGCAATGGCCTTCCAGGCCCACCTACTGGCAAACGCCCATGACGCCATAATCGCCCTGGATCGGGATTTTCGGGTGATCTATTGGAACGAGATGGCCGAGTGGATGCTGGGGTGGACGGCGCTCGAGGCCATCGGCCGGCACCCGGCCGGGCTGTTGAGGGTCCAGGTGCCGGGTAGTTCCAACGAGGTCGTGTTCAACGAGGCTATCCGGAAGGGCTATTACAGCGGTGAAGGGGCCCTTTGTCACCGGTGCAGGGGAGAGTACCCCGTAGACCTCCGTACCAAGGTGTTGAAGGACGAGCGAGGGGAGGTCATGGAGGTGGTAATCTCCATCCAGGATATCAGCGACCGGAAGGCGGCCGAGAGGGCATTGAAAAAGAGCGAGGAGCGCCATCGCCACCTGGTTCAGTATGCTCCATCCGCCATCTTCGAATTCGACTTCCGCACCATGCGCTTCAGGAACGTCAACGAGGCGGTGACCAGGATCAGTGGCTACTCCGAGGAGGAACTGCTCTCGATGAACGCGTTCGACTTCATCGACGATGAGAGCATGGGACGCTTCATGGAAGGGATCGCCAAGCGGCTCGCCGGGGTCGAGATGAGCGAGGAGGTCGAGTACAGCATCCATACCAAGGACGGCCGGAAGTTGTGGATCGACTTCCATCTTAAACCCATCTACAAGGACGACCGGCTCGTGGGTGCGTTCGTGGTCGGTCATGACGTCACCGAGCAGCGGGCGGTCAGGGAGAGGCTGCGGGAGAGCGAGGAGCGCTTGCGGACCGTTGTCGAGAGCTCCCGCGATGGCATCTACATGTTCGACGTTCATACTGCCCGATTAGTCTTCATGAGTCCGGCCATGGCGGAGGTCACTGGCTACTCCGAAGAAGAGCTGAAGGAGATGCCCGGCGAGGAGTTGAACGAGAAGACCCATCCTGAGGACAGGGAAAGGATGGCGGTTAGCAATCAAGCGGTCTTGGCAGGGAAGGACATCGGCGAGATGGCGGAGTACCGCTGGAGGGTGAAGGGTGGAGAATACCGGTGGCTGAGCGACCGCCGCAGGCTGATCTGCGATGAGAAAGGCCGCCCGACCGCGGTGGCCGGGATCATCAGAGACATCACCGACCGCAAGCGAGAGGAGCAGGCATTGCAGGAGAGCGAAGAGCACTTGCGGCTGCACTTCGACAACTCACCGCTGGCGGTCATCGAGTGGGATGCCGACTTTGTGGTCACCCGGTGGGCCGGTGAGGCGGAGAGAATGTTCGGCTGGACCGCTGAGGAAGCGGTCGGAAGGATGATCACGGACCTTGATCTCACCTATCCCGAGGACCTTCCCATCGTCGAGGAAACTATGGCCCAGCTCGCCCGCCGGACGAGCGACAAGATCGTCACCTCAAATCGCAACCTCACCAAGGGCGGCAGGGTGATCGAGTGCACCTGGTATCACTCGATGCTCGTGGTCGGGGATGGAAAAACTATCTCCGTGCTCTCCCTGGTGCTCGACAACACCGCCCGGGTCGAGGCGGAGAGGGAACTCATGCGGAGCGCCAACGAGCTCCGCCGATCCAACGCCGAGCTGCAGCAATTCGCCTATATCGCGTCGCACGACCTCCAGGAGCCGCTGCGGATGGTGTCCATCTACCTATCGCTGCTGAAGAAGAGGCATGGGAGCGGGCTTGAGCCTGAGGCGAAGGAGTACGTCAGCATCGCCATGGACGGCGCGGATCGGATGAGGCAGCTGGTGAACGACCTGCTGGAGTATTCTCGGGTGGAGACGAGGGAACGCAAGTTCCGTCCAGTGGACATGAACCGGGTCGCCGCTGGGGTGAAGAGCGAGCTGAGGATCGCCATCGCCGAGGCCAGCGCGGAGGTGAGGATCGACCCGCTGCCGACGGTGCTCGCCGACGAAGTCCAGATGAGGCAGTTGATGACAAATCTGCTCAACAACGCCATTAAGTTCCGCGGCGACCGGAAAACGGAGGTCGAGGTGACCGCGGTCGGCCGGGAGGGGGAATGGCTTTTCAGCGTCCGGGACAACGGCATAGGCGTCGACCCCAAGTATGCTGAGAAGCTGTTCAGGATGTTCCAGCGGCTGCACACCAGGGACGAGTACCCCGGGACCGGTATAGGGCTGGCGATCGCCAAGAAGATCGTCGAACGCCACGGTGGCCGCATCTGGGTAGAATCGGATGGAAAGAGCGGCTCGACCTTTGTCTTCACCCTGCCGCGGGCCTGATAGGCCTGCGAGCATGGCTGCAGCTCGGCCGTTCGTGGATGCCAACCTCACGGTTGCCTGGTGCGCGATCTAAGCAGCTCGACCGCGCGATGCGGCATGTTGACCATGAGGTAAGGGATCATCGAGCGCTTGTCCGGCATCTCCCTGACGATCGAAAGCAAGATCTTGGAGTTCGACACGCTCGGTTTGCTTACTGCCGCCACGCTCGCCGTTATCGCCGCGTCGTAGAGTATGGATTGCGGCAGCGAATGATTGAACCCCTCGCGCGCGAACCGCTGCAGCGCCAACCGCTCCCGGAACTGACGATATGCTAGATTCTCACCGTGCGTTTGTGCGCTCCAGCTCTTGCCGCCGGATACAATGTACCGGTAGGTAGCCATGGCCTCCGAGAAGCAGTATACCTTGCCCATCAGCACCAGGAGGAGGGGCAGTATGACGTCGCCGTTGACCTTGCAGGAGTAGAACTCGTCCCTGAGCTGGGGACTCATGGTCAAGAACACGTTGCGGATGACGTACGAGGCCGATTGACCAGGAATGAGGTTCTTCGGATACTCCTCGATGGTGTACTCGTGCTCCTCGACGGCGGTGTACCGGGGGATCTCGATCCTCTCTCCATGTCCATCGATGGCCGAGACTCGGTGCAGCGTACCGGCGAAATCCGGATTGGCCTCCAGGAATCTGACCTGACGGCTTAGCTTCTGGGAATCGGTCCAATAATCATCGCCTTCGCAGTAGGCGAGATACTTCCCACGTGCACGATCAAAATTGAACCTGTCGACGTCCCTGCCCCGCGAGTACTGGTTCTCCGATTGGTATATCGGCTTGACGATCCCCTGATGCCTCGCCTCGTACTCACGGATGATGTCAGCGGTTCCGTCCGTGGACGCGTCATCGTGGACCAGCACCTCGTAGGGGAAGTCCACCTCTTGCATGAGTATGCCGTCCAGGCACTGGCGGATGTATCTCTCGTGATTGTACGCGATAACGCACACGCTCACCATCGGCGCATCCGGGTCTGCCATATCGTTCATTATAGCCCTTCTCCCGTGATATGAAATGAGTTGTGGCGAACCGTCAGGGCATGCTCATCGATGGAGCGCCAAGCACAAAACCACCTCAGCATGGCTCTTTGAGCTTCGAGAAGTACTCACTCACCACCCCCACGGCATACATCAGGGAATCCAATTTCAGTGCCCAGGCGAGCCCCAGGTACGTTACCAGACCGATCGCGATCTGCGAGATGAGCGTCACCCAGGTGGAAAGGCCCAGGAACAGAACGCTGTACACGAGCCCACCCATGACCAGAGAGAGGACGAGGGACGGAACGATGTCCCGCCATTGCTCGGTGAAGCTGTAGTCGAGCAGCTTCCTGTTCGGATAGGCGTTGATGAAGGTGGCGATCACCCCGCTCAACACCATCCCCAGGGCTATGGCGTAGATGCCGAAAAGGATGGACACCGCGAGGATGCCCAGGTCGACCGTCCTCTTGACGACATCCAGCTTGAGGAAGATATCACTCCGGCCGATGGCGTTGATGGCTTGAAGGTTGGCTGTGTGGATGGGCCAAAGGGCGTATACCGCGCAGAATATCTGCAGGAAGAGGACGCTGGGAAGCCATTTGTCCGTCAGGATAAGAACGACCAGGGGTTTGGCTACGGCAGCCAGACCGACCATCGCCGGAAATACGATGAACGAGCTGGTGACCATGGCCCTGCGCATCATCTGTTTCAACTGGGGCCGATCGTCCTGTTTCTTGCAGTAGGCGGGGAGCATGACCGCCTGGATCGAGGTGTCGACGTTCTCTATCAGCGTTTTCGGGATCACCTGGCCCTGAACGAAGTACCCCAGTACGTTCGGTGGATAGATCTTCCCGATGACCAGGGGATAGACGTTGTTGCATGTCACGTCCATCAGACTCGATGCCAGAAGCTTCCACCCGTAGGAGAACAGCCCCTTGACCCGGGGGAGGGAAAAGAGCAGGTGTGGTCTCCACCTTACGGTGAACCACATGATGACGCACAGCGCCACCATCGAGGTCAGCTGCTGCCCCACCAGTGCCCACACCTGAAACCCCCCGTAGGCCATGGCGATCCCGATCGCTCCCGACAGGAGGACCGCGCCGAGGCTGCTGATGAACAGCCTCCGGAACTGGAAGTTCCTGGCCACGACCGCCTTCTGGATTGAGTTTACGGCGGCGAAGAAGAGGGTGAGGCCCAGGACCCGGAGGACCGGAGCGATGATCGGCTGGTGGTAGAACGACGCGATGAAGGGGGCAGCCACGAATAGGATGCAGTAGAACACGAGGGCGATCCCCAGCGACAAGAACAGCACCGAGGAGAGGTCCTCGTCGGTGACCTCCTTCTTTTGGACGAGGGCTGTCCCCAGGCCGCTCTGTACGAATGCCTGGGATATGGAGATGAAGACTATGATGAGGGCGATGATACCAAAATCCTCGGGAAGTAGCAGGCGCGCAAGGATGATCTGCACGACGAACTGGATCCCGGTCACCCCTCCCCCTTCTAGGAACTTCCAGAAGAGCGACGAGAGCACGTTGGACTTGAGGTCGTCGGGCATAGAACGGTGAGACGTCGGAGTTACTTCGTATTTAGACTACGGGTCTGCTGTCAGGGCGCTTATTGGACGTCCCGTGGTGTCTGTCCGGCCGACAGGCGCATCCATCGCCAACCATAGACGAGTTGCAGGCTAGGTCGGTCATCCAGCCTTTGCCGCGTTCGCATCATCGGCCGACGCCCCGGTACGGAGGGAAATATTGATCCAGGTCGCTCGAAACCCCGGTGGCCGTGCAGACATCCTCGTACATAGCGAGGTCATGGACCTTCCTGAAAGTCCTGAACGGCGCCGTGGTCCGTGAGAATGACAGCTTGAAATCGAGGACCCCGTCCCGGTGGCCATGGCCTCCGCCGAAGCAGAACACCCTCCACCCGGATAGCTTGGACCTGCTGATCGCCTCGGCCAATATCAGATAGAAGGCGTTTAGGTTCCGTCCCTCGACGTTCGTTCCGCCGAGGAAGGCATGTGCACTGTTACCGTATGCAAGGAGCCAGAGCGCGGAGACGACCTGGCCCTCGTGCTCCGCCAACAGCAGCGTGGATTCCTCCATTGCTGCCAGGCGACGGTAGAATTCCTCAGGGAAATAGTAGTCCGTTTCAGCCTGGCTCCGCTTCATCGTCTCATCATAAATCTTAGTGAACTCCCTGATGTCCGCCCCGTCCTTGGGCGAGGCGCGGATTGTTACTCCGGATCTCGTCGCCTTGTTAATAGACTGACGGCAATTCTTTTTGAAGTCCCGGTGTATCGTCTCCATGTCCTGAACGAGGTCGATGTACACCATGGGGCCATGATCGATCATGGTTCCATCGCCGCCCGAATCGCAACGTTGGAGGAATGGATTGGGTCTGTAGAATTCGGTCACGATGCCTTGGTCGGTGCAGAAGTCGTCGAATGCATTGCGAAACCCCTCGCATATCGGGCGGTCCAACCGCCGAGGGGAGATCCACACCGGCCCCGAGTAACCATAAGGTGAGGAGATGTCGTCTCCCCTCCACCTCGGATCGAGACCGGAGAGGGATTTGAGCATGAACGGGCATATTGCCGTTCCTTCCCCGGAGTCATAGACGAACAGCCGTCCCCGGCCTCCGAACGCGCTTTTCTCCTGGTCCAGGCACTCCAAGCTTCTAAGGTAATCGGGGTGGAAGGCGATGTCCAGTTGCTCGGCCCGCTCGATAATCTCTAACCACTCTTCCCTGTCCTCAGTGCTGATCAGGTAATAATCGGAACCTCTCATCGACCTACCATCGGCTCCGATGTCCGCTTCATGAATGTGGCCGTTCACATTTTTTTACTGGACCATCATCGATATGACCTTTTCCTGGCTTTCAGGGGCGAGGGTTGGATATATGGGCAAACAGAGAACCCTGCAGGCCCTGTCCCTGGAGACGGGGGCCTCTCCACCAGGGGGCATGTATCCCACGGTGTCCAGGGAAGGATAGAAGTACCGCCGGGGGAAGATGCCCGCCTCATTCAGGCGGCGCTGCGTTACCTCGAGATCGTGCTCCGAGGGTAGGAGCACCGGATAGTAAGCGTAGTTACGCGTGGCGGCCTCGTTCCAACGGGGCACCTCGAAGCGCCCAGACAGCGCGTCCTCGTAGCGTTCGTGTACTTCCCTGCGCTTCTCAAGGAGGGCATCCATCTCGTCCAGCATAGTCAGCCCCATGGCGGCGTGCAGCTCGCTCATCTTGGCGTTGATGCCGACATCGACGATTCGATCCCCATCAAAGCCGAAGTTGATCAGCCTGCATGCCATCTCGTAATCTTCCTCTCTCTTGAACACGACCGCTCCCCCTTCAATGGTATGGAACACCTTCGTCGCATGGAAGCTGAGGACGGAGGCGTCCCCACATCGAAGGACGCTTCTATCCTTCAATCGAACGCCAAAGGCGTGGGCGGCGTCGTAGATCACGCTCAGATCATGATCGTCGGCCATCTGTTCGAAGGCTTCTACATCACAAGGGTTCCCGTATACATGGACCGGCACCAGGGCCGTAACCTTGGGCTCCACCGCCTTGCGGGCCTTATCGGGGCTGAGGTTCAGCGTTCCCGCGTCAATGTCGGCGTAGATGGGCGAGATGCCCTCCCACCTCAGCGAGCTGCTGGTGGCCACATAAGTGAACGGAGTGGTTATGGCCTTCCCAGTAACGCCCAGAGCCTGGTACGCTATCTGCAGGGCCAGGGTGCCATTGGCCACGAGGAGCAGGTAGCGGACGCCCAGGTATTCCTCCAGGCGGGCCTTCAGCTCCTGCACCAAAGGGCCATTGTTGGTGAGCTGGTTGCTCTGATAGCACCGCTCGACGTATCCGAGATATTTGTCCTTGTCCGGCAGGTAGGGCCGGGTGACGGGGATCATATATGCTTCCTCGTCTCCGATTCCAGCAGCTCACAGAGATACCGCCCATAGTCGTTCTTGACCCCCGGCTGGGCCAACTCCTTAACCCGCTCCGAGGTCATCCAACCGTTGCGCCACGCAATCTCCTCCAGGCAGGCGATCTTGTAGCCCTGCCGCCTCTCGATGGTCTCCACGAACTGGGCGGCGTCCAGCAGGCTGTCGTGGGTTCCCGTGTCCAACCATGCGAAGCCCCGCCCAAGGAGCTCGACGTTGAGATCGCCCCTGTCCAGGTAGGCCTGGTTGACGCTCGTGATCTCCAGCTCCCCCCGGTTCGAGGGTTTCACTCTTTTTGCGATATCTATGACATCGTTGTCGTAGAAGTACAGTCCGGTTACGGCGTAGTTCGACCTGGGTCGCGATGGTTTTTCCTCTATCGAGACTGCCTTCAGGTTCTGATCGAACTCGATGACCCCAAAGCTCTCCGGGTTCTTGACGAAATAGCCGAACACCGTGGCCCCGGACTCCCGGTCGAATGCCTTCCTGAGCCTTGGCGTCAGGTCCGGACCGTAGAAGATGTTGTCCCCCAGGATGAGGCACACGCGGTCATCGCCGATGAACTTCTCGCCGATGATGAAGGCCTGGGCCAGGCCGTCAGGGCTGGGTTGGACGTCATAAGTCAATTCGATGCCGAATCGCTGGCCGTTTCCCAGCAGCCGATCATAGTTATCCTTGTCCTCGGGAGTGGTGATGATCAATATGTCCCTGATGCCGGCCAGCATCAGCACCGACAGCGGGTAATAGATCATCGGTTTATCATATATCGGCAGCAAGTGCTTGGACAACCCCCTGGTGACGGGGTAGAGCCGCGTCCCGCTGCCCCCGGCGAGAATGATGCCCTTCATGCCAACACGCCCAGCCTCTGCCTCTGGTAGGAACCGTCCTGAACCCGCCGGCACCAGGTCCGGTTTGCCAGGTACCATTCGACGGTCTTGCGCATACCCGTCTCGAACGTTTCGCTCGGAATCCAGCCAAGCTCAGCCCGCACCTTCGAGGGGTCGATGGCATAGCGGCGGTCGTGACCGGGGCGGTCCTGCACGAAGGTGATGAGGTCGCTGAATCGTTCGATGTTGCCCGGCTTCTTGGGGACGAGTTCGTCGAGCAGCTCGCAGATGAACTGCACTACCTCGATGTTCCTTCTCTCGCTTCGTCCGCCGATGTTATAGGTCTCGCCCGTTTCTCCCCCGGCGGCCACCAGGCAGAGGGCACGGACATGATCCTCCACGTAGAGCCAGTCCCGGATCTGGTCACCCTGGCCGTAGATCGGCAGAGGCTGGCCATCCAGCGCGTTGAGGATCATCAGCGGAACGAACTTCTCCGGGAACTGGTACGGGCCGTAATTGTTGGTGCAGTTGGTCACTATGGTGGGCAGCCCGTAGGTCCGGAACCACGCCCGTACCAGGTGATCGGAGCTTGCCTTGCTCGCAGAATAGGGAGAGCTCGGAGCGTAGGGGCTGGCCTCAGTGAAACTTCCTCCGGCGTCCCCGAGGTCTCCGTAGACCTCGTCGGTCGATACGTGATGGAAGAGGAATTGACGCTGCTCGCTCCTGGGCAGATCTTCCCAGTATCTACGCGCCGCTTCCAATAAGGTATAGGTGCCCAGGATATTGGTCCTGATGAACGCCCCGGGGCCGTCGATGGAGCGGTCGACGTGCGTTTCGGCGGCCAGATGTATAATGGTATCCGGCCGATATCGTTCGAAGATGTCGCTTATCTCGATGGCCTCGCATATGTCCGCCTGCTTGAAGCGGTAGCGAGGGCTGTCCTCCACCTCGCTGAGCGAGTCCAGGTTTCCTGCGTAGGTCAGCTTGTCAAGGTTCAATACAGTATGTTCCGGCTGTCGTACCAAGTGGCGGACGACTGCCGAGCCGATGAACCCCGCCCCGCCAGTAACGACCACCCGCCTCATCCTGCGGCTCTCTTTGACGATGATTCCCCCTCTGACGATCATATCCCTTGATGGTTTAATCGGCCTTATGCTGGCCATGTCCAAAAACGGGAGCTTTCTCTATTTATAAATTGATGGTTGGCGGTCGTGACGGCCCTCGGGGGGCCCACATTCATCTCAACCTCGAGTCCGCATCAAACCCCCTGGCTCAATGTCTGCGCCGTGGGAACAGGCTAAATACGGCTGGCTATAATCTTAACACAATATGCTGTCGAGCATGTCCATGGCCGTCTCGATCGACGGGTTCAATGTGCCATCGGCTCTCGTCCCCGGGATTGGAGGTGCTTTGATCGTGGCCACGCTGATCATATTGCTCTTCTCCCGGGAGCTGATTCTCCAATCCCATCAGTGCTCCCCGCGGTTGATGAGATGGGTGAACCTGGCGCTCGTACCTCTGCTGCTGGCCTTCGTGGTCAACATAATCCTTCTGATGCTCAGTTAGTCCTCTGATTTTAAGCGCGTCCTTTCCTGATTTGGACGGCTCGCTAGAGATCATCATCTCGAAGAGACTCGAGGCCACCTCGGCCAGGAAGCATCAGACCGGGCTTGTTCTCAAGGCACGCACAAATAGAAGCAGGTTCAATCTTAATGAGAGGGGGTTATCGTCCATTGAACATACTGGTCTGCGCTTCTGAGTTCTTCCCTCACGGATCCGGCATCGCCAACGTGGCTCACAGCGTCACGGAGCAGTGGAAGAAGCAGGGAGCACGGTGCACCGTATGTTCGCCCTCCGGGCCGGACATACCCATCGAGTCCCTGCGCAACTGCGGGTACGCCGGCATCATGCCGTTCTGGGAGAAGGTGCGCTCCCGTTTCGATCGTCAGGGAGGCGACTATGACCTCGTGTGGCTCCATAATCCAATGTTCGTCCGGGCCAGCCCGTTCCGCGATTCGTTGGCAACGATCCACACGACCTCGTACGGGCATGTGGAGAGGAAAGGCCACCCCTTGCTGCTCCATTCATACTACGTTTCGAAGATGCAGATCGAGCGCTACTGTTGGAACAAGCTGGACCGCGCTCCCGGAACCATGTTCTCGACCATCAGCTGCTCGGTGGCCGGCGAGCTGACCCATCTGGGGATTGAGAAGCACCCCATCATACCGAACGGAGTAGATACCGAACGATTCTCGCCCCGCCACCGTTCCGATGCTCTCCGGGCCCGGCTGAACATTCCCCCAGACGCTCCGATATTTCTCTCGGTAGGGAGGCTGACCCCCCAGAAGATGCCCCTCAGCCTGCTGCACGTGTTCAATGAGGTGCAGAAAGAACTGGAGGAGGCACGGCTCCTAATCGTGGGGACGGGAGAGCTTCTGGACCAGGCGATCGAGTTCGTCCGCCATAATGATATGGAGAACGTCATCTTCCTGGGGCGGGTGCCTGATGGCGAGCTGCCCTCCATCTATGCCAGCTCCGACTACTATGTCATGGCCTCCATCTACGAGGGCCAGCCGCTGACGGTGCTGGAGGCCATGGCTTCGGGGCTGCCGTGCATCGTTTCCGACATCCCCAGCATCGACGTGGTCAGGAAGGCGGAGGGGGGTCTGATGGTCGACTTCCAGGACGCTCGGGGCTGTGCCGACGCCATCGTCGGATATCTGAGGCACCAGGATGGCGAACATGGCGGCAACGGCCGTTCGTATGTCGAGGCCAACCTCGACTGGGATATCATCGCCCGGAGGTACCTGGAGTTGGCGAAGGACGACCACGGGAACGTCGGGGCCGCAGGTGATCAATGAAGATCGTCATCCTGACCTTCAACGCCTCGGGGGGCCTCAATCACTACATCTCGCAGCTGGCTAACAGTCTAGCGAAGAGCGAGGAGGTAACCGTGATCGGACCTCTGGGGTTCGACCGTGCCGTCTACTCGGATCGAGTGAAGACCATCGGGATGCACCTAGGGAACGTGATCCCGGACATCTTCACCGACATCATCATCTTCACCAGGATGCTCGATTTCGTTAGGTGCGTGCGGGAGGAGCAGCCAGACATCATCCATTGCAATAACTTCAACCTATGGAGCGGTTTCCTGCTCCCCTTGTTCGAGGACGTCCCCATCGTCCTCACAGTCCATGACGTCAGTCCCCATCCGGGGACCCGGGGGTTCGACAAGCGATGGGGGTTGAAGCAGCATATCGCTCTAGCTGACCGAGTCATCGTCCACGGCAACAACGCCAAGGAGCGTCTCGGCCTCGGCGATAAGTGCGTCTCCCTCCCCCATGGTGACTACTCCTTCTTCCTCGATTTCGCCACCCCCGTGGCGGAAGAGGAAGCGATCCTGTTCTTCGGCCGTATCGAGGAGTACAAAGGCCTGGAGTTCCTGCTCGAGGCTATGGTGGAGGTAGGTAAACGATATCCTGACGTCAAGCTCATCATCGCCGGCAGCGGGGACCTGAGCAAATATGACGATCTTCTGCGCCGGCAGACCAACCTGGAGGTTCACAACCGCTACATCGCCGACCAAGAGGTGCCGTCGTTCTTCCAGCGAGCGAAGCTGGTGGTGCTCCCGTACCTGGAGGTCACCCAGTCGGGGGTGATCCCCATCGCCTACTCCTTCCGGAAGCCGGTGGTGGCGACGGACGTGGGGTCCATACCAGAGGTCGTGGACGACGGCGCCACGGGGGTGATCGTTCCGCCGGCCGACGCCAGGGGCTTGGCGTCTGCGATCACCGCCCTCCTGGACGATGAGGAGCGGAGGAAGCGAATGGGCGAGAACGCCTACCGGATGATGAGATCGGAGCTTTCCTGGACGGAGATCGCCAGGAGGACCACGGACATCTACCGCGACCTTTCAGTAAGAAGCGGAGATAACCGCTGAGCGCCTCCTCGGTGTTAAAAGGTTTTTTCAATCCCACCCTGCCATCGAATATGCCATGTCGAACGGAGCGAAAGGGTCGGGGAGCGACACGACAGTGCACCGGGCCGTCCCCGTCCGGACCCTGATTCTGGTTGTCCTCTCCCTCGAGCTATCGCTCTTCGGCATCATCGTCATCGGTTCCATGGGATTGTGGGTCCAGCCGGCGCAGCAGGTATTGGGGTTGGTATGCTTCCTGGTCGTCCCCGGCCTCCTGCTGTTATGCGTCCTGAGGTCCGAGGAACATGGAGTCATCAAGACCGCCCTGCTCGCCCTCGGCCTCAGCATCGCCATCCTGATGGCCGAAGGGCTGGTACTGAACACGATCCTGCCGATCTTAGGCATTGAGCGACCGTTGACCCTTGTGCCCATCTCCATCGGGCAGGTAGCGATCGTACTCCTTCTGTGCCTTGTACTGTATACGCGGCCAGGGCACGCGCCCATACGGTTCTCCTTCGCCCGGCTGAGCACGAGAGAGGCACTGATCTCTTTGACCGTGATCATCGCCCTGCCGGCGGTAGCCATCCTGGCGGTCACCTTGTTCAATGATTACGGCGACAACCTGGTGCAGATGCTCCTGTTGCTCGCGGTGGCGGTTCTCATCCTGCTCAGCAGCGCTCGCCGGTGGATACCTGAACGTGCCTACCCGTTCCTCATCTTCGCCCTCTCCCTGGCGCTTCTGCTGCATACTTCGCTGGTGACATCGTACCTGTGGGGATGGGACGTCCATAAGGAGTACTTCTTCTCACGGAGTGTCATCGACAACGGCTTTTGGGATATGTCATTCTATTCCAACGTCAATGCCATGCTGAGCATAACGATGGTGGCACCGCTGCTGTCCATCGTAAGCGCCATCGATCTGCTGACGATCTTCAAGCTCGTCTTCCCGCTGGTGTTTGCGCTCGTCCCGGTCGTCATGTTCTTCGTCTTTCGGACCCGGTGGGATGCAAGGATTTCGTTGCTAGCTGCCCTGCTCCTGATCTCCTACTTCTCCTTCTACCTGGACATGCCCTGGCTGGGTCGCCAGCAGATCGCCGAGCTCTTCCTGGCCCTCATGCTCCTGGTCTCCTTCGATGCCGACTTCAGGTCGACGACAAAGGTCTTCCTGTTCACGGTATTCGCCGCCGGGCTGGTCGTATCTCACTATGGCACGACGTACGTGGTGCTGCTGTGCCTGGTACTATCATTCATCCTTCTGAACCTCAGCAGGGTCGGGCGCTATATCTTGGGGGCTAGGGATGGAAGAGGATTCCTTCGCTATATGTGGACGCAACCCTCCAATATCTTCCTCCTGCGATCCGGTACGGTCCTCCTGTTCTTCCTGCTCGCGTGGTTCTGGTACTTCTACGCGTCAAGCTCGTCGGCCTTCGATACGATCGTACATCTAGGCAACCAGATCATCACCGCAATCTACGACGACACTCTAGGGCCGGGCGCGGTGCAGGGGGCGGACTATCTCTTGGGTGCGACGTCGACCAAGCTGCATGACGTGGGCAAGATCGTCCAGCTGATGACCCAGGCCCTCATCGGGCTGGGACTCGTGATGTTCGTATGGAAGGACCGGAAACGACCCACCGACCACTATTTCCTGTCGATAGCGTTCTTCGTCGTCCTGGTCGCCGCCCTCACCGTCCCGTACTTCTCGAACGCGCTGAACACCTCTCGTTTGTACCAGATCTGTTTGCTGATCCTATCTCCCTTCGCGATCCTTGCAGCCGTCGTCGGCAGCGAATGGTTGTTCGGCTTGGGACGAGGCCGTTCAAGGGTCGATGGGCATAAGGTGGTCGCGCTCTTCATCGCGCTGTTCCTGGTCTTCAGCTCAGGCTTTATCTACGAGCTGGCGAACGATGAAACGACTAACATGGCGCTAGACAAGAACATGGACTTCCCCCGATACACCGACCCGGAGGTCATGGGGGCGCTGTGGCTTCATTCCTTCGCCGACCCCGACCAGTATCGGTATGGTGACGAGTTCGGGGTCGAGCTGCTGTGGGGCTACGGGCCGACCACCGCCTCGGGGCTCCCTTACAGCTACGCGTCCCTAGCCGATGGCTCTTACATCGTGATGGGGCCCTACAACCTTAGGCATGATGCGGTGTTCGACGGGAACGAGTACTTCCCGGTATGGCCATACACCAACCCGTCGAATCATATCTACAGTAGCCTGCACTCGAGTATCTATCTAAAATAGGGTCGGAGCATGGCCGTTCTTATCTATCTCGTTCGACGGTCGAGCGAAGCGGGAGCTAGTCGTCACCGTTCAAGCACCGACCCGTCAACTTGGAACGGTGCCTCTTTGACAATGGGGCGGAGAGGGGGGTAATAAGTCAAATTCGGCCCAAATATTTTTATTAGTATGTATTATTTTTATGCGTCGAGGACCTGAAAATAGCGTACAATATGTCAATCTAAATATTCAGAATGTAACATTTATCAACGTACAAACCCTTGCTTCTACTGGAGGTGGAAATGGGGCATCTCGTGTGCTTTTATTATGAGAATCCAGTATGATATTTTTTGTTGATTTTATTAATTAAGAATATCTGCTCGGAAACCGATAGGAAGAGAACCGAACCCGTTATGAGGGAAACATGAAAATAAGATCTAAAGGAATTATAGATAAATCTAAAAATAATAAGCGGAGGAAGAAGCTCGTTGCGTTAGCGATCGTAGCTGCCCTCCTAGGGGCATCGGCTCTGCTCGTTCTTTGCGCGGGAGATCAGAAAGTCGATACCTCAGGCTATGTGGATGCACGCTCCTATTATCGCAACAAGGGGACCTCCAGCATCAGTTGCGCTCTGACCTCTTCGAGCGTTGATATCGGTAAGAACGTCCACGCGTCCTGTGTTCTGCAGGGCACCAGCTCCGGCGGCACTAGCAAGATTAGCTGGGCCACGGTCGGTTTGTCGATCACTTTGCCTGATGGCTCGACCGCCTATCCCAAACAAGGTTCCAGAACGACGACCATGTCAGGCGGTACCTTCTCGGTCGACTACACGCCCCAGAAGGTTGGGACTTATACTCTGAAGATGACCTACTCAGGGAACGTGGCTTACTCCGGCTGCACCAAGACCGTCACCTTCAGCGCCGCTTCTCCAGGCAGCGCCGTGCAGACCTCGCAGATCTCACTGTCAGGCTCTGACGCCGTAACGGTGGGCGCGGCTAAGACCATCGCCGGCTCGCTGAAGAGCGCGAGCGGAGTGGGGATCGCCAACGCTGCCGTGAGCATTGCGGTCACTCTGCCGGGAGGCAGCGCCGGGACGTCATCCAGCGTCACCACCGGAGCCGACGGGAGCTTCTCCTACGCTCTGACGCCATCCACCGCCGGCACATACACTGTGAAAGCCAGCTTCGCCGGGAACGCCAACTTCGCCGCTTCCAGCCAGACCCTGAGCTTCACCGCCCAGACGTCAACGACGCCTACCACGCCGACAACTCCTACCACGCCAACGAGCTACAACTACATGGTCACCGTCAGCTCGGTCAAGGACCCCTCCGGTAACGTTGTGTACTCAGGGACCGGATCCCAGTGCATCCAGTATGCGCTTTCCCATACTCCCGCAGGTGGGACCGTCTACATCGGACCGGGGACCTACAGCATCGGAGGCACCTTCAATGTCAACCGCAACCTCGTCGGCAACGGCAACGACACCAAGCTGGTGGCTGACGGAAGCAACGAGCGGTCGTTGATGACCATCCAGAACACCGATGGGTCCACCTTGTCCGGCGTCACCGTCAGCAACATGCAGCTGGACGGTCAGGGCGCGAAGTTCCCCAACGCCCAATACGGCGGCATCATGACCGTGCGGGTCTCCAACTGCGTGATGTCGAACCTCTACATTCACGACTTCCCGTACAGCCAGGGCATAGAGTTCCAGGCGTCCTCCCATAACGTCATCCGCAACTGCGTGATCGCCAACATCGGCTACGGCAACCAGTACGGCAGCGGCATTTGCTCGGGCAGCATGATCAAGGGAATACCGTCGGAGTTCAACCTCGTTGAGGGATGCACCATTACTGGTTGTTCTTTCACCGGCATCGACTGGGAGCCGGGGAACGACAACACGGTTCGGAACACCACCATCAGCGGGCTGACCTCGTGGTCCGGCAACACTGTCGGGATATCCATATGGAGCCTCGACGGGTGGCCGGCGTCGACCAACAACAAGTTCTACAACGTCAAGGTCGACCACTCCGGCGTCGGGGTGGACTCGGCGTCGGTGTCCGGCGCTCTCTTCCAGGGCTGCACCTTCACCGGCTCCAAGACCGCGGCCATCTACGGAAAGTCCTGCTCCAACTGGCAAATCGTCGATTGCACCATCCTGACCAACGGCGGTCACGGCGTGCACTTCGACTACGGGAATGCCAACACCGTCACCGGCTGCCACATCGAGGACACCAGCCGGGGAATGGCCAAGAACGGCGTGCTAATGACCAGCGACTCGGCCAATCCGAGCAAGGGGAACGTCGTCAGCGGGAACCAGATATACTACATGAGCCGGGCCATCTCCTTCGGTTCGTACACCACCTCGTCGACGGTGAGCAACAACACCGAGGTCGGCTGCCGCTACACCGATACGATCCCGGCGTCCAACACTGTCAGCGGGACCGTAAGGCAGTGATACGATGCATCAAAGGAATAAGCGGACTGGGGTTCGAGGATGCCCCCTCATCCCGGGGCAAGGTGGTAATGAGCTGAGATGCCGCTTGACCAACGGACCAACATCGAGGTTGGAACGAGGCTTGGTGCCTCCTCTTTTTTTCTTTTTCATTCCTCACCCTTTACCCGTCTGACCATCGTCGTGGGGGTGGCCACTACGAACTCGTTTAACGTCACTCTTTAAAATACGTCGGCCTGGAATCTATCGACCGAGGTGCGCGATGAAGACCGCATCCCGGATCCTGGTGGCCCTGCTGGTGGTCGGATTGGCCTGTGGCCTTATACTATGGGCTTTCTCCATCCAGGTGCCACAGCCTTCAGGTCATGACTACTCGGTCACGGTCAGCGGAGTAGAGGACCCCTCCGGTAACGTCGTGTACTCTGGAACCGGCTATCAATGCATACAATACGCTCTGGCCTGCACCCCGGTGGGAGGGACGGTCCATCTGGAGGCCGGGACCTACACGATCCCGGATGGCTTCAACGTAAACCGCAGCCTCGTCGGCAGCGGCAACGACACCAAGCTGGTGGCTGACGGAAGCAACGAGCGGTCGCTCATGACCATAAGCAACGCGGACGGCTCAAGTTTATCCGGCGTCACCGTCAGCAACATGCAGCTGGACGGTCAGGGCGCGAAGTTCCCCAACGCCCAATTCGGCGGCATCATGACGGTTGGAGTATCCAATTGCACGCTGGAGAACCTGTACGTTCACGACTTCCCCTACAGCCAGGGCATAGAGTTCCAAGCATCATCGTATAATAGTATACGCAACTGCGTGATCGCCAACATCGGCTACGGCAACCAGTACGGCAGCGGGATATGCTCTGGAAACATGACCAGGGGCGTGTCATCGGCGTTCAATGTGGTGGAGCACTGTACCATTACTGGTTGTTCTTTCACCGGCATCGACTGGGAGCCGGGAAATGATAACGTCGTGCGAGATACGACCATCAGCGGGTTGACCTCGTGGTCCGGGAACACCGTCGGGATATCCATATGGAACATCGACGGGTGGCCGGCGTCGAGCAATAATCGATATTACAACGTCAGCATCGACCACGCCGGGGTGGGAGTGGATTCCGAGGCCGTTACGGGCACGGTCTTCGAGGGCTGCACCTTCACCGGCTCTTCCTCTGCCGCAATCTACGCTGCCGGATGTTCAGGCTGGAAGGTTAACAGCTGCACGATCAAGACCAACGGCGGCCACGGTGTGTTCTTCGATAATGGCAATGCCAACACCGTCACCGGCTGCCACATCGAGGACGCCAAACGAGGATACAACTATGGTGTGCAAATGACCAGCGATGCAGCCAACCTCAGCCAGGGAAACGTCGTCAGCGGGAACCAGATATCCTATATGGACCGCGCTATCTACTTCGGCTCGTACACCACCTCGTCGATGGTGAGCAACAACACCGAGGTCGGCTGTCGATACGCGGATTCCATTCCTGGAACTCCTAACACCGTCATCGGGAACGTCAGGGAAAGCACGGCCGATTGGTAGTGATGCAAGCCATCGAACACCTGAATTGGGTGAGACGGGTGCACATATGCAGATAATTAGATAATGTTCCGGCAGACAACCCATACTGGGTAATGATCGGTTCATGAACATCCTGAGGGTCGTCAACAGCCTGTACCCGTCGGCGGTAGGGGGGACGGAGATCCATGCTCACGAGCTCTCGAGAGCACAGGCCAGCCTAGGCAACAAGGTCACCGTCCTGACGTCCAGAATGGGCGGCTGGCCGGCGACGGAGGACCGGGACGGGTATCACATCATCCGCACCAGGCCGCTGTTCAACCCCCTTGGCAATGCCATCCAGCCGACGGTCTTCCTCAAGCTCGTGGACCTTAGGAGTGAGATGGACATCATTCATGCCCATTCGCATCTATCATTCTCATCGGGACTGTGTGCCGCTTTCCGGCACGTCCGTTCAACTCCCCTGGTCATCACCGATCACGGTCTCATCTCCCAGACCGCCTCCGCCAAGTTCCAGGATCTGTACCTGCCGACCGTGGCCAGGTGGATCTACCGTTCCGCCGATGGGATCATCTGCTACACCGAGGTCGAGAAGGCCGGTCTGGTGGAACTTGGCATTCCTGAGGAAAAGATCGCGGTCATCCACAACGGCATCGATACTGGCCTGTTCCGTCCCGCTTCACCTCGCGAGGAGAGCGAACAGCTGCTGTGGATCGGACGGTATACGCCCGGGAAGGGGGTGCGATACCTGATCGATGCCTTCGCCCAGTTGAAAAAAGACAATCCCCGCCTCTCGCTGCTGATGGTCGGGAAGGGTCCGGAAAAGGCGGCTATCGCCGAGCGGGTGAGGGAGTTAGGCTTGAACGGATCGGTCATCATGAATGACTTCGTGCCCAACGACGAGCTGCCCGATATCTACCGGCGCTCGCGCGCGTTCGTTCTACCGAGCATCGAGGAGGGAGTGCCAAGAGCTTTGCTGGAAGCGATGGCCTGCGGCGTGCCGGCGGTGTGCACCTCGCTGCCGCAGCTGGTCGACATCGTGTCCGGGGCGGGTCTGCTGGTCCCCGTGCGGGACTCGAGAGCGATCGCCGAGCAACTGTCCCGCATACTCTCCGACGACGCATTATCCGCTCGCCTGGGTGAGGTCGGGACGGAGCGCGTGCGATCTCAATACTCGTGGGATGACACGGTCCGGAGGACTCTCTCCTATTTCGAGGGGATCATCACGAACTGAGGTCGCTCATTCCGCGAAGCTGGTGGCACATGAGCTTATATCGCAGGCGATGCCACCTGTGAACGCTGCTCTGGCAGTAGGAAGGAGCGACAATGTCCAAGATCGTCGTGACCGGGGGAGCGGGGTTCATCGGCTCCCACCTCGCCGAGGAATTGGCGAAGGAGCACAAGGTGGTGGTCGTGGACAACCTCGACGATTACTACTCGCCCGAGATCAAGAGAGCGAACCTTGAGCTACTACGAAGAAGCAAGAACATCACCTTCGTCCATGGCGACATCACCGACCCCCACCTCGTCCAGGAGATCATCGATACCGACGTCGACTACGTGTTCCACGAGGCCGCCCAGGCCGGGGTCCGCGTTTCCGTCAACGATCCGTTCAAGCCCAACCGCATCAACGTTCTAGGCACTTTGAACGTGCTCAGCGCTGCTCTGCAGGCGGGCGTGGAAAGGGTCATCAACGCCTCCTCCTCGTCCGTATATGGCAAGGTCCAGTACCTGCCGTTCGACGAGAAGCATCCTACGCAGCCCGTATCGCCGTACGGCGTCTCCAAGCTGGCGGCGGAGCACTACTGCCGCGTCTTCTACGAGGTGTACGGCCTTCCCACCGTCTCGCTGAGGTACTTCACCGTCTACGGCCCGAGGATGAGGCCGGACCTGGCTATATCGATCTTCACCGGCCGCTTGCTCAGGAACGAGCCGATCACCATCTTCGGGGACGGGTCGAAGACGAGGGACTTCACCTACATCGACGATATCGTCGATGCCAACATCCGATTGCTGCGCACCGGGGAAGCGGACGGCGGGGTCTTGAACATCGGCGGGGGGAGCGCCGTCAGCATCGCTGATCTGGCAAAAAAGCTCAAGGCGTTGACCGGAAGCCGGTCCGAGATTTTGTACGCGGAGAAGCAGATGGGGGATGCTGAGCATACCCTGGCCGATACTGCACTGGCCCGGCGGACGATAGGCTTCGAGCCGATGACCTCTATCGACGAGGGTTTGAGGAAGTTCGTCCAGTGGTACGCTTCCGTGGTCCGCGTTCCCGAGGCGAAGTGAGCGAAGGAGGCCTTCGGGATTGTTAACTTATGGAGTACTGCTTCTGAATACTGGCCGAGGTCACTTCGAACTCCTCTTTCGAGGCTTGACCTCCTTCGCTTCCAGGGCGATCATGGAGCTTTCCGACTTGGGCTCGAGTTGATGCTCCTCTCGTTGATCGAGGACGTCCACAAGCGTGTCCCGACCCTCGGTCCGACGTGCGCGGTCTTCCATCTTGCGCTCCTGACGGCCTGTCGCGATCAGCAGGTCATGCATCAGGCCGTTCATCTCCCCCGCGAACCGCGGGTCCTGAGCGGTCAGGATGAGGTTGGCCTGCATCCAGCTGACCTTGTCCCCGACGTCGTAGCGGGTTCCTTCTATCTCGTAGCCGTGAACGTTCTCCTTCTGAGCGAGAAGGCGCAAGGCGTCGGTAAGCTGGATCTCACCGTTCACGCCCGGGGCCGTCTGCTCGATGCAGTCGAACACTCCTGGCGTCAGCAGGTATGTTCCGGCCACGGCGAGGTTCGACGGGGCGTCCTCCGGCCGGGGCTTTTCCACCATGTCTCCGATCCTGAACACCCGGGGACCGATGCTCTCGCCCTTGACGATGCCGAATCGGCCGACCTTGTCCCAGGGTACCTGCTCGAGAGCGATGACCGAGCCCCCTGATTCCTCGTGCACTTTGGCGAGCTGGCTAACAACCGGCACCTGGCAGCAGTGGATGACGTCGCCGAGCATGACCGCGAACGGCTCCTCTCCGACGTGCTTCTTGGCATGGTAGATGGCATCGCCGAGGCCCCGGGCGCTGTGCTGCCTCACGTAATGGAGGGTGACCTTGCTCATCAAATGCTCCAATCCTTCCAGCTCGCCGTTGCGGCCCTGCTGGTTCAGGGCGGTCTCCAGCTCCCAGAAGTGATCGAAGTGGTCCTCTATGGCCCTCTTGCTTTTTCCGGTGATGACCACGATGTCATCGATGCCCGCGGCGACCGCCTCCTCGATCACGTACTGGATGATCGGCTTGTCCACGATGGGCAGCATCTCCTTCGGCTGTCCTTTGGTCAAGGGAAGGAATCGGGTCCCCAGTCCAGCTGCGGGGATGACCGCTTTGAGCTTCACCAGCACACCCCCTCGTAATTGCTAGTATGCACTATCCCGCGACCGTCAATGACCAGCTTGTCGCCGTACAGCGACGGGTCGGCGTAGCCGGGCCACTCCGTCAGGATGAGGACGGCGTCGCTTCGCGTGATGCAGTCCTCCGGCGTGGAGCAGTACTTGATACCGGGGAACTCCGTGCGGAACTCCTGCTCCGCCCGGTAGTCGTGGGCGAGCACTCTGGCGCCGTGGGACAGGAGCTCTTTGGCAACTCGCTTAGAGACAGCCTCCCGGACATCATCGGTGAATGGCTTGAACGCTAAACCTAGGATGGCAATGTTGCGACCCTTGATATCCATGCGCTTTTCGAGCAATCCGACCATCCTCGCACCCTGCGCCTCGTTGACGCTCAGGATGCCGTCGAGGAGGACCGGCTCGACTCCGCTCTCTCGACCAAGTGCTGCCAAGCCTCGAACATCCTTGGGGAAGCAGCTCCCGCCGAAGCCGCATCCCGCTCGCAGGAAATCGGAACCGATGCGCTTGTCCGATCCGACGCCTCTGGCAACATCGCGGACGTCGACGCCGAGCGTCTTGCAAATGTTGCCGATCTCGTTCATCAGCGAGATCCGCGCCGCTAGGAACGCGTTAGACGCCAGCTTGGTCATCTCCGCCGCGGTGGGCGTGACCTCGATGATGGGCGCGTCCATGCTCGAGTAAAGAGATCTCAACAGCTCCAGCGATCGTTGATCCCTAGAACCGATGACGATGCGGTCGGGGTGGTTGAAATCGCGGACCGCATCGCCCTCCCTAAGGAATTCTGGATTTACCGCAACGCCGAAGTCTCGGCCATACTCCTTGCCCGACGACCGTTCGAGCTCCGGGACGATCATTCCCTCGGTGGTGCCCGGGGTCACGGTGCTCTTCACCACGATGATGTGATGCTCGTCCTTTTGACGGATCTCCTCGCCTATCTCTCGTGCGGCGGATAAGACGTATTGCAAGTTCAGGGACCCGTCCTCCCGGGACGGAGTTCCGACGCAGATGAATGTCACATCCGAGGACGCCACCTCGTCCATGTCCGGGCTGGCGTGGAACCGTCCCGCTTCGGTGTTGCGCGCTAGCAGCACATCAAGATCCTTCTCGAAGATGGGGCACTCCATGGCGTTCAGCATGTCGACCTTCTTGGTGACGACGTCGATGCAGGTGACCTCACTGCCCATGTCCGCAAGGCACAGGCCGGTGACCAGGCCGACGTAGCCCGCTCCTACGATCGTCACTTTCGTGTTGGCGTCCCGGCCTGTTGATAGGCGATCAAAGGTTGTCTGCTGCCCTCCTGACATGGTGATTTTTCAATTGCTATCCGGGGCTGATAAAGCTTGGTCACCGCCAGCCTGGCCAGGCCAGTTGATATGGTTTCATGAAGTGACGAAGCACGAACTCGGAGCACATGCTTTTCTGTAGCAGAAGATGACGGTAAAAAGAGGGTTTTCGAGGTCAAGGGGCTATGACCTCGATATAGGGGGATGCTCACGCCCCACACAGGGAATCTTTGCAGAGCGTTATGGGTTGAATATCATTCAAGATATTAATTATTTCCATCTACTGCTCAAATATATTGCGTGGCCGATACCTCGGCTCCCGATATTAGGGCATGCCAATCCCTCGTCTTCGTCTCGTGATGAGCAAGCGAGCTAGCAATTACTAAGTAGCGTGACCTAATTCCCTCGCCGGATGGAGTATCGCTTCTCCCAGAAGAACCCCGCTTTGCTGATGTACATATCAGTAGCGGTGCCGATGTCCATGGTGCTCATCGGGGAAGCGTTCCTGTTCACCGGCGATATGAACACGTCGATCATCGTGCACCTCCTGAACATCCTGATGTGCGTGATGATGCCGTTCGTGCTTCGAACGAACCCCATCATCTGGCAGTCGTTCTCTCTGGTCTCGATGCTTCGCGTCGTGAACCTCGGCATGCCCCGGTTCGCCACGTTGACCATCTACTGGCTTCCGCTGGTCTACGCACCGGTCATCTTCGTCGCGGTCATGCTCGTGCGCGACGAGTCGCTAGGCTGGAAGGATTACCTACTGAAGGCCAAAAAGCTATTTGAGATCCGGTCGAGACTCTCTGGATGGAAAGCGTGGTATCTGCCGGCCGGCATTGTCCTTTCCCTGATCCTGGCGAACATCGAGTTCAAGGTCCTCTCGCTGAGCATAGCGGATATGAGGATGGTCCCCGACCTGGGCGTGAACAATCTTGTAGCTCTGTTCATCTCCATGGTCTTCTTCGTCGGCCTGGGTGAGGAACTGGTGTTCCGTTACATCCTTCAGACGCGACTAGAAGGCGTCCTCGGAGTTCCGGGAGCGATCATCTGCGCCTCGGTGGCGTTCGCGGCCATGCACTCCGGTTACGAATCTGTTGTATACCTCGTATACGTGTTCATGGTGGCGTTCCTCCTCGGATCGCTGTACTACAAGACTCGAAGTCTGGCCCTTGTTACCCTGATCCACGGGACGCTGAACTTCTTCTTGTTCTCCTTCCTGCCGTTCGGCTATCTTGTGTTGTTCTAGATATTGAAAGCGGGCCTAATCAATTTTATATATCTCTTGTTCCATTAATGTTTGCCTGTTAGGGGAAGTACTATGCTGTCGACTACCGTCCTATCATCTGCCGCGACCTCGAGCGCGATTACCATGTCAACCGCGCTGGGCATCGGTGTCGGGGGCGCTCTTATCGCAATCGCGCTGATCATGCTGCTGTCGTCGAAGGAGCTATTGTCTTCGACCACGCTGAACTCGCCGAAGGTCAAGAAGGCCCTCAACCTTGCCATCGTACCGTTGCTGGCAGTGTTCGTCCTTAACGTCACCTTCATGGTTCTGGCGTAAGCAAACCCCTTAGCTAACTTCCTTCCTGTTTTCTCTCATCCGTTCTGAAATCCATCTTCGTTCATTGCACCATGAGATCATTTAGAGGAAGGGAAAGGCAGCTCAGGTCCAATCCCTGCTTATCGTTCATCCCTCTGTAGGCGATCATGCTTCGATCAGCCTAGATTAGGTCAAGGCGCTATCGATCCGAAAACGGCCGAGATGAGCATGGTGCCCGAACAAAGAAGCGCAGGTAGGCTTGGGGCACTAACGCAGGGTTCGCTCCTGGGTTCACATAGTTCTAGCTTCGAAAAAGGGTGCTCTGTGCCCATGGTCCAAGAGCCTTGCTTTTATCGCCCCATATAATCATCCTCGATTTCCTATCCTCCGGTCGCCTCGACATCTTTGGAACGAGCGATCGAAGAGTTCACCAGGATAATTATCAATATTAATACTGAATCATAAATAAAATACTAGTCCATTTCAATTTTTTTTGCTATTACTGGAAAACGAAATAACGAACAATAGTATATATCTCGAAATATCAAATCAGTCACAATTCATTTAGCATCTGAATCAGAAAAAAGGCAAGGAAGATTGGAGAAATGGCTGAGTGGAATGCCTTCCTGAGGACCAGGGTGCTCACGGCGGCTGTTGACCATCTGAACACGCCATTTTGTCATCTAGCGACTAGGTGTGTCGGAGGACCGTTCGACCGCTGCCATTCTCATTTCTCCGCTATCTTGAATCGTTCAGGAACGAGAGGGACATGACCACATATGAGCAGACCACGTTCGATGCTTCGCGCACACTGGGCGAAGCTGCCGGAGCGATGCCTGGACCGCACACGTCCAGAAGGATAGGCATCATCGTCAACACTCCGGCCCAAGTTCATTTCTACCGCCACATCTACGAGAACCTTCTTGAGCATGGCCACCACGCATTCATCATTGCTCGGGAGCAGGGAGAGACGATGGCCCTTCTGCGAGAGTATCAACTCCCTTACGAAGTTTACACCGGCCCCCTGACCTCCAAGATGGGCAAGGTAATGTCCTTGCCCCGGAACGTGCTGGACGCAGCGAGCATACTGAAGAAGCATCGGGTCGACCTCATCACTGGGTTCGGGGTCTACGACGCCTATACCTCGGCCCTCCTGGGCGTCCCCAATGTGATCTTTTCTGACAACGAACCATCGATGGGGATCGGGTCCTATGCCCTCCAGTTCAGGCTGTACTTCCCCTTCGTCGATTCTATCCTCACTCCCTCCTACTACAAGAAGGACCTGGGAGAGAAGCACATCCGAATCCAGGGCATCAAGGAGATGGCCTATCTGCATCCCAGCCGGTACACCCCGGACCCGTCGGTGTACGAGAGCATGGGGCTGAGCAAGGGGGAGCGCTATTCATTGCTGCGGTTCAATTGTCTGGACGCCATCCATGACATCGGGGTCGGAGGCTTCAATGACGATGACAAGAGGCGGCTGGTCAAAGAGTTGGAGAACTACGGGCAGGTGTTCATCTCCTCGGAAAAGTGCGTTCCTCGGGGGCTGGAGGATCATGTCATCAAGATACCCAAGAACCGCATTCACGACGCCCTCTTCTATGCCACCCTATTGGTGACGGACACCGGGACCATGGCCACCGAGGCCGCGCTGCTCGGCACTCCGACAGTTCGATGCGCTTCCTATGTAGGGGTCAGCGACCTGGGCAACTTCATCGAACTGGAGAAGAAGTACCATCTGCTCTTCAACTACCGTGATTCGGCCGAAGCTATCGCTCGAGCTGCCGAGCTCATCAAGGATGACACGATAAAGGCTGAATGGGCGCGGAGAAGGCAATCCCTCTATGCCGACAACGTAGACGTCTGCGCTCTGATGACCTGGTACATCGAGAACTATCCTGAGAGCTACGATGAGCTGAGAAATAATCCCAACCTGCAGGAACGATACCGGTGATCGGGGACCTGTGGGCAATGGCCCCTCGAGGGCCGTAATGATGACCTCTTGGGAGCGGACAGGATGAATCGACCTGCATCTCCTTTGATCCTTGCGCCCCACTGCATGACCTTCATCGAGGACTCGCTGCGGGCCTGTTCCCCCTTCCTTAGGAACGCATCGGTCATCATTCATCACAATCCCCTGGCCGAGCTGTCCAGTGTGATGCCGGCGGTCGGATATGTCGGAAGAATGAGGAGGTTCAGGAAGAAGGCGATCTCTCCGGAGCGAGAGCTTCCTTCTAACGTACACCTTCATGTCGCCTCCTCCTTTTATTTCGTCCCCGATGGGTCCAACCGGCGACTGGCCCAAAAGGTCGCCAGGGTCGCGGAGCGGACGATCCGAAAGGAGAAGATCGAGTTCGATCTCATCCACGCTCATTTCACCTGGCCGGACGGAGGGGCCGGTGCTCTGTTGAAGAAAAAATTCGGAGTGCCGCTAATCGTCACCGCCCATGGCTACGATGCGTACTCCCTTCCGTTCAAGGACGCCAAATGGAAGGCGACGATATCCCGGGAGCTCAACGAGGCCGATTGCATCGTTACCGTCAGTCAAAGAAATGCCAGGTGCCTGAGAGAGCTGGACGTGAGCACGCCTATCGAGATCATTCCCAACGGCTTCGACGACCGCCTCTTCCACCCCATGAGCGACATGGATGCGATCCGATCGAGGCTTGGTCTGCCGGCCGGGCGTCTCATCCTTGCCGTGGGGAACCTGGAACGGGTGAAGGGGCACGAGGTTCTCATCGAGGCCTTCAGCTCTCTGGCCAAGCGCGATGACGTCACCCTGATCATCGTCGGCTCCGGCCCCCAGAGAGCACACCTGGAGAAAAAGGTCAAGGAGCTCAGCCTGAGCGGAAGAATTATTTTTTCTGGCAGCAGGCCGCACTCCGAGATCCCTCTGTGGATCAACGCCTGCGATGTTGTCGCTCTCTCTAGCAAGAACGAAGGAAACCCCACGGTCATGTTCGAGACCCTGGGCTGCGGCAAACCGTTCGTGGGGACCCGTGTGGGAGGAGTGCCCGACGTCATTACCGACGATGTTGGCATCTTGTGCGATCCGGGCGATCCTCGAGATCTCGCCGAAAAACTGTCGATGGCCTTGGATAGGCAATGGGATAAGGAGAAGATTGTAGCCCATGCCCGCCGATTCACCTGGGAGCAGAACGCAAAGCAGCTCCTCAGGATTTATGAGCGAGTAATAGTCAATGGCACGACCAATTAGGGAAGAATGCAATAGTCGAAGGGCAGGGCCATTGAGCGTAACGGTGCAATCTTCTAGCCCCGGCCCCTTTCGCTAAGAAGCTCGTCATACACCTTCAGCTCTGTCGCTACCCTGTTCTCCCAGGAGCGGTTCTTGGCGATGAAGTCGTGAGCCCGGGCGCCGATGGCAGCGGCGGCAGTACGGTTCTTGTAAAGATGATCTAACTGCTTGGCCAGCTCCTGCGTGTCTCCCGACCTAACCAATATGCCGGTGTCCATGTTCTGGATGAGCAAGCTTGTTTGCCCCGAATCGAAGGCGATCACCGGTTTGCCGCAGGCCATGGTCTCCTGGGTGGAGAGGTTCAGGTTGCTGTACGTGCTCGTCGCCAATCCCACGTCGCAGATGGAATAATATCGGGGCATATCCGAATTGCTGATGGGTCCGAGGAATTTTACTCGATTTGAGATGCCCAGGTCGCTGACCAATCTTTCCAAGGATGCTCTTTCATTCCCACCGCCGGCGATGACGAGGACGGCGGACGATCGCGTATTGATATTCAGGAATTCCTTGAAGGCGGTGATGGCATGCTCCACTCCCTTGATGGGGATCAGCGTATGCGCGGATTGCACAACGAAGTCGGCATCTTTCAGACCTAGGTGCTGAACGAGCTTCTCATCCCTAGGCATGGGGAAGAATCTCTCACTGTCAATGGAATGATAAACGACCGATGCTCTTCGAGGAAAGACCTGAGTGAACTTTCGTGGGGCGGGGGAGCCGTCCTCCACCACGAAGAGGTGATCGGGGGGCATGACCCTCGAGAATAGCCTAGTGGCGAGCGTTTCAAACCTGCCCTCAGCTTCCGAGTAAGCATCCTGGGCCCCATGGGCCATCCAGACGATCGGCTTTCCCGTAAGCTTGCTGGCGATGGCCACGCTCATCCCGAGGTAGACGCCATGAACGTGGATGATGTCGATCCCATGCTCTCTGTTGAGCTTAATTATCTCGGGTACAGTGCAAAGGCCGTAGGAGAACACCCAAAGGTACTGGAGCGGCAGCCATCTGAACCATCTTCCCCGCTTCAATCTGCCAAGGAGCTTGAACCGTGGATATTTCACTCGGATTACCGGGAACGGCAGGGCGGCATCGCATTCTTCGGTCCCTTCCATTTTCGGGGCGATGACGAACTGGTTCCTGCAATGAGCATTGATCTTCTTGGCCAGCTCCACGGTGTGAGTGACAGACCCGCCGGTCCTTGGAAGGAACTCATAAACGACCCGGCAAACGGACGGCTTCTCGGCGGTCATGTCACCCGCTTCACGACCATGTGGGTGATGAACGAGTCCACGCGCGAAGCATCATGATCGCCACCACGGACCATTCCGATCCCACGTGCCAATTTCAACCGCTTATCCTGTATGCCGAGTAGCCCCCATCCACGTATATCCTGGATGCCGAAGAGTCAACCAAGGCGAATCGGTCGAAGTCGGCATCGCTGAACCTGCCCACTCCGTTCCAGACCCCGGTGTAGGCGGTCCGGTCGATCTCGCCGATAAGGACATAGGAGTCGGCGAAGGTGGAGTTCTGACCCAAGATCTCCGTTTCGTTATAGCCGAAGTGGTCCGGTACGATCGCCTTGCTTTCGGCGCCGATGGCGATGCTGCCGTTGATCGTTCCCAGCAAAGCATCGGCCAGCCTGTGAGGCGGAGTGAGGATGTAAGCGCAAGCGGCTTGCCCCTCCTTTTCCTGCAGGACCCATTCCACTCCCTGCAGATCCATATCCGTCACCTGGGTGTTAGGCTGGGCGATGAGGGGGGACGGATACAGAGAAATGACGCTGGATATCGACGCCAGCATCAGCATGGCGATGATGATCCCGGAGAAGAGGAGGCGGTTCAGCTTGATGTGGTTAGTTATCCACGCCCGGCGCTGACCCTCCTTTTGCCAGCTGCTCCAGAGGGTCGTGACCCTTCTCAGCACGATCGATAGGGCCGGCGCGGCCAGCAGGGGGGTGAAGATCACACTGTAGAAGAAGAACCGCCCGCCGGCCAGGGCCGACAGACCGGGGAAGCCCACCAGGAACGCGAAATAGATGAAGCCGGTGAGGATGAACACGACCGCTAGCGACAGGTAGCTGATGTGCTCGCTCTTCAGACCTGACGAACGAATGCTCTTCCATATCGCGAGCATGCCGAGGAACGATATCAGGATGAGAAGGATGTCGGCGCCGTAGATCTTCAGTAACAGCACGACGACGTCGAACCCGGCCATGTTCAGCTTGTTAAGGCTTACGCCGATGACGGCGACCTGGTCGGTCCCGAACCCGGTGGTGATGTGCTGCCACATCAGGTGCATGTTCAGCTTGAAGTTCTGGAACGAGAGCACCCAGGGCAGGAAGCTGACCAGTCCGATGAAGACGAAGGCGATCGAAGCATTCAACACCGGTCTCGATGCCGGCGCCGACCGCCTCTTCATGGCGAACGAGACGACCTTCTTCAACACCTCCAGGCAGGCGATGCAGATGATGACGATGAGCGCGGAGAGCGGATGGAACAGAGGATAGATGATGAGGAAGAAGATGAACAGGCCCTTCAGGATGAAGGAGCTGCTTCTCAAGTAGAGATAAAAGAGCAGGGGCAGGAAGAGGATCGACCAGCCGTTGGGCATCAGGTACACGTTGTATTGGGCGCCAAGCATGATGGCGCTGGCGATGAGGGCGGCGATGATCCGGTTGTCCTTGTTGGGAAAGATGGCCCTCGCCAGGATGTAGGTGAAAGCGACGAACAGCAGGGAGATCATGGCCGTGCTGAGGTTGGCCACGGTAATGTCCAGACCGGTGATGGACATGATCGCGAACAGCAGGATGTGCACGACCGGGTAGTAATCATCGGACGGGAGATGGCCGGTGAAGACGATGTCCTTGACGAACCCGATGTGGGTGAGCTGATCTCCCTGCCAGTCAGCGTAACCTCTTATGTACGGTATGAGCAGCAGGGTCGCCCTCGCCAGGATGATTACGAGCAGCCCGAGCATCCAGAGTCTGGAGGTCTTGTACTGGAAGGTGACGATCTGGTGGATGACGATCGATACGCCCCCCGCCAGCGCCGCGAAGAACAGGATCCACACCACGAGGGGGGTCGAGCTGTAGATCGATATCTCATAGCCTGTCGCCGGCGTTTGGTAGGCGATGACCATCGCTGCCGTTAGGAGAAGGAAACAGATGATCAATAATGCCCTTGTTAACCGCGGACTTTTGACCATGGAGGGGTTCGGCCAGTGAATATCCGATTAGCTAATAATGGTTTGTAGTTAATTATTTGGTTTTTATTTTTCCAGCAGTAAAAACGAACCCTCGATCCGAATGAAAAGAATGCATGCAAGTTGTCATTCTATCGAAGAGGGCGGAGCTTGACGATCTCTTAGGCCACTGTACACCTTATTGCTTCTGGGAGATGCTAAGGCCATCGTGAACTCCTGGGCGATTGAGGTTCAACTGCCATTGAGGGTGGAAGGAGGAGTTGCGCTCTTCGCCGAAGGTTTTCTGAACAGCGCCAGAGCGACGATGACCGCTTCGAAGATGTTCGTCGCTATCCAAGCATACCCGATGCCATCAAGTCCGTATCCATTCAAGAGGAAGTAGCTCAGGACTATTACCGCAAGGCAGTTGATCAGGCCTAGTGCGATGAGCACCAGCATTCTCTTCTGGATCTTTGCCATCGTGTAGTAGGTGTAGTAGGGGATGTTCAAGATGCAGGCTACCAGCAACAGCTCGAGGAGCTCGAGCCCCTCCGTGGCGTACCCCTTTCCCAGCAGGCCCAGGAGATAACCGCCCCCGAGGTACACGCCGAGGGTGACGGGGATCAGTAGGCCGATGGAGGCGACGAGCGACCTGGCGGCGGTCCGTTTCAGATCCTCCCCGTGGCTTCCCTCGACGAACAGGGAGGTGTTGAAGGCGTTGGGGATGATGGAGGCGATGGCGGCGAAGGATGAGGCGATGTAATAGTTAGCTGAAGCTCCTGCTCCCAGCTCGTTGAGGACTAATATCGGAAGTATCAGCCCGGGTAGAGTGCTCAAGGTGCCCGAGATGTAGTTGCCGGTGGAGAATCGGAACGAGCTCTTGAGGAAGGAACGATCGACTCCCTTGAGTTCGATCTTCATGGCGAAAAGGAGGTATAGGGCGATGGCGACCGAGATGGCGAAGGAGACCACCCAGGAGAGCAGGATGCCAACGACACCGAAAGTGATGAAAGGAACTAGGAGTAGTAACCTCGAGCCCATGATGATGTTCTGAGTAAGGGTGAACTTTGCCTTTCTCAGGGCGATGAACGCGTTGCTGACGATTCCGGCCCCTCCCTGAAAAAGGACCAACAGAAGGAAGAGAACCACGCTCACCATGCTTATGCCGCTGAGGGTAGGGGACCAAATGCTGGTCGTTCCGATGAGGACCGCACCCATCAACAACGCAGTCGCGGTGGTAACGATCAGGGAGGTGCTGAAGATCTTCGATTGGTCTCCGCAGGGGAAGAACCGCACTAGAGATTGATCCAAACCCATACGGGAGATGGTTACTACAAGTCCAGAGAGGGAGATGAGGACTGTGGCCAGGCCTACGATGTCCTCTGGATAGTACTGTGCGGCGACGATCCAGAAGATTAACCCTATTCCGTTGGAAACCAGGGTTGATAGAATGATGTAAATGGAGTTCGAGTAGAACGGGTTTTTCATCATCTTCTTAAGTTCTTTCCAGGAGCACAGGTGGACCAACTTAGCGAAGGATAGCTGTCGTCGGCCTCCATTATCGGAAAACATGCAATCTCCAGGATGCCAGTACAATATGTCTTTTGCATAATATGTTTGATGCTCTAAAAGACACTCTTCAACACTCTATTAATTGTTTAGGGATGTATTCAAATCGTCCTGCTTCATCCAAGGCTTGATTGTTGTTGAACACATTATCGAACGCCTCAGGATGAATGGAGATTAGATAAGGAAGAGATTGCGATTATGGTCGAAAAAATGAATTGTTATTGATGGCTCGCCGATAACCCTGAGATCTCGACATCGATTGGAAATGGGTGGGGGTATTTTATCGAATTCAATTAGATCAATGTGAATAGTTACTTAATTCTCGATAGTAATAGAGATGAGAAAATAAGGATCAACAGCCATTTATTCTCCCTTTAGAGACTATATCAATCACATTCATATTTCTTGTTTTTATTCTTCTAGGCGTGGGGAGTTAGGGACTTGGGAAGCGTAACAATACTTTCAACAATTCGAAATATCGAAAAAACGGCAACTCCATTTATTCGTTCAATAATAAACCAAACGTATTCAGATTATGAAATACTATTGATAGATGCCTGTTCAACAGATAATACTCTGTCTCTATTAGATGAAGAATTGTCAAATTGCTCAATACCGTACAAAATTATTGAATTGGAATCAAACCAACCACAGGCCTTAAATTATCCGATTTCAAACTCATTAATCGAAAGTGATTATGTTGCCTTAATAGATGGGGATTGCATTGCTAATCCTGATTGGTTATCCTCGCTTGTAAAAACAATAAAGAAAACCGGTAGTGACGCTGTGGGGGGACCAGGTTTCACTCCAACAAACGCATCCTTTCTGCAAAAAATCATTGGAGTGGATCTTGATGCAAGATTTAAATTGACGTCCGAAGGCGTTGTTAATCGCCATCCAAACATGAACCTACTTGTAAAGCGGGAAGTTTTAGAAAAAATCCCTTTTGATGAAACGATGGATGTTGCATATGATACTGATTTTGGATATAGGGCGACATCAATAGGATTTCAAATATATTTCACAAACAAACCAGTGGTCTATCATCACCATCGTTCGACTCTTAAATCATATTGTAAGCAACAAATTAAGTCCGCGGAATTTGCTTTCCATTTGTATCTAAAAGGAAAAGCTTCGAAAAAAGGAGACAATGTTAATCCCTGGTGGATGCTATATCAGTTGCCGATATTCCTATTAACGACTATATCCTTAATGCTCTCATTCCATCCAATATTGTTTATTGTCCCACTTATGTGCCTTGCAGTATTAACTTCTTTATTCCTATTTGGTGCATTAGAATCATATAAAATTACAAAAAAGAAGTTAGCTTTCTTATTGCCCGCATTATTTATTGCCAGAAATTTGTTGTGGGTAGTTGGATTGAGGCAGGCTTTAATAAAAAATATTCATTCAAAAATTAAGGGTGATGCGCCTCCCCCGAAAAGAAGAGCAAGGGAGCAATTATAGGGGAGATTATGCCAAGATATCAAATATATTTACACAAAGACCGAGGTTTTTTACAACCTAGAATCGGCAGCATATGAAAATACATCTGATATCACCCTATTTTCTTTTTCAATTGAATATTTACTATTTATTAAGTGTTTAGCATTGTCACCCCTTTTCAATAACTCACCTTTATTGTGGAAAATCTGTGTTATTAGTTCGGATAAAGTATTTTCGTCACCATAGTCTATAAGGTATCCAGAATTATAACGTTCGATAATATCTGCGATCGATGTCCCCTTATTTGTTATAAGGGGTTTTGAACATATCATTGCTTCGAAAAATCGATTAGGGCTTGCATATTTATTGTTCCGTATTGTGGGGTCATAAAACCCGATAATCGCGTCTGATTCCATTGTATATCTCATTACTTCATCATGATCTATTTGCCCAACATAACTTATTTTATTGGGATTTTCTAATGCTTTTTCCGCCACATATCCCTCTAATGGTCCTTTGCCAGCTACTGTTAGAAAAACATGTTTTGTCTTGAGTATCGAATTGATTAACCATACTAATCCCCTTGTTTCGTGAAGAATGCCAGCATAAAATATATTGATATTATCATCATTATTTATTCTAATGTTATTTGTATCTTGTATTTTATTGGCGTTCAAGGGTATGTTATGAACAATATGAATTTTTTCAATGAAGTCATTACCGCCTATTTGATCAATTCTTGACTCATCAACTATTACAATTTTATCTGCTTCTCGAAGCATAAATCTTTCGATAATTTCCATAAACCTTTTTATAAAAAATGGAGTGCCATGCGGTAAACAATCTGGCGAATAATCTAACATTATATATGTCAATTTACTTCTAAAAATTTTTGATACTAGTAGTGCAGGAATCGCTGTATCAACGTCAAATGCTCCAATGACACTAGGTTTTAATTTCAATAGTTTAAAGAACTCAAATAACCACCAAAATGGGAGAAAAAATATTGCTGCAATTGTGTCAGTAGGCGATTTGATATTTATATCTATTATATCATATTTTTTTTCTACCCTCTTTTCGCTGGTTTCTCTATTCCACATCACTAATAGAGCTCCAATATTTCTATCGTGCAATGAATTAAAGTATCTAAAGACGGCAGAATCATTCTCTCTCCCTCTAACTAGAACAATGGTCATCAGTATCTTTCTCTGGTGACAATGGAATGGTCCTACAAAAAGGATTGCAATTCTGGGTACGTTCAATATTATGGATCATATTAAGTTTGAAGTATTTGCCGTCCTTCTTAAAAGAGCTCAATGCCCAATATCAACGACGACATATGGACGAAAGGCCTCAGTTGAATCTGACAGCATATGTCGACAAAGCAGTTGTTTGTCGATTATTTAAATAGAAGTTTTTTTAATTAAATTAGAATGTATGAACAGTTAAACCGTCGTATCATTTAACCGTCAACGGCAATCATGATGAAAAAGAGCGCCATATGAAATCATAGTTATTTGGTTTTATAGCTCTTAAAAATGTTACATATACAAGCATATCTGTTTAATTATCTTAAAGAAAGCCGAGTAGTAATTTTTTATAATTTTATTATCTATTTCATTCTAAAAGACCATACTAATCTTCAGCTTTTTTCATTTAACCCTCATCTCGATTCAGGAATATGGGAATATGGCCCAATATTAAATAGGCGTCTTACATCTTTCTCATGTATCGAATTAAATTTTTCCTGCATAGTATCCAAAAATTTTAGCCATGTCGATCACTACAACTAGAACGGGAGTTATGAATATACTTTTAATAGATTTACTTCTCTTCAATACATTTACAGTTGGTATAAGGAGATATATTATTGTAAGAGCAACCAGCGTCACCCATATGGTCGGAATGAAATAACCTACTATGAGCATTGTGAACCCAGACAAGTATATTAGATAAAATATTAGGTACGTCTTAATGAATAATTTTGCTTCACTATCTCCCTTTGAATAGTTATAATATTGTTTAAATAGGCCTTTTAACGTTGTTCGCATACGCCATTTCACAATAGCATCTTTTTTAAACGTAAATTTATAATTCGAATTCATAAGATTTAAATCATATAAGGTATCCTCGGCCGTATTTAGCCATTCAGGATATCCCCCAACTGTTTTCCAGCATTCTTTTTTAAACGCAACAGATCTGCTCGATGGAAGGAATTTATCTTTTATTTTCAATACTTTGTTTACCTGAGGAACAGTTAAAGCCGCAATACATCTTTCAAATTCGTTTCTTGCATCAGGTATGTACCATCCAGAAACAACATCAATGGTTGGATCGTTTTCAAACGGAGTGAGCATATTCTTTAACCAATTCTCATCTAACTGGCATCCCCCGTCGGTTACTGCAATTATCTCATTCGCCGCGTTTTGTATTGCGATATTTCTGCCTTTCGCAATATTTGCTCCTGGTTGAACAATCAATCGAATTTTATTATTTTCAGACATCAAGGAGTTGAGTATTTCACATGTTTTATCTGTGGAGCCGCCATCAACAATGATTATTTCATCAGGTTGTCTTGTTTGATGTGACAAGGAATTAAAAAAATCCCCAATTGTTAACTCCTCATTTTTCACTGTCAGTATCAATGAACTCTTTATATGGCTCATAAACTATCATCATTCCATAACTTGAGATACATTTCCATCACACTATCCCATGAATGATTTTTCGCGAAATCATATCCCTCCTCAATCATGCGTGCATAATCGGCGTCGATATCGATAAGTTTCTGAAGGTGGGATGCCACTTCTTCCGCGGATGAAGAGATTATCATGGTTTTATTAGAATCTGGAATCATTGTTAAATAGTCCTTTTTGATTGCATTATCGTATACTGATATCACAACTTTTTTTTTGCTCATTGCTTCTAATATGGCCAAGTAGCCAGAAACAAATGCAAACTTGGAATTTATTAAGTAAGGTGTTGGATTTTCGACGAAACCCAATAAATTCACTTTGAGGCTATTTGTTTTTACAAGATATTCAATCTGATCCCTTAAGCTTCCATCACCGCAAATGGTCAATTTGATATCGATTCCATAATTTTCTTTTAAAACTATCAAAGCTGCAATATACGTCAATATCCCCGTATCTTTTTCAAGTCGCCCTATATATATTGCATCGTTAGCTTCTACCCCAACTTCTCTGCTTGAGAAAGAATTGGCTACACCACCATATGAAATAAAAGTTGGTTTCGTTCCATACCATTTGGGGATGAAATGTCCAATGCAGATGTTCCCGCGAGTTAATTTTTCTGCTACACTCCTCAACAAAATTGCCATAGTTTGTATCGGTACTTTTCCCTCAAATCCGTGAAACGTAATATACACACGCTTCGATCGAAAAAGAAAGCGAAAGGGGAGGTACCAGTAGATAAAAGAAGCATAATCATGACAGTGAATTACATCTGATTCTTTTATCAATTTTATATTTTGTAATATCCATAACCACATCTCAGGTAACGTCTTGTATGCTACCCTGATAACATTTGCACCTTCAATTATCTCAAAATCCAATGCGGCAGAATCAGTTTTTTTTGTTATTATGGTGACTTTATCCCCATGTTTTATCAAGTTCTCAGCAACAGATTTTACATGCCTCTCTACGCCGCCAATATTTGGATAGTAATTAGGAGTGAACATTAATATCTTCATCGGCCAAGTTTCGAATGTTTAAAAGAATATTAATATTCTGTCACATGTTGAATGTTACGCTGTCGTTTTAAACCATCCAAACACGAAAATAATCGTTATGACAATACGTGTTAAAGGAAGTTATTAAATATATAGAATAAATGGCTAACACTACTAAGATGGCAAGTTCATGAAAAATTTGGAATTCATAAATGATCCAGATTTTATTATCGCAAAAGTAGCTACTATTTTTCTTTCATGTTTTATCGCGTTTTCGGTTTTTTTTGACTTTTTGCTTTATGCAATACTTGGAATGCTGTTATTAATCTCAAGCATTGCATGGCTGGCTTTGCGGAATAAATTCATTTTAGATAATTCAAATGTAAATGACAGTTCAAGGCCATTTATGGTATTGTCTATTGTATTTTTCATCCTTATAACATACTCAATTATCTTATTGTATACTCGACAGCTTGTTTATTATCGTCCTTTTGAGTATTTCATCATAATTTCTATTATTTCTGGCATATTGTCCTTGGAAATAATATGTCTTCCAAGTAAAAAGCACGCTCTCGCAGTCATACCACAAATAATTATCCTTGCCTCTATTCTTGTATTTTCTCAAGTTAGCCTCTATCCTACTGTAGTTGGCATGGACACTTGGTTTCATCAAATGGTTACAATGAAAATGATTAGTATTGGAAGCATCCCGTCTGGAACTTCATATTCAATGCTTCCAATATTTCATTTAGATATAGGTACCGCTATCCTCGTTACTGGCCTAAACTATAACATTGCCTCTGTTATCTCTGTGGGCATTTTTCGGATAATTTTCGACACATTGGTCGTATATGGTCTTGGTAAACACTTGTTTAACGAGAGAATTGGTTTATTAGCTTCATTGTTTTTAAGTGTGACTAATTATCATATTAATATGAGTATTTGGCCGATTCCAAATGCTCTTGGTTTCATCTATGTAATTGCCATTATCTTCTTAGTGATTATTTTTAAAGATAAAAAATCAACGTCAGCCACGCTCTTAGTATTATTATTTATGATCATATTGGTAATGACGCATACAATCGCTGCAGTATGCTTGGCGGTTTTTCTCTTAGCATGGATTGCATCAAATGGATATTATACACTAATTGTGGCTAGAATCAAAAATAATAAAAATTCATTTGGTCTCTTCCTCCTGCTCATCTCTTTAATGCTTGGATGGTGGGCCTATGCCTCTGGTAGTAGTTTGTATAATCTGACTAGTTGGGTAAAATGGGGCTTCAGTAGAGATTATCTCGCCCAAGTCGCAGTGCCGCTTGAAAATACGCTAAGGGCATATACAGAATCAATACCATTTGAAGAAAAAATATTTACAAACCTTGGATTTTTTATATTTTCTTCATTGGCCTATTTTGGTTATTTATGTATGATATCAAGGAACTATAAGAAGTCTAACATTTTCTCATTTGCTCTTTCTGGTGCCATAATATTTCTCATTCCGTTCATAACAACAATTACGGATAAATCGTTAATCGAAGGGAGATGGTTCTCTCTTGCTGTAATCCTTGGGGCGGTTCCTTTAGCAATATCTATATCCATATCAGTCAGTACGATAAAAAATAAAAAAGTAAAACTCGGAATGTTATCGATTGTCACACTCCTTTTCACATTCATGATGATCATGTCTCCTTTGGCAAATATTGATGGCCCAATATTGTCATCCGACACATCAATCCGATCTGCATTCACTACTGGGGAAATGATTGGAGCATCGTTTGTCATTAGTCATTATGTGGATAAGCTATCGTCTGATTATGATTTTGCTTCCTCTTACGATAGCGTGATAAAAAGCTATTATTATGTCGAATCAACAAATATAACTTCATTTGATGTTGACCTTATCAACGGAAGTTTTCATCATGATGGAACTGTGATTATATTAAGAACTCAAATATTAAATCATCCATTTGTCGTTTCATCAGCTCCTTATAAACTCGATTACGATCCGAGGATAGCAATGGAGTCGGAAGGTTTTAACCAAATATATGTCTGTCCAGATGAAGTTGCTTACACATAGTGTATCTTTTGGATGGGATGATTGTGGCAATCTAAATTTCCTAATAGTCAATTTATGCTTCTAATCACACCTTTTTTATTGCGTATCATTTGTATAATGTTTAATTTTTAGTTGGCAATGTGACATTTTCACTCTTTAGAATAAATGATACGGAGAGAAGGTGTAATGAGCCATACCGTTATCTTGAATGGGCGTAGGCTGGTGAATATGATTCGGCGTTTATTAACATATAGAATGATTAAACGGATAAATGAGTGTGGAGAGGATGTAACGATATGTGGTGGAGCAATTATTGATGAGCCTCAAAATATTAAGATTGGAAATCACGTTTATATCGGCCCTGAATCATACATATGGGCAATAGGTGGGGTGACCATTCAGGAAAATGTTATTATCGGCCCTCGTGTCGTCATCCATTCATCAAATCATAATTATGAGGGAGAAATGATTCCATACGACAATATAACATTTTTAAAGGAAGTGCGTATCAATAGGAATGTATGGATTGGATCTAATGTTGTTATCTGTCCAGGAGTTACCATAGGTGAAGGCGCAGTAGTCGGTATGGGTTCTGTCGTCACAAAAGACATTCCCGCACTTGCGATTGTCGGAGGAAATCCCGCCAAAATAATAAAGATGAGAGATGAAAATAAATATCAGGATTTGGTAAGAAAAAATAAATTGTATTTGAAACTGAAAAGGGAAGGAAAGGTTGAGACAAAATATATTCGAAAATAGTATAATGTATGAAAAAACCTATTACATATGATTACAATGCGCATATATTTATGGGCCCATGGTTGAAAAGGAGTACAATGAAATGGCTATCATGCCAGACTCGTACGACTAGTATCCCATATGGCTCTGCTCTTAATCTGGTATCGATTGGAACCAGATGCAACAGGTGGCCGATAGCTGATATCTATCCAACCATGCACGGATTCGAGAGCAGGCCGATTCCTTCCCATTCCGGTAACAATGGTAGAGCATTGGCCGAAGACCAATGTCAGAAGGCGATCTGATGATCGCTTTCTTTTCCACTGGCTATTAAGTTCGACATTCTAGCAGCTCTAGGCGCTCCTAGACTCCGCTCCAAGAGTGCTTTTCGTTGGAAAGGGTGCAGAGTCTTTGTCCTAAGCTGCAAGAACCGCAATGCTTTGTGGATACTATTTGACAGCGATTACACGGTGGTAACACCACTAGGACGCTCGACTATCCTAGCTACTTACGCCACTGGATTTATCGGCCGAAACCGGCAATGGAAGAAGGTAAATCATAGTCTGAAAGCAATGCAAGACGAGTCACAATGCACGCTGCGATTGAAGTCGATTCGTTTGTGGTGCTCTCACTCATTAACGAGCTCGAAAATGCTCGAGAACCAGATCTCCGTTAATGTTCGGGACAGGCTGCCGAGCAACGTATCGCCAAAGTGTTTGTTGGCTGATCGACAAATTGCATCGAAGCATACCTGGCTACGGCCAGGCAGCGCGGTGCTGTGCCGGCATAAGGCATCACGAAGAATGCTCGCCAATATTTGTCAGATCAGAAACAAACTATCAGAAGATGGTCTCGTTTTAGCAGCACTGGGCGAACCGAGTGCGGCTCAGTACAGTAAACAAAACAACGCGGAGACAGTGTTCTTAATAATCGGTAATCGGTTCACCATCGAATCTCATGTCTTTCTACGTCGGCTAGAATACGAAATATATTCGAAAATCGCCGCTCTTTTATTTAAATACTAACTAGATAGCCGTTTAGTTCAGTAGATTAGTGTGACGCCGAGGTCTGGGATGATAAAGTCCATCTATTAGCTGGTGGATTCTGCCCCCCTATGAATCACGAAAGGAGGATTCAAATTGTTATCTCTGGGTGGTATGGTCACCAAAATATAGGTGACGAGGCCATTCTATCCTCCATATTATTGAAATTATCTGTTAAAATACCATCCGCAAAATTTATAGTTCTTTCAGACAACCCAAAAAATACTTCTGAAATACACAACGTTATTGCTGTCAATAATTTATTCCCAGACGACTATTCAGATTTTGCATTGACTTTTTTTAGAGGTGATTTTTTAAAGACAATAAATGTCCTGAGCAATGCTGATCTATTTTTAATCGGTGGAGGTGGAATGCTTAGTGATTGGCAATCTTGGCGCGTCATTCTTCGCTGGCTCGCACCCTTAATATTTGTCCGGGCAAGGGGTGGGAAGACGGCAGTTTATGCTATTGGCGCGGGACCATTGACAACTTTCATTGGTCGGCACCTTACTCGTTTTTTCCTAAACCACTTTGTTGATGTTATTACCGTAAGGGACGAAGATTCAAAAAAATGGTTGCTAAAGTGCGGTGTAAAAAAAACAATTACAGTTACTGCTGACCCGGCAATCAATCTCCCCGAACAATACCCAGCATTCGAAAATTTATATTCAAATATAAAAAAGGGATCGAAAGTTGAAAGGGTTGGGTTGATATTCACTCCCCTTTTCCACCGAGAAGAACTCTGGCCAAACAAACAACCTGAATGGGATCGGTTGCGAGAATCATATGTCGGTATTGTTGATGGAATATTGGATCGTGGACTGGCGCCAATACTTATCCCTTATTTTTATCCAGATGAGGCACTATTGGCAGAATGGATTCAAAGAAAGATATTTGAAAAGCGTGGGATTGAAATAAAAATTGAAGTTGTTAAGAATCCACACGATGCGTTAAAATTGTTAAAGACGATGGATGTCGTTATTAGTGTTAGACTGCACGGCCAGATAATGTCGGCATCACTAGGTGTACCTGTTATCGGGCTAATTTATCACTCGAAGAGTAGAGAGTTTCTAAGGCGTATAGGTTTATTGAATTATTCCCCAAGGAATGATATGGAAATAGAGAATATCAACAAGTTACAAGTTCTTGAAAAGTTAGATTTAATAATCAATGAATATCCGTTAGTGCAGGACTCACTCATCAAAGCCATGAACGAATTAAAGAAACAAGAGGCTATTACTTACTCAACATTAGAGACATTATTATGATTGTATCTTAATTAGCATAGCCGCAATCGTTTATAGCTTCAATCTCGTTGATGATATTTTATATAAACACACTTCAAACTCAATAGGAAGACAACGAACACTATTGCTTTGATTCTAGACTAAGCCCCTCATCATTAAAGGAAGAATGATAATAATCTCAATACCATTCGCAAGGATAGATGCGTATCCAATTCCATTTAGGCCATACATCTGCATTAGGAGGTAGCATAGTCCTAAAGTAAATATACAATTCAAAGCTCCCAGTTCTATCAACCTTTTAATGTTTTTCTGGATTTTTAAGATAGTATAATATGCGCCATATGGAATGTTAAATAAATTAGCAATAAGCAATAACTTCAATAACTCAAAACCACCTGTTGCATAGCTCTTCCCTAGTAAGCTAAGTAGAAAACCCCCTCCCAAATATACCCCAATTGTTAACGGTATTAATAATCCAGTTGAAGCTAATAGACTTTTAAATACAGATTCCTTCAGCCTTTCACCATGGCTTCCTTCGACAAACAACGAAGTGTTACAGGCACTGATGATGATAGATGCGATCATGGCGAATGAAGATGCGATATAGTAGTTGGCCGATGCCACTGCACCTAGGAGGTTTAAAACTAATAATGGGAGGATCATTAGGGGAAAGGAGTTTAAGTTACCAAAGACGTAGATTCCAATAGAAAACCCAAATGATTCTTTTACAAATGCATAATCAATTTTTTTAATCCTTATCCCCAATTCATATAATAGGTATATTGCCACAAGCGAGGCAATTGCATAGGATAAGGCCCAAGATAACAATATTCCTGCGACACCTAGAGATATAAACACGACTAATAAGATTAATCTAGAGCTCATAATGATTGTTTGAATAAAAGTATATCTGGCCTTTCGCATTGCAATAAATGCATTGCTCATAATCCCTGAGCTACATTGGAGTATTACAAAAATTAAGAAAATTATTGTGCCGCTTTGATCAATAATCGTTAAGGATGGAGACAAATACCGGGCAAATTCGATAGTAAAGAGCCCCATCAGTGCTGATAGTGTAGAAGTTATAAGCAAAGTTGTTGTGACTATTTTTGATTTATCCCAGTCAGGGAAATATCTTATTAGGGATTGATCAAGGCCAATTAACGATATGCTTACAATAAGACCTATTAGGGAAATTATTGCTGTAGCCACTCCAACTGTTTCTTCAGGATAATACCTAGCTGCGATTATCCAATAGATAAGGCCAATTGTAGACCCCATCATAGAAGAGAGAATAATGTAAGTAGTGTTAGAATAGAATGGGTTGCTATAGGACCTTTTTATTTCACTCAGAGATATTGAATCTGTATATTTTTTTACATTTTTTAAAGGTCTAGGAAGCATCCAGCCTCTACAACAATATTCGATACTTAAAAAAACTCTCCTTTTTTATAGTCTATATTGCGACAAGGATGCCCGATCTAGCCTTTTTTTTATGTATAATTTAAAATACGATACCCATTTATCATGTTGATGTTGGGGGCTGATTAGCCTCATTTTTTATTAAACATATATGATTATTAAATAGTGTTTACATTGTAATCTTTATGTATTTTTATATAAAAAATATGACCCTCCTTTGATAATAGTATAAGACGTGATATATATTGAATTGTAAATGCTTTAATTTAGTGACCGATTGCACTAATCCTTCTAGGTCTTTCTGGAGACAACCCCAGGACATTGGTGGCACTGTAGGCCATTATAGTGTCGTGTCCTCGGTAAGGATGGAGAAGGTACGTAAAATTTACCAATCAGGCAAGGTTCGAGTGGAAGCATTGGCCGGAATAGACCTTGAAATCCGCCCAGGCGAATACATAACGATCACTGGCCCCTCGGGTTGTGGCAAGTCCACCCTCTTAGCTATCCTCGGCGCGTTGGACCGCCCGACGGAGGGCAAGGTTTTCATAGGAGACATCGATCTCACCACTCTGGATTCTTCGGGCCTCTCAGAGGTCCGCAGCCGGATTGGCTTCGTCTTCCAAGCTTTCAACTTATTTCCTAATCTCAACGTACAGGAGAATGTAGAACTCGGCATGAGTATTTCCAAAGTCCCACGTTCGATCAGGAAGGCGAAGGCCGAATATGTGCTCGAACGAGTAGGACTGCAGGACCGGCTGGACCACCAACCGAGTGAGTTATCTGGGGGGGAGCAACAACGAGTGGCCATAGCTAGAGCGCTGGCCCGTGATCCTACATATCTCTTAATGGATGAGCCAACGGGAAATCTAGATTCCAAAAACGTGAACGAAGTGCTGAGACTAATCAAGCAACTCAACCGTCAGGGAACGACCATTATAATGGTGACACATGACCCAGCTGTCGCCCACCACGCTGATAAAATTATTTCGATCAAAGATGGCAGAATCGACCCCCCCAAAAGCAAGGTAAAAGCCGACTACAAGGTAGCACTATGTTCGCGAGGGACATCACCAGCTACGCCTTAGGGTCGATGAAGCGCCGCAAGCTGCGCACCGCCCTCACTTCATTAGGTGTGACCATGGCCATCGCTGTTATCATAGCCTTGCTATCGATAACCCAGGGTTTGGAGAGCACGGTGGAGAACGAGCTGGTGCACGGTCTCGGCACATCCAACCTTACCCTGGTGGCCAAGGATGGAGGTACGCTTTCGATCAATGATACCACAGCCATCGAAGGCATAAGTGGAGTCTCTATTGCAGCTCCAGTGATTCAGCGTACTGGAACCATCACGAATAACGGTACCACCGTGGGAGTCAACATCGTCGGCATCGATATGGACAAGTATCGTCAGGTGTACAGCGATTCCTTCGTAGCGAAGGATGGGTCTATACCTTCAAACCCCTCCAACGATACTATCATCCTAGGCGCACGGGCCAACGATCCCTGGCTGAATGGCACCATATCGTTCCCTTTGGGCTCGACGGCCGAGATCGTCAGGCAGAGGACGAGCGCCCAGGACAATAAGGATCTTTCGTACAACGGCACTGTAAAGGCCGTAATGAACTCTCTGGGGCCGATCATCGTGGGGGCTATGAGCGATTCGTCCGTCTATATCCCCATTGCTCAGGCCCAATCCTTATTTAAAACGGACCAGTGCAGCCTCATCATCGTCAAGCTCGCCGACGACAGCCAAGGGACCAAGATGGCGGTGTCGGCGATAATCAACGACACCTTTGACGGCAAGGTCTCAGTGATCTCCTCCGGATTCGTCGACAACGTGGTCACGCGGGTATTTTCCACGCTCGATATGTTCGTCTTCGGTGTGGCCGGCATTACCCTGTTCATCGCCGGCATATGTATCATGAACACCATGACCATCTCCCTGACCGAGAGGACGAGGGAGATCGGCATGCTCAAGTCTCTAGGCTTGAAAGACCGAGAAGTCCTGAGCATATTCTTGTGCGAGGCCAGTCTCATCGGCCTGATCGGAAGCATCATCGGCGTGGCTGTGGGTTACGGCTTGGCGAGCGTGGCCACATCTATCATCAACAACGACAACGTCATCTCCTGGTCGAGCCTTGGCATCTATGGCAACATTGTCATAGTGCCCGAGTTCAGCCTCATCATTGCCATTATGGCCGTGGCTTTCGGGGCGATAGTAGGCATCATCTTTGCCACATATCCGGCGTGGCGGGCTTCAAAGCTCAGTCCGATGGAGTCTCTCCGACACGAGTGATTACATATGCTTCGAAGGCCAATCAATGAAATAGAACAGCTCCCGCCAACGATCTTCGGGGGGTGCTTATTCTAATGATTAGGCGACCCTAGCCCGAAGGGAAGGATCCACGGGGAGGTGGCAGAGAATTACCGTTTACTATTTATATTTCTTCATCTAATAATTCAATTTCGTAACTATGTCTCGCTTGATCAGAGCCTCAATGTTAGCAACCTGCCTCTACAGCTTCCTGCTCTGGGCTTACGTCGTCTTTCGCATCGTCATCAACCGCGTCCCGGTACGAGATGATTTCATCAGAGGGATACCTATTTCCTTCTGGGTCCTGGGATTGATCGCGTTCGTCGTCAGCTTCGTCACCATGGTTCTCTATCTCAACTTCTGGGGATTTTCCGGCAAGAACAATGCGAGGAGTACAAGTAAGGAAGGAACTGCATAGGCACAGGCGTTGAAGAGGTGTGTCCAAGCTATACGTGGGGCCGGTAAGAATTCTCGGCGCCACCATATAGGCTCGCTAAGAGAGGATGCAGCGCCCATCTGTCTGCATTCCTCTCTCGTCACGCCCGCTCAATGCCCAACAATTCCCTATTGCTTCCCCCAGAGGCTAAGGGGGGCTCATCTTTTCTAGAGTCTGATTGGTGTAGTACTTCCCCTTGTCATTATTGAAGACGCCCACAGGTATTCTCTACCATCACTAAGAGCCCGAGGGCTGATCGTTAAAACGTTTTAGGAACAATGTCAGACGATCCTCGTCCCAGCATGGGGTCCGGGCCTCTGGTCCCATATCTCCTCGGGGATAAGGATCCAGATCCCTAACAGCTTCATCCCAAACCGCTCCATGCGCTCCATGATGCCCTGGGCCTTCAGCACCTCGACCATATCATCGACCTTGGGTCCAGAGGTCAGATAATCGCCGACCTTGACCATGATCTCGTACGAAGCCGACTCCAGGGTCACCAGCACTGAGACAAGCTCATCCTCTCTCTTCATGTTCTCCAGGTTCTGTTGCGTCCGCTTCATCAGGATATGAGCGAAGACCAGCTCATCCGGTGAAGATGATATCAGGCTGCCCATGTAGATGGTGTGAATCTTTCCGTCAGGGAACTTGGTAGCAATGGTCTTTGAGGCCTTGGGGTCGTTGACAACCCGCTTCACTTCCTCGGGCAAACTTACCATCGGTCATCACCATAACAATCAATGAATCAGCCACATCTTCTATCTTTGGAATGGGCATGTAAACTATCCTGGCCGTGCCATATCTGAACGGTCTCGACGGTGTCGTTCCGGCACGCCGATCAGAGCGAACGTTTACCCTAGGATGTCGCCTAAGGTTGTCAGTTACCCATCAGCAAACGAGGAGCTAAATGCTGCTCGTTTCCTCACATGGTGGGGCGATGGTTGAGTTCACAGTCCTACCGCCGCTCCCCCCGCGATCAGCGCCACCCCGGCCGTCACCAGGGCGGCGACGTGCTGCCGCCGGAAGATGCCGTTGATCTCTTGGTCAAGGGCTGCGTTAGCGCTCCTCATGTTCTTCACCACGTTGTCAGCTCCCGTGCTCACTGAGGAAAAGATCAGCTTGACGCTGTCCGTTACGCTCTTGACGTCCCTCATCGAGTCGTTGATGCCGTCGGTTATCAGCGTGTTCACCTCGTCCCTCATCTTCGTTATCTGTGGGCCGTACCCCTTGACCTTGGTCGACAGCTGTCCCAGATACACTTCGGCATCGATGATCTTCCTGTCGGCGTCCTCCAGATCGTGCTTAGCGTCGGTGCAGTTCTTGCCTATCGAGGTGCAAGTCGCCCCGATGTCGTAGAACGGCTTGGCCAGGGGCTTCAGCGGCTCTCCCGGAAGCGGAATGTTGATCCCGTCGCCGATGATCTTGAAAAAGCCCCCGGCATCGGATAGCGGGGTCGCTGTATCTCGAAGCACCGTCTCCATCTTCGCCGTCGTCCCCCGGATATCCTTGGCTAGGAATCGCTTTCCCTGGGCGATGTCGTCGCCCACCTCGACGCAGATATCGCTGGCGAAGTCCATGACGCTCAACCCCCGGTCCAGGATGCCCTCCGTTCCGCTCGTCCCCAGGACCTTGACCACGATGCTTTTCTCCAGCGTCGTGTAGTACTGGTCGACCGAGCTTGTAGCCTGAACGATTGCGCCCTTCACGTTATTGGTTATCCCGTCCTCGATGGACTTGAAGCCCAGATCGATCGCGTTCGTCAGCTCCTTCATCTTGCCTTGGATCTTCTGTATGGAATACGCCACGGCAAGCAGCGTCACGCCTAGCAAAACCAGAGGATAGCCGTCCACGGCCGGCCGAAATAGTGAACGCGGATAATGGTTAGGACTTCAGTGTCAGTGGTACAGAGCAAGCCTCCTGTGTTAGAGCTCAGATGCGAATGTAAAACATCATCGGGGCTCGTGCCGTAACTCGCTTTTTCCGAGATCCGACGGTTCTCATTTCGACCGCGAAGCGGTGACCGTCCGGATCGAGGGACGGACATCGAGGTGCCCGCGGAACAGGTTCTCCGGGTCGTACCTCGCTTTGATGTCTCTCAGTCGATCGATATTGCTTCCGAATGCACGCTCTACCGTCCCCTCCTCCTCGGCAAAGCCGGCGAAGTTTAAGTACACTCGAGCTTCCGCGCCCCTGCGCACGGCGTCGAAGGCATCACGAGCCCATCGTATGTTCGTATCATCATCCTCAGGTTCCGTCCAAGTCGCTTCCATTGAGATGAGGAAGCGCTGGTCGCGGTTGTCGAAGGCCGCTTCCTCCGCCCGTACGCGAGTGTAGGCGCCTCCCAGGTAGTAGATCGAGATCGTGCTGAGCTCCGACGGTCGCTGCTCCGTCGCGGTTCTCAGAACATCAACGATGTCCGAGCTCAACTCGTTGATGTAGATCGATTTCCAGTAGTTTCGCGTCCTAGACGTGCCGTCGCTCCCCATGGCGCCCTTGAGGTCCTGCATTTCGAGGTAGTCGAGCGGCCTCGACATGTCGGCGAGCGGACGGCCCAAGTGCTTCAGCGGGGCGATCGTCTGCTCGCCCAGCTCCATCGGGCCGGAGTAGCAGGCGTTGATCATTACCGTTGGTTTGTTCATAACCTCCAAAGGCAGCGAGGGCACGGGCGGGGTGGTCTACAGGAGCACGTTCGCGGTCAGCTCTTCCGGCGCCTCGCTCATGTACCGATCGAGCGCCAGCAACACCTCGCCCATGTCATCTAATGAATACAGAACCAGGCCGGCCCAGACCCGAGGGCCGACCCGATGAAGCTTGAGCTCGAGGCTGGTGACGACGCCGAAGTTGCCGCCCCCGCCTCTCAGCGCCCACAGGAGGTCGGAATTCTCATCCTCGCCGGCATGGCGCAGCACACCGTCGGCGGTGACGATCTCGGCACCGACCAGGTTGTCGGCCGAAGTGCCGAAGCGCCGCAGCAGCCAGCCCAGGCCCCCGTGGAGCGTCAGGCCCGCCACTCCCGTCTGTGGAACTATCCCCAGCGGCGTGGCGAGAGCGAAGCGTTGCGTCCCTCCATCAACGTCGCCGAGCGTGGCCCCGCCCTGCACGCTGGCGATCATGCGCTCCTCGTCAACGACCACCTCGTGCATTCTAGATAGATCAATGACCAGTCCGCCATCGCTGACCGCGTTGCCGGCCACGTTGTGTCCCCCGCCCCGGACCGAGGTCTTGAGGTTGTGTTTCGCCGCCATCTGCACGCAGGCGATCACATCGTCGGCATCGGCACAGCGAACGATGACCGCCGGCTGACGGTCGATCATGGCATTCCACACCTGCCTCGCTTCCTCGTACCCAGGATCATTGGCGAAGATGACCTCTCCCCGGATGCGACGGACAAGATCGTCTAACGAGGAGGCGTCGATCACGATGTCTTTGCCGTCGGCGTCCTTGATGGTCAGCCCCTGCATGTTGAATCATTTTCAGCCGTGGCTCTAAATAGCTATTCCTGGGCACCATCACAGCCGCTGACTAGGGGCCTTGTCGGATAACCTAACCTAGTGAGATAATCGCGATGGAGGCGCGGCTCGAGATCGCCCCCTCAACAGCATCGATCACATCCCAAAATGGGCTAGCCAGTCATTTCCAGAATTGAAGAAGGTTTAAATTGAAACAACCCTCCTTGTAACGTCAAGGTCGGAGCCTGTTCGTAATGTTGGCCCAATTGTACCTATTCGCCTACATCCTATTCACACTTGGGTCGTTGCTCATGATCTTCGACCTCGCCCAGTACGCCTGGTACACTCATTTCGTCATACCTCGAAAAGCGAACGGCCGCATCGTCCTCGATGAGCGCGATCGGGAGAGGAGCAAGAACATCACGCTCCTGGTACCGGCGTACAAGGAGACCGAGGTCATCGAAGAGACGATCGAGTCCATCGCCAACCTGAACTACTATCCCGGCAAGTTCCACGCACTGTTCATACTGGACGAGAAGGAGGAACTGGAAAAGGAGAGGGACTCGGCTATCGTCCTGCCGACCGCCCTGAGCATCCTCGACGGACGGTACTCAGAGCAACAGCTGCTTCAGCTCCTACGAAGCGTGCGTCCCGACCTCAAAGGGCTGAAGGAAAAATACTATCGGAAGTGGGTCGACCACTACCGGCACAAGGCCGAGATCCTGGCCATCGCCACTCTGGACAAGTTCAACAACCCCCGGAACAACGAGGCGCTGATACCGATCGCCTTCGCCCAGCTGAGGGGGCAAGAAATCAATGACGAGGAGATAGGAAACGATCCCAGGGGGAGCATCGTCGAAGGACAGGAGCTGATCGCCAAGGAGCAGGGGGGTCGGGAGAAGCGAGAGCGCTACCTGTCCGAGCTCTACGAAAAGCACCCAGCCTTCGAGACCACCATCGGCATCGTCACCAGGCTGAAGGGACGATACGAGGAAATGGGCAAGGATGTCGTCGCTATCACGGTCGTACCGCCGAACTATGATGGTAGCTACCGTCACCCGCAGATGCGGCCCGAGGCTGTCCAATCCTCGAAAGGCCGCGCGTTGAACTGGGGGCTGAACGAAGTGGAGAAGTTATTCCCTGAGACGGACATCATCGGGATCTATGATTCCGACGCGCGGCCTCATGAAGACGTTCTGGCTTACATCAACCAGGAGATGCTGAAGAGCGGTTCGAAGTACGTCTTCTACCAGGGACCGATCTACCTGGTCAGGAACTTTCACAATGTCCCCTGGGTCTGCAAGCAATCCGGCCTGCAGGGCACCTGCTGGCATCGAATCCTATACCCTATCTACATATTCAAGCACCAGAACGATGTGATCCATTTCTCCGGCACGAACTACTTCTACACCATCGATGCCATCCGGCAGACCGACGGCTATCCACCGTTCCATCCCACCGAGGATCTGGGACTCGCTTACGACGTGTACACGCTCCGCCTGGAGGGCAAGCTGCCGGAGCTGAGGATCGTTCCTCATCCCTACGAGGAGCTGGAGCAGACCACCCAGGGCTGGGGGGCATGGTTCAAGCAGCAGTACCGGTGGGCCTCCGGGGGACCATACCAACTGAGGAAGTTATTGCAGAACAACAAGGTGCCCCGGAGGGAGAAGGCACGAATGGTCACGAGGCTGATGTCGCCCTTCCCCCTGTCTGTCTACGCGCTGTTCCTGGGCATGACTGGTCTGGCTCTGACGGCCATATCGATTCTCGGTCTGGCCATCTATCCGGAGCTAGCACCCGAGATGGTGGAGGCCATGAAGTATATCATGCTGATGGGGTTCAGCATCTTCCTGGCAACACCGGTGGCCATCTATCTGTGGTCGATCGACAGGAACTACATGAGAGCAAAGGGACCAGATCAGCTAGTGCTGAACGTGCTCGCCATACTGGTGACCACTATCCCGTACTTCATCATCGCCACCGTGCCTGTCATTCAGGCCTGGACCAATCCGTTGCGGGGCTGGGGATCGAAGACCCCCCGGACAGAAGAACGGAGCGGTCTGGTCGAGGAGGAGTACCTGCAAGCCTCCCGCAGGATGTCCAAGAAGCCTTGAACCATCTTTCCTCTTTAATAGGGCAGCCAAGGCGATCAACGTTCGTCCATTATGGAATCTCATCGCCCTTCGGCCGTTCCCTCGCTAGCCAATGTATCGCGGGTCCGATATCCGCTGCGCGTAGGTGGCGGTGGTGCTCGGTTGACCTGCTGGATCGAATTTGAAGTCTTGGTAGTACCAGTAGTTGACCAGCTTGATCTGGGGCATCGAGTTCACCGCCCTGAAGAACTTATCGACGAAGATGGCGCGGTCGGCGTCGCTGTAGTTCTGATTGATCCAGTTGGCTCCCCACTCGGCGATGGCGATGGGCTTCCGGCTGCTGTAGTCGTTGTAGACTCCGCGGATCATCGAGGCGGGGTCCGAGCGCGGTTCATACTGGTATAGGTCGATGCCGACCCAGTCGACGTACTCGTCCCCGGGATAGTATTCCGAGTAATGGTGAGATCCGAAGTCGGCGAAGTTGGGGCTCCAAACGAAGATGGCGTTGGTGACGTTCTGCTCCCGGAATACCGTGACGTAGTGCCGCCAGGCGTCGATGAAATTGGACGGGTTCTCTCCGAAGATGAAGGTGCCGCTCTGAGGCTGCCCCACATAGGTCTGCCCCTGGTAGATGTTGAACTCGGCCCCGAAACGGATGAAGACCGGGTACCCGAAGTCCTTCACCTTCATGGCCTGCTCGATGATGAAATCATCCTGGTCCCCGCTGGCGATCTTCTTCACCGTGTAGTTGTCATGGGCAGAGTCGGCCCTGACCGACGGCCATATGTTTATTCCGATGGCCTTGATCTTTCCCTGTTCCAGCAGAGGCTCGTAGCTATCCAGCTGCCAGAACGCTTCTTTCGATTCCCACAGATCGCCCCAGACGTCGAAGTACACCGACTGATTCTTTCCCACCATACTGGAAAAATCGTCGATCTTGTTCCCGACATCCTGGCCGATGTCCTTGCTGCTCGCGTTGTGCATCAGGCCGACCGAGAGATAGCAGGTGCCGTTAGCAGGGGGCGAGAGCTGAATGGCGAAGTTGTTCTTGTGGTGCACGGGATTGTTGCCGTTCGGCGGGATGTAGATGAGCACTGCCAGTATCACCACCAGAGCGACTATGATGGAAGAGGTGCGCCAGTATTCCCTGATCATCGACATTGTATGCTGAACGTTGAGTTCAGCTTCTAATAAAGGCATCACCCGATCAAGGGGCGCGCATATTACTGGCCTGCCTCTGCGGTAAGGAATGATCTCATTTCGTCGTTGGTCTTAGTGCTCTCACCTCCACCCTGGCCCTCGCGATTACATAGCGCATCGCTCCCTCGATATTGGGCGGGAGCAGCAGAGCCAGCGGGATGCCGATGACCACGACCATCAATGGTACGAGCCTGGCATCGATAGCCAAGGCGATGATCGCCACCGACTCCAGCACGAGCAAATGGAAGAGATAGATGGGATAGGAGCACCGCCCCAATTTCAGAAGCATGGGAGGCGCCCCAATACCGGCCTTTCTCAGGCCGTTGATGAGCAGCATCGAAAGGCTGATGCCGGCCGCGCCCAGCGAGAGGGTGGCGATGAACATCCGCGTCTCACCTAAGAGTTGAGCATCGGTTTGTCCAGCAACGACGAACAGCGCATCTAGGCGGTACCATACCAGCGCCATGAGGACTATCGAGCATAGAAAGATCGCCGCGAGTCTGTGGGACTTGAAGGCGAGGATGTCAGCCCCTTTTCCCACGATGATGCCGGCGACGAAGAACCAGTAGAAGCTGAGTATCCGGGGGTCGAAGGTCTTGGTACCGAAGGCAGCAGTAGCCAGAGCGATGAAGAATGCTATGCCGGAAAGGAACAGCGACCAGGTGGACGAACTCCCCAATCGGTCGGCGAGCAGCAGGATGAAGGGGAAGAGCAGGTAGTACAGCATAATCGTTCCCACGAACCAGAAGATGCCGATGTTCTCGTTGACGAAGACGTTCTTGAACAGGGCTTCGAAGCCGGTGATGCAGATGAGCAGCTGCGACGGGTTGGAGATCGTCACCTGGATGAAGGAGTCGTGGCTTGAAAAGAGAGCCGATTGGGCGATGAGCGTGATGACGAGGGCAAACCAGTACAGGGGATAGATCCTCATCACCCTTTTCCATAAGTATGCGGTGACCCCCTCCTCCGATGACTGCCGCCTCAGCATGAGGACATACCCGGAGAGGAAGAAGAACAAGCCCAGGGCGGCGTCCCCGATCATCATCTCCATCAAGGGGATGACGCTGCTGGTGAGGTACTGAGGGAGAACGTTCCGCAGGTGGCAGACGACGATGGCTATGATCGCTATCGCCCGCAGGAGATCCAGCTCGACGATCCTTTCATCCTTCACCGTGGCCTCGTGCCTCATACAATGAAAACGATTCGCGTTCTTCGTATTAATAAAGAAAATCCAGTCACTTCGTCCAGGACAGTGGATCGGGCAGGGCCAGCTTTATCATTCAGACAAATTAATATCATTCATAATATTGATATACCTGCGGTTCTCCTGATTATTGCCGAGAGGACGGCAATTGATGAACGCAGCGGTTCAGGAGATCGAGGTCCCCAGCCTGTATGAGTATCTGAGAGCGGTGAGGGAGGCCGACCACCCCTACATGCACGCGGCGGCATTGCTCGCCGAGTACCGGCCGATCTATCCCGATGATCCGGAGTGGTGCGGGGCGATCGATCAGAACTACGACAAGGTGGCCTCTTTCTTCGATAGGGGTCTGAAGGTCATCGGCATCGTCCAGGATGGCGAGTGCGTCGCGTTCTGCGGTTATAGGATGGTTGCCAGGCCGCTGATCATCATCTGCGGGCAGGAGGTCGACCTGCCGTACGAGATGTTCCTGGCGGTCGATGACGGGATGGAGATCAGCCCGAACCTGATCTACTCGGCCCAGATGTTCGTGGCTTCCTGCGAGGACCTGAAGATCGTGGAGATGGCTCCCTACTGAGACGACCCGGCAGGGTTCGACGAGATCCATTTAGGCACTAGACCTTCCTGGGCTGCTCCATGACCTGCCGGTCCATCGTGCTCACGTCCAGGGGGATGCCCTTGCTCTCGTCCCTTACTAGCTTACGCGCGTTGGTCGGGCAGAGGGTCACGCACGCCCCGCACCCCATGCATTTGGCCACGTCGTAGACCACGGTCTTCTTGTCAGCTACGATCGCGTCGAACGCGCACACCTCGGCGCACTTGCCGCAGGAGTTGCACAGCTCGGCATCGACGCTCGCCGAGTAACCGGAGGGAGCGATCATCTGGGCCCCGAACTCCTTCATGGCCTTGATGCCGATGCAGTGGCACTTGCAGCAGTTGCAGATCGAGTAAAACCGGTCGAGCATGGCATCCTTGAACCAGGCGGTGTGGATGTGCCCCCTCTCGTCCTCCTCCTTCAGCAGCTGCAGCGCCTCCTCCTTGGTCACCCGGCGGGTGAGGTCGGGATGCGCTTCCAAGATGAAGTCGGTGAACGGCTTGCCGATGACCATGCACACCTGGGAGGGCTGGCATCCCCTTTCCTTGCCCCCGGTGGCCCGCCGGCAGGCGCATTCGTACAATACGACCTCCGCCGGAGCCTTGACGAGGAACTCTCTGGCCGTTTCGTACGGCACCACCTTCTCCAGATCGCGCAGCGGGATGTCGTGGTCGAGATCGATGATCGATCGCGCTTGATCGAAGGTGAGCACCTTCGAGTGGTAATGCTGGGCCCACTTCTCCTTCCCGGCCTGTCCCGCGTACTTCAACCGGATGTTGTACATTGACCACAGGTATTGCCAGGTATACTTCGCGTAGATCCATCCGTGCATCGCCGAGGACATGCTCTTGTCGTTCGCCTTCACCTCGTCCATCATCGCCTTCGTACTTCCCTTCATGATCGAGGCCATGTTTTCTCCCCGAACAGAATTAATCGTCGATAGGCTTATCACACTATGTATCGGCGAACGAGCACTTTCTTGGTGTTTATGGATGGGCGACCAAGCGAACGCTCATTGATATCCTCACCAGCTCATCTCCGTCCCGATGGGGCAGGGCATAACCGCAGACCAGCTGAAGGAGTACTACCTCCGCCACCCCCCTGATCTCGGGTTGATAACCGATCTCAACAAGCGACACTTCCGCTTCCTGCTGCCCAGCGGACGCTTCATCAAGATCAGGGACGTCATCCGTTCGCCGGCCGATCTCCAGCGGTGGCTTCTGGATCTGAAGCCGATGGACGTCTATTACTCGACCTCGACCTACCTCAACCCGACCGCGGTGACGCCGAGGCCTAAGAATGACGCCGATTACTGGGGGCCGGGCAACATCGTCCTGGGCAACGACATCGCCTTCGATCTGGACCGTCAGCCCCTGAGCCTTCTCAACCTGGAGCGGGGAAGGAAGGACGCCGTCCGGCTCCTCGACCTCATGCAGGGGCGCGACCATCGGCTGAAGTACGCCGCGTTCAGCGGGAGCAAGGGTTTCCACCTCCTCTTCGAGGATCTTGAAGCTCACTCCGAACCGGACTTTCGGGCCAGGGAGAGAGCGATCATCGAAAAGAGGAAAGCCCTCGTCGGAGAGATCGCCGGAGAGGGGATTAAGGTCGATGCCGCGGTGACCATCGACACCCGGCGGATCATCAGGCTGCCGGGGACCGTCAACTCCAAGACCGGGTACTGCTGCTGTCGACTGCCCGAGGAGCAGCTGCGCTCCCCGGTCGCCCACTGGATCGACGATGTGGCGTGTTTGCCTGGGCATCGTAAGATCCCCCGGTTCGTGCTCAAGAACCCGCTGAAGATGAACGATGGAAGGAACGCTGGCGCTGAGGTCTATGGCTTCACCACGTTCATCACCTCGTCCGTCCTGGGCACGAAGGGCCGCCACGCCGTTCTGATGTCTCTTCCCAAGGGTCCCCTGGACGCCGTCGCTAGGAGAATGCGCCGTGCTCAGGCCGAGTACGAGCTTACCGACATCTACCTGTTCGAGCTTCCCCACTCCTACCAGGCAATCTGCCTCAAGACGGTCCAGCGCAACCGGTACCAGAAGATACTCGATTTCGTGCATTCCCCGCTGGCCAATCAGCTAAGGAGATACGACCGCGTATCGCTGCGGATGGGGCCGCTCGTCGGCCCGGACATGCGAGAGCTCGAGCCCCCGGCCCGGTTCGTCACCCTCCTGGAGTGCTCCCCCGAGGTTCGCAACACCAACTTCGTCAGCCGGGGGCATATGAGCTTCCTGAGGAAGCATGGACTGACCCCTTTGGACCATCTCCGGGTGCATGGCAGCGACGAGTTCAAGCTGGTAGACGCCGAGGTCCGATTGTGACTCGAGGCTCGCCTGGACGATCAAGTATATATTTTCAGGATTAGATGCCGGCCTGCACTCCGCTTGATTCCTTCGGGAAGATGATGGGGACATTCGTCCGCAAGTACTAACCCGGGCGGCTGAACGGGAGTGGTTCGCCGCCCTCTATTTCATCTCGCCGGTGCTGCCATGGGCATATTCAAGGGATTGCTGGGAAGGGACGATGACCAAGGCAGCAGCGCTCCTGCCCCGAAGCTCGGCCCCGGCTACCAGCGCCTGCATGGCTGGATCGAGTCAAGGATCGGCAGGGTGGACCCTGCGGACCCCAACCTGAAAACGAAGTTGGATGGCCTCCTGGATCGGGAGAGGTCAAGATACCCGTCGCCCCGCGGCAGGTTGACCTTCACCCGGAGCGGCAACGACACCATCGTCTCCGGCGATACCAGGGCTTTTAAAGGCAGTCTTCGAGGAGCCGGCCTGGAGTACGATCGCCGGGCGAGACGGTGGATCGCCAGGAACAAGGTCGTCACCGAAAGCGACATCGATGTGCCCAGCCAGCTCCAGGGTTTGAAGCGGTACATAGAGGCGAACCCGTATCGGAACAAGTTCTGATGAGGTTCGCCAATACCTCACGGCGTGACGGGCCAGTAAACTCTCTACATCAGTCAGGGGGAGCATAGAGGTGAAGTTACTGTCATGACCCTCCGCTCTCGCCGCATTTTCAGGAGTGCACCGGCAGCCCCGGTTTCTGCAGCACCACCTCGTACAGCGTCCGGCTGAAGGGCGGGGCGCCGTCCACGAACTCCCTTATCCACAACAGAATGGAGCCGTTGGCCAGCTGCCGGAGCTTCTCCTCGGAGAAGAAGCGGACCACGAAGCCCAGGGGGTTCTTCCACATGTCCTCCCCCTGCGGCTCGAACTTGCCGTAGTGAGGATCGTGATCGTTGCGCACCGAGAAGATGTGAAAGCCGCCCGGCTTCAGGACGCGAAGGCAGTCGTCGAGCATCTTCTGGATATCGTCCTCGGTGAACTCCATGGTGAAGAACATGTGCGAGTACACGGCGTCGAACGTTTCGTCCTCGAACGGCAGACGCTCGCGGGCATCGTGGACTATAGCCGAGACGACACCTTCCTGGCACTCCATCTTCGCCGTTCTCTTCATCTGGTAGATGCTCTCCTCCGAATAATCGAGCGCGGTGACCATGATGCCGTTCTCGGCGAAGTACCAGGTATCCCGTCCCTGGCCGCAGCCCAGCTCCAGAACGGTTTGAACAAGGTTTTCTCTCATCCAGGACAGGGCGACGGTCGCAAGCTCGCTCGGCTCCCTTCCGAAGAATTCCCGAGAGTTGGCGTACGCGCTATCCCACTGCTTCTGCTGGTTGATCTCCTCCTGCATGGAACGTTCCTCCAATGAATGTGAGGAGCCAAGGAAAGATGGCCCCTCGTTCGCCTCGCCACCTGAGTGCTTGGCAGCGCCGCGTCGGCCTCTCCGATTGCGGACGCCCGTCGGGCAGGGCGCCATGGTTCACGCAGGAACGGCAACCGGCGAGTGCATCGACCCCCACGCTTCGCCCAGTGACATGACTGGCTGCCGCGTTCGGTCGTCAATCCCAACCGCCATATGGCGGCTATGCGCTATATTGCTTTGTGAAAATGGTGATTAAAATCAGAATTAGTGTACAAATGTTGAGTCGGAACGACATCAGGCCGAAGAACGGTCCGTGAACCCACCGAGCGTTCCCGGCCGCGGATCGGGGAACGAGGCCTATGGGCCTCGGAGCCCTGTGACCGCACGTCCACGCCCCCGTTGCATGTATGCCGTTCCGTATGCGATCGTCATACGATATGAACGGCGTTAAGTCGTCAATAAACCACCGTTAAACGGTCGCTGACCGGTAAGAGCGAACTAATTCATCTAAGAATCGGAATTTGATTAGATGATTGACTGGAATATACACAAACAATGTGAAAATCTCGTGAATATGGGCAAAAAAGGGACCTCGACTAGACGTTTGGTCAAAAGATATAAGCGTTAACACGGTCTTCGTCCCCCATCCCCTAGCATCGGCAAAGGAGAAAGCAAGCCCCTTCCGCGGGGCCGAACGCCGTGCTAGGAAGGCCGGTCCTGGCAAGGGCTGGCATATCGGGGGGTTTGCCGCGAGCGGAATAGCCGATAGGTTTGACGCCATCCGGCCAGGAAAGAGCAGGCCGGGCAGGGACCCCTCTTCAACTCACTTTCAAAAGAAGTCGAATGGGAATCGCACCTGTGGTTCCCCAGTATGAGGAGAAATGTCCCCATGAACGCCGTTCCGTCCGATCAGGTAGTAAACCCTGTGAAAGAGAAAACAATAGATCCGTGGAGGGTCCACCCGCATGCCGAGGACCTCTTCCGGGAGCACGATGAGCCAGTCCAGGGCAAGCTCGCTTCCGAGCTCGCCGCGTTGAAGATACCAGACCTAAGGGTTTTGTCGGCGAGCGGCGCGAAAGCGCTGTATTCGAGAGACCAGGCGGACGTGCCGGACATGATGAAGTCGGCCATGTTCCGCTCGATGCCCGATGTCGTCGTCCAGCCGTTCTCGGTGGAGGCGATCCAGGGCGTCATGAGGTTCGCCACGGAAAAGCGGGTGCCGGTGATCGTCAGGGGTGCGGGTTCCTCGCCCTTCGGCGGATCGATGCCCGTGACCGGCGGTATCGTCGTGGACATGAACGCCATGGACCAGGTGCTGACCCTCGATCCGGCGGCCGCCACCGTGAAGGTGCAGGCGGGCATCCGGTGGGCGGACCTGGAGTGGTACCTTGAGAAGAAAGGCCTGAGCGTGCGCTCGTTGCCGTCCAGCCGCTTCTCCACCGTGGGAGGCTGGGTCGTGGCCGGCGGCATCGGCATCGGCAGTGTATCGTCCGGCAGACTGATCAACTCGGTGCTGGCACTGGACATCGTCACCGCGTCCGGAGAGATGAAGACTGTAGCTCCTGGCGACGGGATGTTCGCTCCGGTCTTCGGCAGCGAGGGGCAGCTGGCGGTCGTCACCGCCATCACCCTGAAGGTACGGCCGAGACCGTCGGCGACCTATCCTCAGCTGGTGTTCTTCGACGACCTTCCGTCGGCCATAAGCTACGCCAACGCTCTGGCCACCACCAAGCACAAGCCGATGGACCTTACTTATTACAGCCCCATCAAGTTCAAGGCGTTCAACCAAGTGATGCACCGCGACGACTATCCCGTGGCTCACGGCATCCTCGTCACCTACGAGGGTAAGAACGACCCGGCCAACGTCGTGCCCGTTCCGGCGGGGGCCAAGGTCGCCCCGCTGTACCTCGCGCACCTGATGGCCAACGAGCGCTTCTTCCCCATGAAGTCCCGGCGGCTGGGCCCCGGCCTCATGGGCGCCGAGGTCCTCGCTCCCCGGGCCAACCTGGCGAAGATCGTGGAGAAGGCGCTGGAGGTATGCGCTCGGCACGGCATCGAGCCCATGCTGGAGGTGCACTTCCTGGACGATGGGGACGGCATGCTGCTGTGCTATTACATCACCAATCAGACGCGCCAGCTGAAGTACACCATGGACTCGTTCCGCGGCCTCCTTATCTCCAAGGCCCTGTACGATGAGGGCGCCAAGCCGTACTCGTTCGGGGTGTGGAACCACTCCTTCGCGGATCAGGCCGATCCCGAGGAGGCCAAGGCGCTGGCCGAGGCCAAGAAGCAGCTGGATCCCCAGAACATCATGAACCGCGGCAAGTACCCCCACCTCGGCGGGAAGTTCGGCGGCCTGCCGGCAGCGTTCTTCAGCCCCGCCGTGCTGGGATCGGCATTAAGATTGGTAAACAAGCTGGGCAAGGTGTCCGCAACGGGCATCAACGTCATAGCCTCCGGCGACCTGATGGTCAGGGAGGAGAAGGATGAGCTTCTGGACGCCGCGGACCAGTGCGCCATGTGCGGCGCCTGCGTCGGGGTGTGCCCGGCATACACGCTCACCAGGGACGAGCGGGTGACCGCGAGGGGCAAGCTGCTCACCGCCCGGCAGATGTCCACCGGCAAGCCGATAAGCGAGGAGCACGCGCATCTCACCTTCCTGTGCATGCGGTGCAAGGCCTGCGAGCAGGTCTGCCAGTCCAAGCTGGCCCTGGTTCCCCTATACGAGATCATGGAGAGGAAGCTCGCCCAGCAGCACGGCCGGGACGATGAGCAGATCAAGCGGTTCATCGAGGTCGCCGAGCACTCCGCCTTCTACGACGCTCTAGTGGACCGCGGGCTGGTGCTGGGAGCGCCCGGCAAGAACGTGGAAGGGAGGCTGTGAGATGTACCATCACTATCACATCGACAAGAAGGAGCTGCCCCTGGGGCCGAACCCCGTGGGCAAGATGCTGGTGACCCGCAGTGCCGCCTGCATGAACTGTGGGCGGTGCACCCTGGCCTGCGTGTACAAGGTGCACGAGCGGTCGCCGGTCGATCCCCGGGTCATGTGGGAACCGCACAGCCACCTGTGCAAGAACTGCCTGAAGTGCGTGGAGAACTGTCCCCAGCGGGCCTTGGAGGTCCGCATCTCGCCGGTTTACTCGAACCTGGGCGAAGGCATCTGGACGCCGACCCGGGTGACGACCATGTGGAACGAGTCTCAGACCGGGAAGCTGCCGGTGTTCGGGGCCGGGTACCGCGGCATGTTCGTGGGACCTGGCTACGACTCAATGTGGACGGACATGTCTGAGATCGTTCGGCCGACGAGGGACGGCATCCATGGTCGGGAGTACATCTCGACCACCGTGGACCTGGGAGCCAGGGTCGACCACCTGGAGTTCGGCCCCTCCGGCCAGCTGCTGACGGCGATGCCCCCCATCGTCCAGGTGCCCCTGCCCATCCTCATGGATGTTAGCCGCCTCACCGACCTCGGGACGAAGGCCCTGGAAGGCCTGATAAAGGCGGCCAGCACGCTGGGTACATTCCTATTCATCCCTGCCGAGGCCAAGCTTCCGGCGGGACTGGGCGAGGCCGAGGGGTGCCTGGCCCCGGTGTTCTCCTCCGGCAAGACAGCGGCGCCGACGGTCGCCGCTCCAAAGATCGTGGAGTTCGAGATGTCGCCTCGCTGGAAGGAGGACCTCGCGGCCCTTAGGTCGAGGTTCCCCGGCGCGGTCATCGCCGTTCGGGTCCCTGTCTCCAAGGGCATCGAGGAGCTGGCGGTCGACCTCGTCTCGGGTGGAGTGGACGTGCTGCATTTGCTGTACGATGAACAAGGTAAGGAGCAGGGAACGGACCGCTTGGCCCGGGATTCCCTGCTCGCGATCAACAAGGCGCTGGCCCAGAAGTCCCTGCGCGAGGCGGTCAGCATTCTGGCTGCTGGGGGCCTGGCGGCGGCCGAGCACGTGCCCAAGAGCATCATCTGCGGGGCCGACGCCGTCGTCCTCGAACGGGCGCTCAAGGTCGCCCTGGGCTGCCACGCCAACGCCAGCTGTCCGGTCTGCCCCATGACCGACGACAAGATCGACCGGGAGTTCGCCTACTGGCGGACGATCAACATGATCGGGGCGTGGAGAGATCAGTTGCTCGAGGTAATGGGCGCGATGGGCGTCCGCGAAGCGAGGAGGCTGCGCGGCGAGATAGGCAGGGCGATCTTCTACGAGGATGCCGAAAGGGACGCCTTCGCCAACATCCAGGGAGGTGCTTGAGATGGTGGACGCGGTCAACGGAATAAAGAACGAAGCTATCCCGCCGTTGGGCGGGGCGGAGTGCGAGGACTTCGTCCAGGTCCCCTCCCGCATACTGCAGCGGATGAACCGGTACACGGTGACGAGGACGGACAACTGCATCGCCTGCGGCCTGTGCGCCGCCCTGTGCCCCACCGGGGTGCACCGGAGGATCGAAGGCCACGTGAGGATGCTTCACCCGGCGGAAGCGCGCTGCATAGGACCAACCTGCGCCGCTAACGATTACTACTGCGTGAAGAACTGTCCGACCCAGGCGCTGACCATCGCGCCTAATCCGATATTCAACAGCATGGGCGACCCCCGGTGGACGCCGGACATGATCCTGGCGACCTGGTCGCAGGCCGAGACCGGCCAGCCCATCCCTCTGGACCACTACACCCAGACGGGCAACTGCGGCGGCGGGTTCGACCGCATCAAGTTCCCCCTGCCCCCGATGCGGGGCAACTTCGAACCGGAGGAGATCTCCACCGCCATCGACCTCAACCACAGGAAGAAAGGTCCGAGGGTCAGGATCAACCTGCCCGTATATGGCGGAGGGATGTCCTTCGGCTCCATCAGCAAGCGGACGATGTCCGCCCGGGCCATGACCGCGACGGAGTGGAACACCTTCACCTGCACCGGGGAGGGCGGCTATCCCGACGTCCTCGTGCCGTACAAGGATCACGTTATCACGCAGATTGCCACCGGGCTGTTCGGTGTTCGGGAGGAGACCATCCAGCGCGCTCCCATCGTTGAGTTCAAGTACGCCCAGGGGGCCAAGCCCGGACTAGGCGGGCACCTGCTGTACGAGAAGAATACTCCGGAGGTAGCGAAGATGAGGGAGGCGGTGCCGTACACCTCGCTGTTCTCGCCGTTCCCCTTCCACAGCGTGTACTCGGTCGAGGACCACCAGAAGCACCTCGACTGGATCCACTCGGTAAATCCCAGAGCGCTGCTGTCGGTCAAGGTGTCCACCCCTAACGACGTGGAGATGGTCGCTGTCGGTTCCTACTACGCGGGAGCGAACATCATCCATCTGGACGGCGGGTACGGAGGCACCGGCGCGGCGCCGGAGATCGCCAAGAAGAACATCGCCCAGCCGATCGAGTACGCCATTCCCAAGGTGCACCGCTTCCTCGAGAACGAGGGAGTCAGGGAGGATCTGACCCTCATCGCCAGCGGAGGAATGAGGACGGCCATGGACATCGCCAAAGCGATCGCATTGGGCGCGGACGGCGTGGTCATCGGGACGGCCGAGATGGTGGCCATGGGCTGCGTGAGGTGCGGTAACTGCGAGAGCGGCCGGGGCTGCCCCCGCGGTATCGCCACCACCGACAAGGAGCTCGAGCTGCTGAACGAGATACCGACCCAGGCGAGGCGGCTTTCCAACCTCTACCGCTCCTGGCAGATGCAGTGGAAGGAGCTGCTGCACCGGCTGGAGATGACCGACATCAGAGAGCTGAGAGGTCGCACGGATCTGCTCCGCTACGACGGAGTCCCCGGGAGGATGACGCTATGAACAGCGCGGACGCGATGATCGCTTCAAGAAAGAAGGTAGACCAGAGAGAACTGAAGATCCATCCGCAGGAGGCGGAGGGTGGGTGCGGCGTCGTCGGTCTGGCGGCGTCCAAGCCGGTCGATGGCCGGCACATCATGCTGTCGCTTCACCAGATGCACAACCGTGGCAACGGCAAGGGCGGCGGCATCTCCGCCGTTGGCCTGGTCCCGGAGCAGCTGGGAGTGGACAGGAAGACCCTGGAGGAGTGCTACCTGGTGCAGGTCGCCTACCTCAAGGACGAGGTCCGCGGCGAGGTGGAGAAGTACATCCACGACCGCTACGATGTCGCCTCGAGCCACCAGGTAGCGGTCAGCTCTGACCCTGACCTGCTGGCGCGCCTGGAGGTGCGCCCTCCGAACGTCGTCCGGTACTTCTGCCGGGCCAAGAAGGACAGGCTGCAGAAGTTCATCGCCGAGAACAACCTGGTCGACCTGGGAGCGGAGAAGTCGGAGGACGAGTACGTCTACCAGACCAACTTCCAGATCAACCTCAAGTACTACGGCAACTCGGCCATGGCCGCTTTCGTCATGTCCGAGGGACGGAACATGCTGATCATGAAGATCGTCGGCTACGCCGAGGACGTGATCTCCTATTACAAGATGGAGGACTTCAAGGCCAACGTGTGGATCGGGCACCAGAGGTTCCCCACCAAGGGCCGGGTGTGGCATCCCGGCGGCGCGCATCCGTTCATGGGCCTGGATATGGCCTTGGTGCACAACGGCGACTTCGCCAACTACTACTCGGTGGCCGAGTACCTGGGCCAGAAGGGGATCAAGCCCCTGTTCTTCACCGATACCGAGGTGTCGGCACTGCTCTTTGACCTCCTCAGCCGGGTGTACGAGTACCCGCTGGAGTACATACTGGAGGCGCTGGCGCCGACCACGGAGAGGGACTTCTACCAGCTGCCGCCGGAGAAGCAGCGCATCTACCGGGCGATCCAGTCCACGCACCTCCACCGGTCCCCGGACGGCCCCTGGTTCTTCATCATCAGCCGCAACGACCACTACAACGACCAGCTGCAGCTGATCGGCATCACCGACACCTCCATGCTTCGGCCTCAGGTGTTCGCCCTGGTCGAGGGGGAGCTGCAGGTCGGTCTGATCGCCTCGGAGAAGCAGGCCATCGACGCCGTGCTGGGGTCGCTGTCCCAGGTGTATCCCACCCTGCCCCTGCAGGCGGACATGTACTGGAATGCCAGGGGAGGGAGCCACACCGACGGCGGGGGCTTCATCTTCACCCTGGGCAAGGACGAGGGAGCAAAGGGAAGGGCGCTGACCTGCACCAACAAGTTCGGGGCCAAGGTCACCGTCCAGGGCAAGGAGTTCGACCTGGCCAAGGATGCCATCATGGCTGGTCCCCTGCCCAAAGTGACGAGCTCTCCGCTCGCCGACCTCATGCTGGCCGGCGATCTCCAGGCCGGGTTCAAGGCCTGGACGGAAGCGGTCGCCCGCGGATCCCACAGCGAGCTCATGGAGGCCATGGCTGCGCTGTCCGTTCCGGTAAAAGGCGCGGCTGAATGCGAGAAGCGCCTGGCGCTCCTATCGCTGGCGCTGGACCGCCGGTACCCGACCGGGACCATCCGCCGGAGCCGCCTCCTTACCCAGCTAAACCGGGCCATCGCCAACATGGTCCGGGCATCGCCGCGCATGGAATCCGCAGACGTCTCCAGCCTGACCCTGGCCGACCGTAAGAACTACCGCTCCGTCCCCTCGCCGAGGAAGGGGCAGTGGGCTCTGGCCATCGACTGCGAGGGCTTCCCCATGGAGGGTGACGAGGGCGTGTCCCGTCTCATCTGCCGGGCCGCCGAGGCCGGGTGGAAGAAGTTCATAGTCGTCGGCGCGCACGGGCAGCGGTTCTTCGGGTGCGGGCTCGGCCCCAGGTCGACCGGCATCGAGATCGACGTCTACGGCAGCTCCGGCGACTACCTGTCCTCGGGACTGGACGGAGCGGTGATCACCGTTCACGGCAACGCCCAGGACCAGCTCGGCCAGATCATGGCCTCGGGAAAGCTGGTGGTGCACGGGGATGTCGGGCAGACCTTCATGTACGGGGCCAAGGGCGGCAACGTCTTCATCCGCGGCAACGCCGCGGGCCGGCCGCTGATCAACGCCGTGGGCAAGCCCCGGGTGGTCATCAACGGCACCTGCCTGGACTACCTCGCGGAATCTATCATGGCCGGCGATCCGCTCAACGGCGGAGGTTTCGTCGTGCTCAACGCCCTGGGCTTCACCGCCGAGGGCCGAGCATACGACCTGCCGGAGCCGTACCCCGGTGGGAACCTGTTCTCCCTGGCGTCCGGCGGAGCTATCTACGTCCGCGACCCCATGAACAAGGTGGGGGAGGACCAGCTCAACGGCGGCCGCATCGGGAAGATGACTGACAGCGATTGGGCTCTCCTCCTGCCATACCTCAGGGAGAACGAGGCTCTCTTCGGCATATCCATCAAGGATGATCTGCTGATGAAGAACGGCTCGCCGGTCCGACCGGAGGAGATCTACAAGAAGATCGAGGTGGTGCCGATCACCAAGGCCGCTCCCCAAGCGGCTGCGCTGGCCGACGACGAGGCCAGCTGATCGGTTACCCTACGGGATCAGAAGAGCGAAACCGGGCGGAGCGGCGTCTCCGCCCTTCTTCCTGCTTCGGCCGGGCCAGGCTCGATCCGGGTGCTTTTTCCTAACAACTATCAATAATATTGACGCAAATATTAATTTATACAAATATTTTTATACCCCGGCCTCCCCTAGTAATCGCAGGGGGCAAAGAAATTGGATGATTCCATCCAACCAGTAGACATTCCGAGCGTGTATGATTACCTGCTAAGGGTCGATAGGACGGATAGTTCCTATCTCGAGACCGCGTCCTTGATCGCCAGGTTCAGCTTCATCTTTCCGGGCGATGAGGGCTGGTGGAATATGGTCGTCAGGCAAGGCGACCGAGCAAACGAGATGATGAGCGAGGGCCTGAAGGTCGTCGGTGTGGCGTTGGAGGGAAAGTGCATCGGCTGCTGCGGCTACCGGATCACCACCGACCCATACATCGTGGTGAAGGGAAAGAAGGTCCAGCTGCCATACGAGATGTTCTTGGCCATCGACGACGGGGCGGAAGCCGGAGCGGACTTGGTCTACTCGGCCCAGATGTCGATCGCGTCGTACGAGCACCTGGAGTTCGTCCAGCTGGCGGTCTGAGCGGCCGCTGCAGCCTTCCTTTTTCTGGAGGCTCCGGCTTTCGATCCTCCATCTTTCATTTTTTCTTGTAGCTCCTTCCGACCGAGAACGCCTTGCTGACGACCTCGCCGATGCGGCTGTACTCGTTGCCGGCGTAGACCATGGCGTCGATCTTCCTGTGATCGGGCAAGTTATTGGTCAGGCAATCCCTGTCCACGTGAACGTCCACGACCTCACCGACGTGCAGGTTGTGGCTCCCGAGCTCGAGGGTGTGTCCAAGCCGGCATTCGATGTTGACGGGGAACTCGCCGATCAGGGGAGCGGTCTCGAGCTTGCCATAGAAGGTGTCGAAAATAGCGGACTTGTCTTCCTTGCCGCCGGAGACGATGCCACAGTGATCGGTCTCCACCGATTGCTTCGAGCTTGGGATGTTCACGCTGAACGTCCCGTTCTCGGCGATACCCTTCTCGGTGTGCCTGACCTTGTTGATGGCCACGGCAATCATGGGAGGGTCCATGCACGCGACCCCTGCCCAAGCCACGGCCATGTAGTTCGGTTTTCCTTCGACATTCGCGCCGACGAGCACTATGGGCATCGCGGTCAAGTATGGCCTGGGGCCAAGAGATACCTTATCCATTTTGTCACCTAGGGCGGAGAAAATCATCGGAATGGATGATATTAAAAAAGAGCGGCGATCCGGTCGGACACGATACGAAAACCGCAGGGGCTGGAACGGGCAGCGATGACCCAACACGATCGAGACGGGGCCGTGACGTTCGCCACTCCAAGTGCAGCATCCGAGAAATGTAACCTCCGCCGACAAGGTCGGTCGGCGGCCCACGAGTGTTGCCACCCATACCTTTAACGCAGTCGCGGCGCTGAATTCACATTATCCAGGAGATGCGCATTAGAATCGGTAGTTGATACGTGTCGATGGGATATTGGATATGCGAGGAGAACACCTTTCAATGATCGAATGGACGCCACTTACTTCGTAACCGTCCTAGTCACGCTGTTCGCCATCATCAACCCAGTCGGCAACGTGGCGATATTCGAGGCGGTGACCAGCTGCTTCGATGCTACGACCAAGCGGACGGTGGCGAAGCGGGCGATAATCTTCTCTGCCGCGGTGCTGCTGGCGTTCGGCATCTTCGGAGACATCATCTTCCGCATCTTCGGGATCACCCTGCCGGGGTTCAGGGTGATGGGCGGCATTCTGCTTTTCTATCTGGGCTTCAACCTGGTGGAGGGACAGGGGACGACGCACAAGGTCTCCGAGGAATGCACGCAGGAGGAGGCGATCTCGGTGGCCATCGTCCCCCTGACCATCCCGCTCTATGCCGGCCCCGGCTCGATCGCCGTGACCATGGTCCTGGTGTCCCAGTCCACAGGACCGGTGGACCTGCTGCTGACTCTGGGGGCGGTGCTCATCATCCTCGGCCTATCCTATGTCCTGATCGTTAACAGCGAGGCCGTTTTCAAGCGTCTGGGAAAGAACGGATCCATCGCCTTCACCAGGATCATGGGTGTGCTGCTGGCCGGGATGGGCACGACCTTCGTCATCTCTGGCATCATCGATGCGGTCAAGCAGGCGGGCCTGGGCTGAGCCGACGCTTTTTTCAGGAAAGGATGAACCCGATAATCGCTCCGATAACGAACCCCGTGGTCAGCGGCAGGATGCCGATGACGAGTATGCCGTAGTGATAGGCCATCGTTCCATAGGTGACGGCCAGCTGATGCAGCGTGCTTAGATCCATCGAATAAAGGCCAAGGTAGGTGGCGATGACCAGAACGATCAATGCTATCAGGGCGATCTTCAGGACCTTGTGAGCCAGGAGGCCGACCACCAGGCCGACGATGAACGGAATGGCCATGATCACGATTGTCGGCAGTCCCTGGACGCTTCCGCTGGTCACCAGGTTCATAAGTTCGTTGATCAATCCTTTTCACTTCCTCACGGTCGGATCCCCGACCTCAAGATGGCTATATTCGGAGCTCGGGCGATATAACGGCAATGAATGATAGGTTCTACTCACGCATGCAATCTAGAGTAGAGAAAAAAAGAATGAGGAAGGAGCTCACCGGTTCTTGATGATCACCGTCTCCTTCTCATGCACTTCCACGAAGTGTCCCTTCAGCTCGTTGGAGAGCCCCTCCTCGTCCCTTGACTCCATGGGAACCCCGCACACCGGGCACTGGAACGGTCCTCTTTCCCCCTCGGGGCCGGTTCGGGGGTACTGGAACCTTCCGACCTCATTCTTTAGGACCCGAGACTCTCCCGGCGTGTTCACGCACTCGCTCTCTGAAAAGGTCCTGGCCTCGCACTGCTCCTTGCTCTCGCCCTCGGTGGGGTAGCGGAACTGGGCGACCTTTTCCACGAGGTCCCTGGTATCCTCCGATCCCCCATAGGGGTTCCGCTTCGAGAAGGTCTCAACCTCCTTCTCCTCCACCGTCTCCCCTATCCTGGCTTCCTTGAACTGAGCTACCTCTTGCTTCCGCAGCCTGGATTCCTCAGAGAGGGCCTCGGCCTCGGGACCCTTGAAGGTCCTGACCTGCCTCTCCTCCTCGGTCTCCAGCCCGGGGAAGGCATGCTCCTCGATCAAATGCGCTCTCATCAGCGGGCTCAGGTCTTCCAGCCTTTCACCCGTCACGTTCTGGTTGCATACTGGGCATTTAATGTCCAAACGATACCCCCATAATTTTTTTTACAACTGAATATAGATAGGTTGGGGTATCCGAGCGGTAAATGCGATAGATGTTTTCGATATTTTGATAATGTTTAAAGTGGCAAACCTATTGTTTTCAGAAAAATCATAAGTTCGTCCTCAGGGGCGATGATGTTCGATCCTGCGACGATGGCCTATTCCCTGAAGTCGAACCCGATCAGCCTGGAGTACTGATCCGGTGCGGTAAAACCGAAGATATCCCGTATCACCTCATCCGATTTGGCGGTCAAGCTCCCGGAGGTCACCCTCTCGATCTCGTCGATATCGTCCAGGTCGTGCACGATGACCTCGTCGATCAGGAAGTATGGTTCTCCCACCGACTTCCAGCCGGAGTGCATGATGAAATCCTCAGTGAGAAAGAAAGTATCCGGAGCTTCCCTGCGTATCTCCTCCCGGCGCTCCGGGCTCACATACTCCCCGAGCACCTGTCCCGACTGATCGACAATGTGGATCATGCTGTTGGTGTCGGCATTTATTTGGTAATCTTCGTTGAGCACCATGACCAAGCAGACCTCGCGGTCCAGGACTTCCCATACTCCCTTGTTCTTGAACTTCATCAGGCCGCCGATGGCACCGTGGCTCTCGGCGATGACCTCGAGGTGACGGATCTTGTTCCTCATCTCGTCTTCCAAGTATCGCACGTCGACCACTCCGGAGAGCGACTTGAGCCGTCGCCGCACGAGCTCCTTCACAGCCTCTTCGTTCATGCTTAATGACCGGCCTTCGCTGGCGAGTTACACTTATAGTATCCTTTTCCGACCATTGAGTTACCACCTCCCAGCACCAACGACGAATGTGAGGGTCGCTGGCCAGAGCACCGGTGCACCCGATTGAGTGCCGGACGACGTCCGGTGAACGAGCGATCAGCGTTTCGAAGAGCAATTCGAGAAGACCATGCCGAGCAAGGTCTTACGTAAAAATCTCGCTCCCTTCCTATATTAACAACCTATTACTAGACCGTCGCGCATCTATGAGCGACCCTAGGGGGAAAGATAGAATGAGATCAAGTACTAATCATAAGGCGCCTGCCGTGGTTGTGTTATTCCTGGCGGTAGTGATCGCGATCACCGCGTTCATTCCCATGGCCGCAACAGCCGCTGTTCCGGATGCCCCTACAGGTTTGACGGCGACCCCTGAAAATGCTCAAGTTCAATTGAGCTGGACCGCACCGACAGGCAATGTCACCGGTTACAAAATCTATCGCAGTGCTGGTTCTGGCGAAACCATTCTGGCAAGTATCGGCAATAGCACGACCACATATACAGATGGTTCAGTCAGTAGTGGCATTACCTACACTTACACAGTAAGTGCGGTGAACGAGGATGGAGAGGGTGCACACTCTAATTCGGACGAAGCTGCCATATCAGCGTCCGCACCCTCTGCCCCACAATCTCTGAGGGCCACAATCGGTGATGCTCAGGTCACCCTTACTTGGTCTGCACCGACCAGTGACGGCGGGGCGTCGATCAACCACTATATTGTCTATCAGGACGGAGTGGATGTCAGTCATCCCACGACTACCTCCGCTATCATCACCGGGCTGACCAATGGGCAGGCCTACTCTTTCGCGGTAGCAGCGAACAATTCCGTGGGAGACAGTGATAGGTCATCGTCCGTGTCGGCCACGCCCAACTCAACCACCGCCGTGCCGGGAGCCCCTACTGGATTATCGGCGACTCCCGGGGACGCTCAGGTCGCGCTGAGCTGGACTGCACCGACCACTGCGGGGGGAGCAGCCATCGACTACTATATCGTCTACCAGGACGGAGTGGACGTCGCGCACCCGACCACAACTTCGGCGACCATAACTGGCCTCACCAACGGACAAGCCTACTCCTTCTCCGTGGCCGCCCACAATTCAGCTGGTGCGGGATCGCCGACCGCATCGGTGTCAGTAACGCCGTCCTCCACCGCAATCGCGCCCAACGCGCCCACCGCCCTTAGCGCCACCCCGGGATCCGGAGAGGTCTATCTGTCGTGGCTGGCGCCGGTCAACAACGGCGGAGCGGCCATCGACTACTACATCGTATATCGGGATGGAGTGGATATAGCGCATCCCGCGCTGGTCTACACCACCATCAGCGGCCTCCAGAACGACCGAGCGTACATTTTCACCGTGGCTGCCCACAACTCAGCGGGCACCAGCGGGCAGTCCTCATCGGTGGTCGTGACTCCTTCCTCATCGATAAGTGCCCCCAGCGCCCCGACTAACCTAGAAATCAACGCTGGTGACGGGAAGGTCACCTTGTCCTGGAACGCACCTACGAACGCAGGCAGTGCAGCCATCGACTACTATATCGTCTACCAGGACGACGTGGACGTTGCGCATACTTCCTCGACCTCCATCGTCATCGATGGGCTGACCAATGGCCAGAGCTACAAGTTCGAGGTTGCCGCCCACAACTCCGTGGGGATCGGTGCACGTACCACGGAGCTGGCAGCCACCCCGGCCGTTTCCAACGACAATCTGATACTGCTTGTCATCCTGGTCGTCGTCGGTATCGCCGGATTGTTCCTCGTCACAAGGATGCAGAAGCGGAGAAATATCTCCGACTCGGACGAGGACGAGGATGCGGAACAGTTCGACCAACCGCTCGCACCAGCCGCCCCCGTTGCCCAGGTACCGCAGACCACGACCACCCGCCCCATCGAGTCTCAGATTGGCGTGGGGGATGCGTCTGATGAGTCGGTGGTGCTGTGCCCGAGGTGCGGAAGGCCTAACTCCGGGAGAACGAACTGCGTGTTCTGCGGGAAGAAGCTCAAGTGACCGCGCCGGCTTGAAGAATGGGCGTAGCAAGAGACGTAGCGCAAACCCCTTTCCTCTTTCTCATTTTGATTACTTTTGCAATAAACCTCTGAACGGCGGATGTGAGAGGAAAGTAGGCGGATGGTTCCATCCCCTGGGCTCATTGGATGTATTGGCCAAACTGAATAATTATTAAATAATGTGATTGGCCAATGAGCATCGGGTGAGTAAATGGTCTACCCTCAAACGGCACAGCTATCGGTAACCGACCTGAGCAAGGTCAAGGACTTGGAGAAGGAGATCGGCGTGGTTCTCATTGCCTACAATCCGACCGAGTACGCAAACCTCGACGAGAATCAAGTCAAAGAGCTCCAGAAGCTTGAGAAGAACCTCAATGCCACCGTCGTCGCGTTCCGGTGACGCGACGATCCTTCACCTTTTTTCGAGCATCCATTCGAACTAGACATCGGCCTATACTGGCTCTTACTCATTTGTAATGAATGAGCGCATCGATGCGAATAGGTGGCGGTCAGGAAAGCGGAGATAGTCATCGACCTTGGCCGCTGATCGCCCTGTACGGAGGAAAGTAATTCTCCAAGTTCTCTTCCACTCCCGCGACCCTGCAGATCTCCTTGAACGCCTCGTGATCGTGAACCTTGTGGTAGGACCGGAAAGGCGAGGTGGTGGATGAGAACGAGAGCTTGAACCTCAGCAGAGAGTCACTTTCACCGTGCCCGCCCCCCAGGCACATCAGGCTCAACCCCTTTGTCTTATAATGTTCGATGGCCCCTGAAAGGAGGAGGTTGGATGCGCCTATCTTCCGCCCCGTCTCATCGACGCCTGATAGGAAGTATTGAACGCAGTTGCCGTAGGCCAGGAACCACGCTGCCGAGACGATATGATCCTCGACCTCGACCACGAACAAGGACGCTTCATCCATGGCGGCGAGGCGGCGGTAGAATCCTTCGGGGAACGAATATTCGGCCCTGGCCTGATTGCGGACCATCGTATCATCGTAGATGCTCTTGAATCGCAGAATCTCCGTCGGGCTCTTGTCAGCGATACGAACGGTGGCCCCGGATCGCTCGGCCTTCCTGATCGCACCACGGCAGTTACGGTTGAAATTCCGGACGATAAACTCCCTTTCCTGGAGCAGATTGACATGTACCAACGGACCGTGGTCGACGAAGACGCCATCGTTCCCAGGATCGCAACCATTCAAATATGGATTGACTCGGCAGAACTCCGTCACCACGCCTTTCTCCGAGCAATAGCCGTTGAAGGCCTTTCGGAAAGCATCGCCGATTTGAACGGTCGTCCCTTCGGCGGAGATCAAAGCCGGCCCCGAATATCCATACGGTGAGGAAATGTCGAAACCAGACAATCCCTGATCCAGCTCCGAGAGCGGTCTGAGCATGAAAGGATAAACGACTCTCTTTCCGAGAGATTCAAGGACGAACATATGGCCTCTGCCGCCGAACACACTGACGTTGGAGCGGAGGCATTCCAGGGCGTGGACGTAGTCGGGATGATACGATATGTCCAACCGCTCGGCAGCATCCGTCACCTCCAACCATTCGTTTTTTTGATCAGAGCTCAGGACAAAGTAGTCATGGGAGGTCATGATCCGCCCTTTACATTAGCCATATTCGCCCTCAGCCCTGCTCCATCGGTCCGTCGCTGCGCCGCTCTGTCAGTATGACATGATACCGATACTCGTAATAGGTCGACCGAACGACCTCCGCATCGAAATCAAGATCGTTGGCCACTCTCACGATCTCGTTCGGAGCATATAGGAAGTTCATATGGCTCCATGGGCCCCCCCGGATCTTGCGCCTGACCGAATCGCTCAAATTCCTCACGTATTGGTAGGGCACCATGACCAATGGCTGATCATAATTGAAGAAGCCCACCTTGAACAGGGGGGCGAGCCTGGCATCGGCAACATCGAAAAGGATGATCTTGCCCCCATCGGCCAGGTGCTGATGTGATCTCTCGAGGAAACCGTTCAGCTGGTCCAAGAGAAGGTACTGCACTACTCCCACCATGATGATCCTGTCGAACGACTGGCCTTGGACGCTGTCCCAGAACGTGACATCGTCTCCCAAAATCAGCCTTACTCGATCACCGCATCTCGCATCCATCTTTTCCCGGGCGACCTTTAGCATGTTCTCCGAGAAATCGACCCCTGTGACTTCCCGATAATGCGGAGCCATGTATTGCAGCAGGTCACCCGATCCACATCCGAAATCCAGAAGGCTCTCGCCCCCGCCCATGTGGAACATTTTTTCTCTCGCTTCCTTCTGAAGGAAATCTTCGGATTGGTCCTTGTGCCACCCATCGGTCCTTTTATTCCAGTAGGGGGCCCAGAACTCCCTGAGCTTTCGTTCTTTTTGGTCTCCGGTGGAGGATGTCATGTGTTCAGCTCTCCATCGATTGTGGACTAGTGTCAATCGCCAAGCCTAATAGTTATTGCATAAGGTCGCAGTAGGCTGGCTAAGCGGCCAGAAGTAGGCCATTAGCGCCGGATGAGGTTCGAGGATCGGACACCGTTATCTCGTCGCCATCATCGGGAGAATGAAAGAGCCCATAAGCGAATTATCGCCGAGTCCCTTCGCCACCGATTCGACCCCTGCCGAGGCCAGCCTTATCAACAAATAGTGCCACCGGCACATCCGAGTGTATGGACTCTGAGTGCCGGCTTTGTGGCCACGACACAACGAAGGTATTCACTGCATTGATGATGGGCAGGCACCCGATCGAGTATCGGCTGTGCGGGACCTGCGGGCTCCTGCAGACGGAAAGGCCGTTCTGGCTGAATGAATCCTACTCCGCGACGGTCAATCCCTCGGACACCCATCTGGTGGTGAGGCCCATCGTCCATTCGAGGGTGGTGAGCTCCATAATCCTGGCGTTCTTCGACCGGGGCGCCCGTTTCGTTGACTACGGGGGCGGTCTCGGGCTTTTCACCCGGCTGATGCGAGACCGGGGGTTCGATTACTACTGGATGGACCCCTACGGTGAGAACCTGATGGCCCAGGGCTTCGAGTACGACGGCAACGGGAGGGTGGAGGCGGTCAGCTCGTTCGAGACCTTCGAGCACTTCGCCGAGCCAAGGGCGGAGATCGACAGGATACTGAAGATATCAGACTCCCTGCTATTCTCCACCGAACTGCTCCCCGACGCCATCCCTGGCCCCGAGGAGTGGTGGTACTACGGCCTCGAGCACGGGCAGCACGTCGCCTTCTATTCCCGAAGGACGATGGAATACATCGCCCGCGAGCATGGGCTGAACTACTACCAGTGCGGGCCGGTCCAGTTGCTGGTCTCCAGGCGGCTGGACCAGGGCAAGCTGAAGCTCATCGGTAGGCTCCCAAGCCCGGTCGCCGATACCTGGAACCGCTTGAGCATGCCCACCCGGACGGTCTCGGACATGGAAGCCATCGTGCGGAAGGCCAAGCTGGAGCAGATGAGGGAGCGGAAGTGAGACGACGCCGGACGTGTCTCCCTCTACGACGAGCGGAGGTCATTTCAGTAGCTAGCCCTGGCGCCGCCTTCCCCGGGCCACCCACCAGATGAGCACCACAGCCGCGGGAATGGCGAAGATTAGGAGCACCCAGACCAGGGCGGTGATCCACGTGTACACGAGGTAATCAAAGGTCCAGGTGGCGAAGGGAACGTTCCATCGGCCATCGAGGTACACCTTGAGCAGGAAGGCGAGGGAGACCAGCAGGGAGAAGGCACCACTTCCATCCGAGCGGCGGGAACGGTTACGGAAGAAGCGATACTCCCTCCGTTCATCCAACGGCAGCCGCCTCCACCACAGCCAGGCCGCCACGGCGGCCACGGCCACGGGGATGCCGATGAGCAGCAATTCCCAGAACAGCAGGTTCAGGATGAAGGTCACCAGGTTGCCCATCGTCCACAGGTCCAGCGTCGAAGGAACCAGGCCATCGATCTGCGCCTGACCCACGAACCACAGGAGCACAAGGATCATGCCCACGAACGCCAAGGCTGCCGCCACAACGAACAGGGCGAACGCCCTCCAGTGCCTCCCCATGAACCGTTTCCAGCTATCGGAGTTCGCTTCCGGTCCGGTCTCTCGCATCATCGTGTCCCCGCTCCCGCAGTCTGCCAATGTGAGCCCCGCGCCCATGAAGCTATGGGAGCGTTGCATCATCCCCGGGCAGGAACGGGCACGCCTCCAGCAGCTCGTTGAGGTCGATCTCCATGGTCCTCCGGGAGCAGGCGGCAATTAGCAGGTCTGCATCGATCTCTCCGCGGACCGGCTGCGGCTGGACGTTGCTTTCCCCGATGCTCTCGTAGTAGTCGCGGAACTTGAACCCTCGACCCTCGACCTTCGAGGAGAGCTCGATCCACAGGGACGGAATGCGATAGGCGTCGGCGGCGATGCACCCGTGCAGGGAGCTGGAGGCTATGGCTCGGCAGCTGCACAGGTCGTCGACGAAGGTCCCTACGCCGCTCCCGACGTCGAGCACCTTGACCTCCCTGCTCCCTTGGAACTGTTCCAGATGGGGCGAGGAGGCGTCGAAGTAATGGGGCACGATACCTAGCTTGTAGCGCTTGGTCACTTCAGGCCGGTATATCCGAGGAAAGAGGAGCACTGGATCCCCGTAGATGGGAGGGCAATCGATGCCCTGCCTCAGCAACCGCTCACGGGTTAGGGGGCCTCTGACCGCGCGGATGGCCCGGGGGCGGACCGGCACCGCGCTGTTCGCCGAGATGAGGCCGGTGCCCCACACCACCGTGTTCTCGTCCCTGCAGACCTGGAGTAAACTTCCCACAACCATATGCACCGGCGAGTCATGAGGATTGGAGACGCGTCGGCCCAGCACCGGCCTCCTTCCGGAAAGGTGCTGGACGATGATCGGGCTGGTCCGGTCCCCCCAGTTCCTCACCCCCGTGAACCAGTCCACACGGATGTACTCGTCGCGGAGCACTGGACCGTAGATGTTGACCATGCCTGCCGGATCATAAGTGCTTGCCGTGCGCCCCAGCTCCAAGAACCTCGGCCGATCCATGGCATCCCCTGGCCCGGTTCGGTCCCCCCGGTTTATTAGCTTTATCCGCTCCCGGGGCAGGTCGATCTCCTGTCGCCCTGCTGAGGTCCGAACAGATGAAGGATCTGAGTGTGAAAATTAAAAAAAGGTAGGAGAAGGGGTTTCAGTACATCTTCCTGGAGCGCAGGAAGACCAGCATCAATGCCACCAGCACGCCGACCAATGCGATCCCGCCCACGATGAGCACATCGGCTGCGATGCCGCCGTCGCCGGCACCGCTGGTCGCCCCGGCCTTGACGGTCACCGTGGCGCTCTGCAGGGCGGTGTTGCCACTGCTGTCGACGGCCATCACGGTGATCGCGTGGTTCCCCGCGCTCAGGCCGGCGAGGTCGTAGCTCGTGGAGTTGGCTAGGAGCGTCGCCACCGTGCTGCCGTCCACCAGGATGGTATAGTGGTCGATGGTGTGGTTGGTGGTGCAACTCCAGGTCAGGTGAACGATATCGCCGACCGAATAGCTGGCGCTGAGACTACCCAGGCTTAGGGTCGTCCCGCTGTCCGTCTGCGAGGGGGTCGTCGAGTTGCCGCTGACCTCCACGCTGAACCGGGTCATGTTCTGCCCCCATCGGCCGTCGGCGTCCATGGCCCATATGGTGACCCGGTGCGTCCCCGAGGTGAGGCCGGTGAAGGTCACCGAGTTGAGGTTGGCGTCGATGGTGGAGTTCGTTCCCCCGTCCAGCGAGGCACGGATCTGATTGATCGCCGATGACGCGGACACCACGAACCTGACGGTCACGGTGCTGGAGGTGAACGCCTGCTCGGGGTTGGGGAAGGTGATCACGGGGTTGGTGGTCTGGATGGCCAGGGACAGCGCTTTACTCTGCTCGACGTTCCCGGCCATGTCCTGGGAGTAGTACTGCACCAGGTGAGTGCCCCCGTTGGTCAGGGTCACCGGCCCGGTGTACCTGATCCAGGAGCTGGAGTCCACCCGATAGTATGTGGCATTGATCCCCGAGCCGGACTCGGCGGCGCTCAGGGTGAAGGTGGCCGATCCGCTGTAGGTGTTCGTCGAGACGCTCGTGCCCGTGACCTCGATGCTCGTGCTCGGGGCCACGGTGTCCACGACGGTCGACGCTTCGGGCGCGTTCTTCAGCGTCTCGTTCCCGCCGGCATCATCGAAGCCCTGAGTGAAGAACTCATAAATGCCATCGCTCGGGGCGGTGAAGGTGATGGGGCTCGTGGTGTACTCGCCGCCGTACTTGGTCCAGTCGCCAGTGCTGCCGGCCCGGTAGTAGAGGTTGACATGGGAGAAGCCGGCGGTGGGGCTGTTGGCGGCGTAGCCGACGGTGAAGGTGTGGCTGTTCTGCACCTGCGCCAGGTCGTCCACGCTCGTCTCCACCGGGACGTTCGAGACGCTGGCGTCCGAACCGACCAGATCAATGTCGTCAAGGTACACCCCCTCCTTCATCCCTCCGTTCTGTATCTTGATACCCTGGGAATCGTAGGCATTATTGGAGTCCCCCCCGCTTGGAGACACGGAACCGGACACGAACTCGAAGCCGATCTTGGTGAGATCGTTCGGAACGGTCAGAGTGACCTTGATCCAGGTCTTGGCGATGGCCTGGGCGTAGTTGTCGGTCCACAGCACGTGCTTCACCATTCCGTCCCCGGTACCGGTCCAGTAGACGACATTGAGGAAGTCGTAGCCTATGGTGCTGCCGTCGAGCGGCTGCTTGGCATCGGAGACCCCGGTGTCGGACCAGAACCAGAAGGTCAGGGTCACGGTGCTATAATCGGACGCACCCACCACCGTCTTGCGCATGATGGAATCCTGACCGGTATCATACCGGGGAACCCACTGGGATTGAGATGTGGTCCCGGGCAAGCCAGTAGCGTTGACGTTCCAGGCTTGAGTGTATCCGATCTCCCCATCGGCCATGGTCACGGGTATGAGATAGTGGCTGTTGTAGCCCACCCTCGAAGCATAGATGGCGTGGGAACCACCATGGTTGTTATGGGCGAGGCGACACCAGTAGTCTTGGTCGGCGAGGCCGGTGCTGTTCGCATCGAACCGCTCCCATCTCGCGTTCCACTCATCATAGGTGGCTTCCTCCGCATCCTCGTGCACAAGGGTCACGGGAGTGGAATCTGCCAGGGCCTTCATTGGCAGTACGGTGACGATCATCGCTGCCATCAGCAGCAGAACGAAAGTCATCACGAGCGCATCCCGACGCATGAACCCTGCCAAGCACCTATGTTGGACTTAGTTATTGTTGTGATTGTTTTTTATTTATAGAAACTTTGATAATTTCACTTGCCTGGCTTTGTCAGCTATATGTATGACGTAACAGCGTGACGGGTGCCCCGAGCCCGATCGGTCAGCGACAAACCCACTAATACCTCCCCGAGACCTCGATGAGGTGGGTTTGACCCGGAGGGAGCTTGATGATACCCGAGAAGAACGTCGAGGAGGTCAAGAAGAAGGAAAAGAGGGTCGGAGAGAAGACTAACGAACCAGAGGACGTCCGACGACATGAGGACCTCCTGCGTCCCAAGAAGATGGGAAAGCCGGAGGAGAAAAAGGAATAATCGGACGGCCTATTATCGCTTCTTTTCAAAGAGCCTAGTTGAGGTCGACGTCGTAGCTGGCGGTGCTGTCCCAGTAGGCGGTCACATCCTCGAGCTGCAGGTCCAGAACGTGCCCGCCCTTGCTCCTATCCTGGCTGATGAAGTGGAAGTGGAACCCCGATGAGCTCAGGCCGGCCGAGCTGTCGGGGGACCATAGGCCCACCAGCGTGCCAGCGACATCTTGGTACTGGAACACCGTCTGGTTGGCTATCACGTCCTCGAGCGGAGGATACGGCGCGGTCTGTCCCGGCACCGACCGTACCGTCACATTGAAGGTCCCGTCGATGCGCAGAAGGTAGAACACCGTCAGCGAGGGCAGTGACGTCTCCAACAGGGACTTGACCCCGCTGTAGTTCATCCCCTCGGTTATGCTCACGCTCCCGTCCCGGTCGAACCTACTGATCTGGGCGAACGGAGTGAGTTGTCCGGAAGGCATCTCGCTCACCGATCCATCGGCGGCAGCGCGGTAGCACCGTCCGTCGATGACGATCATCTCGCCATCGAGCCCGTTGAACGTTCCCAGTCCGATATCGCCGTGATCGAGCATCGACCCTACGCTCGCAGTGCCGTCCAATCGCCCATCCACCAGGTCGTCCAGGCTGCCGATTTGGTACAAGGTGTCTCTCTCCTGGGGGGGCGAGGCGAGGGTGAACAACCCTGCGCCTACGATCACAATGGCGACAATGATCACGAGGGCCATCGCTAGCGGCCGGACGGGACGGTCCATGGTCCCGCCCATCGTCGGGGCCGTTTATAAAGGCGGACTCCTGACTGGCAGGAGTCAAGAACACCTACCGGATGACGTTCAGTATGAGCGTTTCTGTACTAGGTATTGTCTTCGATCCTGTCCAGCTCGGCCGCGCAACAGTTGCTGAGAATCGGTCACCACGAGCATCCAGACATCATCGCTCGCTCCTGGCAGCGTTCCTTTCTCATCGGCGGATTATAAATTTCCATTAATTTTATCTACGATGATAACGAATGTCCGGGCCGTGTTGCTATCACATAACTTCGCAATTCCCTGTCACTTCTTCCCTATATTCGAGGCGTCCACGGTCATCGTTCGCGGATCGCGGAGGTGATGGGATGAAGAAGCGATGTAGCAGGTTGATGGCGTTCTTATCCGTCATGGCCCTCATGCTGCCTGGCGTTCTCATAATCTCGGACCTCCCTTCGGCCTCCGCCGCCCCTACCTATGGCGTGGTGAGCGTACAAGGGACCACGATCCTCGTAGACGGCCAGGCACCCGCAGATAAGTTCTTCGGAGTGGTGGACACCACCGCCCTGGCCTTCGCTACCCTGGCCTACATCGAAGGCCAGACCCAGTACGCGGGCAAGAGCTCGGTGTTCAACGGACCGGACACCGGCAGCTACAGCGCGGTCTCGCCCTCCGATACCGCGGCCCACTTCTTCGATCGGTATTTCGCTCTTCTCGCCTACTACCACTGCAACACGGTGCGCATCGGGGCCGGCGATACCTGGGCCACCAAGATCCAGTATGATGCGTGGGCCAACCATCACGACGCTTTCATATCGTTGCTCAGAACCATGGAAGCCGCGGCCGAGGCCCACAATATATGGATAGTCCTCGTCCTCGCCGGCTCCACCGAGTACCCCGCCTGCACCTTTGGCGGGTCCGGAACGGTATTCGACAACTCCTCCTCGGCCTACAGCAATTACATCAATTACAGCACCGAGGTCATGGCCTCGTTGGACGGTCTGAAGGGCATCGCGTGGTTCGACATGTTCAACGAACCCGACCACAACGCGGTATATGCCTCATTCTGGAAGACGAGCGGTGGGAAGAGCGCCTTCCACGCCTGGGCCTGCTCGGTAGCGAACGACACTCGGTACGCGTCCTCCCACCCCCGCACTATGGGTGTGGCCGGCCTAGGGAACATGTTCGGCTGGGGGCGGTCTGATTTCGATGTCTGCACCGGAACGGTACCGTTCGAGATCGCTTCCCGCCACTACTATGCATCGGCCACCGGTTCCTCGAACGCCTACCTGTTCAGTACTCCGGAGGCGTGGGCCAGGGCGGACGGCAAGCCCCTGTACTGGGGCGAGATAGCCAACAACGGCGTGTACCCCCTGGTACGCTATGCCTTCGGTGAGAGCTCCATCTGGTCCGCCGGTGGTCAGGCCATAACCTCGATGGTGCTGACCGGCACTGCTGGCTATCCGCTCGGCGCTAGCACCGCGCCCAACGCATCGTTCTCCGTGACCCCGACCTCGGGGAACGCCACTACCGTGTTCACGGTCGACGCGTCGGCCTGCACCGACAAGCAGGATGCTTCGTCCGAGCTTCAGGTCAGGTGGGACTGGAACGATGACGGGTCCTACGACACGGCGTGGAATTTGTCCAAGACTGCCTCCACCTCGTACGCCAGGAGCGGTGTCTACACCATCCGCATGCAGGTGATGAACTCGATCGGCGCCATCAATTCCACCTCGACGACGGTGACGGTGAGGGCAGGCGACCCATCGCTGATCATCAACACTCCATCCGACGGAGCAAGGTTCAACACCACCTCGGTGCCGGTATACTGGAACAGCACCGACCCGGGGGCCGATATCGCCGTCTGCTCGATTCAACTGGACGGCGGAGCGCCGGTCTCGATGGCCCCGGCCGCCACTTCGTACACCCTTACCGGCCTCACCGACGGCCAGCACACCGTGGCCGTTAGCTGCCAGGATGGGGACGGTATCTACGCCAACGACTCGGTTCTCTTCCTCGTGGACACCACCTCCCCCGGCCTGATCATCACCGCTCCGGCCGCGAACGCTAACGTCGGCGGCGATGTCGCCCTGGCCTGGAAAGGGAGCGACGTGACCTCGGGTATAGCCTCCTACTACGTCCGGCTGGACGGCGGGGCATGGACCACGCTCTCGCCGACCACCGTGAGCTATGCCTTCACCGGTCTATCCTCAGGAAGTCACACCGCGTCGGTCCGGGCGGTGGACGCGCTAGGCAATCTCGCCGAAGCGTCGGTGACCTTCACCGTGGTCCGGTCGTCCCCACCGACCGTAACGATCGCCGCTCCCACCAGCGGGGGCGCCTATGCCAGCACATCGATGACTGTCAAGTGGACCGGCAGTTCGTCCACCTCGAGCATCGCCAGCTACCTGGTGCGGATGGACGGAAGCTCCTGGACCACGCTGTCCTCGAGCACCTCGAGCTACACCTACCGCAGCTTGGCCCAGGGCGCCCATACCGTGACCGTTAGGGCCGTGGACCTTGCTGGCAGCTACAGCGAGGCGACGGCGACCTTCGTCGTTGACACTGCCGCCCCGTCGCTTACCGTCACCACGCCCACCAGTGGGTCGTACGTGTCCGCCCAGCCGAAGGTAGGGTGGAAAGGAAGCGACGTGACCTCGGGCATCGCTTCCTATCTCGTTAGGGTCGACGGCGGGACGTGGACCACGCTATCATCGAGCACCTCGAGCTACACCACCGGTTCGCTGTCCCAAGGCAGCCACAGCGTGACGGTGAGGGCGGTGGACAAGGCCGGTAACTACAAGGACGCCACGGTGAGCTTCCGCGTCGATGCTGCCGCTCCCTCGCTGACAATCACCAGCCCCCGCAGTGGCTCGACCTCCACCACCACCTCGGTGGCTGTGAAATGGTCGGGAAGCGACTCCTACTCCGGCCTTTCGGCGTACTATGTCAAGCTGGACAACGGCGTATGGACGCAGTTGAGCTCCACGACGACAAGCTACACCTTCCGTGGCCTTTCGCATGCCACCCACACCGTGACAGTACGGGCAGTGGACAAGGTTGGCAATGTAAGGGATGTGGCGGTGAGCTTTACCGTGAAGTAGGCTAACTATCCAATGAGTTGATATGCGGCCGGGATGTTGATGAGGTCATGTCCGAGACGAAGTTCAGAGCGGCCATGGTGGCCATGACGCCGGACGCGGACCCGATGAAGCACAGGAGCGTCATCGAGACCCCCATGTACTCGTTGACCACGGTGCTGGTGAGGAACGAGGACGAGGCGGTTGTGATGTGCAGGAGATTGGTCGATGCGGACGGCATACAATCCTTCCTACTCTGCCCCGGGTTCACCAACCAGGGTGTGGCCAGGGTGGCCGAGGCCGTCGGCAGTAACATATCCGTCAACGTGGCGAGAGGGGACGGGCCCAGCAACGCCATCGCCCACCGCATCATGAATGAAGTGGGGTTCTTCAGGCATTGAGGCGCCAGTGATGGGAGCGACGACGCTCTCTGACCACCTGATCCAAACAGCGTGGGCGAGCACTGCGGCCATCGGGCGGCCTGGAGACCGACGACCACCTTCCCAGTATGTTATTCGTCCACACTGATATGGCAGACGATCAGGCGACCAAGGATTATCTAGGTGGGAGTCTGATTGAACCAGTGCTCATGCTGTTCTGGTGACCGATGTCTCCGCTCGATGGAATGCCCGCTCAAAGACTGAAACAGATCATCCGGCTCGCTGACGAAGGCCTGTGGGTCCTGGATGCCAGCGGCAGGACCGACCTCATCAACGAAAGGGGAGCGGCCATCCTCGGCCACAGGGGAAAGGACATCACTGGACGGTTCCCATCCGAGCTCGGGCTTCCAGAGCTGGACAAGATCGAGAGGGTGGAGAGCTATGAAGGGCGCCTGCGCCGACGGGACGGTTCGGAGAGGTGGTTCTCTCTTTCCGCCACCCCGTTGCTGGATGCGAACGGCGGACGGGATGGTACCCTGGTCACGCTGCAGGACATCACCGGCCGCAAGCAGGCGGAGGAGATGCTGGACATCATCGACACCCGCTACCGCTCCCTTTTCCACAACCCCCACGAGGCGGTGGCCCTGCTGCGCTTCGTCCTCGATGAGGGGGGTGAGGTCGTCGAGTCGGTGTTCGTGGACATCAACGCCCTGTTCTCCAAGGCCTTGGGGAGACCGAGGGAGGAGATCATCGGCCGATCGGTGGCCGAAGTCCTGGGAGCCAATACGCTGGACAGACACTTGTCGTTGCTCAGGGAGATGCGGGCCGGAAGCATGCCAGTGACCTTCGACTTCTACCTTGAAGAGCTGGACGCTTACGTGCGCAGCCTCATTGCCCCGGTAGGCGCGGAGATGTACATTCTCTCGTCGCTGGACATGACCAATGTGGCCAAGGCCCGGCACCAGTCGGAGGACAACGCCGAGATGGCCCGCCAGCAGGCCGAGGAGATCAGGGCCCTCATGGACGCCGTGCCCTCAGCGGTATGGATCGCCCATGATCCTGAGTGCCGCCTGATCACCGGCAATAAGGCCGCAGACCAGATGTACGAGACCAAGGACAGTGAGAACGTCTCTGCGGGGACATCGTCGGGCCTCGAGTTGAACATGGACCGGCGCTTCTTCAGCCACGGGCGGGAGCTCCGCCCGGAGGAGATGCCGATGCAGGTGTCGACGGCTAGGGGGGTGGAGGTCCGGGACTACGAAATCGAGGTTCTTCTCCCGAGCGGCAGGCGGAGGACCCTTCTGGGGGACGCCATACCGCTGTTCGACAATGGCGGCAGGGTCCGCGGAAGCGTGGCATCCTTCATCGACATCAGCGAACGCAAGCGCAACGAGCAGGACCTGGCATTCCAGGCGCATCTGCTGTCCAGCGTTCACGATGCCATCGTTGCGCTGGACAAGGACTTCCGGATCATCTACTGGAATGGCATGGCCGAGGACCTCTTCGGATGGAAGGCGAGCGAAGCGATGGGACGGGATTCCGGGGACCTCCTGCGAAACAGGAAGCCCACCCACACGATCGACGATTCCACAGGCAGGCCGATGAAGGATAACTTCTATGACGGGGATGCCGTCTACTTCCACAAGGACGGGCACGAGATCTACTGCTCGGCCCACGTCCGGGTCGTCAGGGGGCCGGAGGGAATGATCAGCGAGATCGTGGCCTCATTCCGCGACATCACCGAGAGCAAGAGGGCGGAGCGGGAGCTGCAGGAGTACTCCAAGCAGTTGGAGCGGTCCAACGATGAGCTGCAGCAGTTCGCCTACGTCGCATCGCACGACCTACAGGAGCCGCTGCGCATGGTCACTCTATACATGGACCTACTGGGCAAGCGGTACGGGGAAGAGCTGAGCCCCCAGGCCAGGGAATACATGAACATAGCACGCCAGGGCGCGGATCGGATGAGGCAGTTGGTGAACGACCTCCTGCAGTACTCCCGGATCGAGACGCACAAGGAGGACTTCACCACTGTGGACATGAACCTGGTGGTCCAGGCGGTAATCGGCGACCTTGCGTTGGCCATAGATCAGAACGGAGGCCGAGTAACGTCCGAAACCCTCCCGAACGTGGTCGGGGACACAATGCAGATGAAGCAGCTGCTCACCAATCTCATCAACAACGCGATCAAGTTCCACGGCTCTGGGCCGCCCCTGGTAGAAGTGTCAGCGAGCACTGTCGGCGACATCTGCGTCTTCTCTGTGAAGGACAACGGCATCGGCATCGACCCCAAGTACCAGGACAAGCTGTTCAAGATGTTCTCCCGCCTACATACCAAGGAAGAGTATCCTGGGACGGGCATCGGCCTGGCGATCTGCAAGAAGATCATCGAGCGGCATGGAGGATTGATCTGGGTGGACTCCGACGGTAAGGCCGGGTCCACGTTCTTCTTTACTCTGCCCCGCCCGACGGTCAACGTCGGCGATTAGTCATAAATCGTGCCAATTAGTCCCTCGAACTGAAGCAGGAAGAGCACATCTCAAGCGAACAGCTAGGGGGCGCAAAAACACCCGCCGCACCTGCCCCAGGTGAAAGATCGGAGAGAAGATCAGCGGACCGATCTCCATGCTTCGGCCCCTGAGAGGGCCCTCTCGAAGGTGGCGACCTTCCCGCAGGCCTCACACCTCTCGGTGACCTGGACCTCGTTGAGCTTGAATTTGAGGACCTGGGGATGTCCGCATCCCGGACAAAGTACAGTTCTCAGGACGTAGTGTTGGCTCTTTTGCATGGATTGCATAGCTATCGACCTAGGTCGGTTATCCTCGTTTCGGAGGGGTGGCCGAAAGTGAGGTCCGCTTGTGAACTTGGTGGGCTTACCATCTTTCGCGATAAAGGCGCCGGGAATATTCGTCCCTCAACCCTCGTCGCCGGTGCATTTGCAACCTTCGATCGAAAGAATTCGGTCCGTTTTTCTGCGTCCGCAAGAGGCGGCCATTTTACTCATTATCTGGAAAGATACCAGTAAATGGCATCCCAAATGGCAGAAATATTTAAGTAATATTTAATCAACTATTATTTTCACGGAATTATAACTCATATTTAAAATGGGGGGCGTAAATATCAAAGATAGTAGTAAGATTGGAAGATTGTCGGCGTATTCGATCACCATCGCAGTCATGCTGTTGGCGTGCTCATTCTTCGTGATGTTCACATCCAACGCTGACGCGGACAGTGGTCCTGCGCCATCGGAAGTAACGATATTCGATCAGGACTATTCTCAGAACGCGGCCATACCACAGAACATCGTGCTCGGCAACAATCTGCAGTACAGCACCGATGCGACCCTGAGCTATAATACGGGCGAGGGAGCTGTGGAATACAAGACTGCCAGCGGACAGGTCGGTTCGATGTACGTCGGTATCGAGCCCTTCGTGAATGGTAACATCACGATTGATCTGAAGGTGACTTCGGATCATTGGAAATCGAGCACCTATATCACCGGCTCGACGTTCGTGATACAGACCCTCTCCCTCCCCGAGGGAGGTGCCAGGGTCATATCGTATTATGCAACGTCCGCCAGTGACTATGCGTACCAGTATTACGATGTCCCGGCCAGCGCGCTGAGCGATGGCATCAACACCATCCACATAATGGCGGTCGGGACGACCAAGAGCCTCACCATCTTCTACAACGACGAGTACAAGATCACCACCCCCATGAGCAGCTGGTCCATCCAGGCCCTTCCCTACGACCCCTTGACCCTGCCCATGCTGCGGTTCGACAACGAATTAGGCTCTTATGCGACCTGGGCGTCCGTGCTCCTATACGGCGTCAAGGAGACGGTCAGCGGCGGTGTCGTCACCGCGGTTCCGGGTAACGATTACCTGTCGTTCGGCATCGATGCCCCCAAGGTGCAGATAAATGCCCAGGGGACCTCGTACATGTATGCCCAAGGCGATGTGGGCGTCGCCTGGGTAGATGTAGTCTGGCTGCAACAGTACCCCGAGCAGATCACCTACGCCAAGGATCTGCTGGCAAAGGGCTGGGAGCTGGGCATACACTTCAGTAAGGCCTTGAACACCCTGTCAGCCAAGGATGCTCAAGCCCTGATGCTCAGCGAGTACAACCAGATAACCCAGATCTTCGGTCAAGCACCGACCACCTGGTGCTCGCTGTATAACAGCGATACCGTTGACAACGCGGTCTACGCTTACAACTCTCTCCATATGCTATGGAGGACCGGTAGCTCCGGCACCGGGTACCTTGCGAACATCGGTAACCTGGACGATGAGCGGTGGTCGGAGTTCTGGTCCAAAGTATCCGATGCTCAGATGGTCTACCCCTGCTTCACCCACAACACCGATCAGACGGTGGCGGACGACTATTCCATCAGCTACAGTAACTTCGTGAATTGGGTGGACAACTACGAAGGTAAGCACATCATCGGATTCAACGAGTACTATTATCGCATCGCGAACCAGGTCGACACCAAGATACACTATCAGACCTACTCTCCCGACCAGGACGTCAAGTTCTCGGTCGAGTGCAACGGCTTCCCGTCCAGGCTCACGATAAGCTTCTCCACTGCCAGTTCGGCACTGGTGCTGAAGAACGGAAACCTATTGGCCAAGGGCACCGACTATACCGTCGCAGGCAACCAGATCGTGTTGTTCGCGCGGTCCAACGATGTCATCGAGGTCAAGACCCAGGGGGCCACCCCTGGTGCTCCGCAGAACATAGGCGCCGTGGGAGGGGATTCCAAGGTGACCCTGACCTGGAGCGCTCCGTCGAGCAACGGCGGCAGCACGATAACTGGCTACAAGATCTACCGGGGCAGTTCATCGGGCAGCGAGACCCTGCTGACCACCGTCGGCAACGTCCTGACCTACACTGACACCGCGGTCACTAACGGCGTCACCTACTACTACAAGGTTAGTGCGGTGAATGCTGTCAACGAGGGCCCCCAGTCCAGCGAATCTTCGGCTGCCCCGACAGCGGCGATCACCGCTCCGTCGGCACCTCAGAACGTGGTCGCCACCGCCGGCAACGGCCAGGTCGTTCTTACCTGGAAAGCTCCCGCCAGTAATGGTGGCAGCGACATCACCGGGTACAAGATCTACCGGGGCAGTTCATCGGGCAGCGAGACCCTGCTGACCACCCTGGGTAACGTGGCGACCTATACCGATGCCTCGCTCACCAACGGCGTTACCTATTACTACAAGGTAAGTGCCGTAAACTCGGCGAAGGAAGGTGCGCTGTCCGGCGAGGTCTCGGCCAAGCCAGTGGCCGTGCCCTCCGCTCCCACCCTGGCTTCGGCCACCGCCGGAGACGCTAAGGTGACCCTGACCTGGAGTGCTCCGTCGAGCAACGGCGGCAGCACAATCACCGGATATGCCATCTATCGCGGGACCTCGACCAACGGCGAGACCCTGCTGACCACCGTCGGCAACGTCCTGACCTACGCCGATAGCGCGGTCACCAACGGCGTCACCTACTACTACAAGGTCGCCGCGGTGAACTCGATCGGCACCGGCGTCCAATCGAACGAGAAGTCCGCTACCCCGGTAAGGGCGATCACTGTGACCGCTCCGGCCACCGACGCGACCTGGTACAGAGGCTCGTCCTACACCATCACCTGGACCGCCAGCGGCAGTGCGGATGTCCGCATCGACCTCATGCAGGGGTCGACGGTCGTGGACACCATCGCTGCCACCACGGCCGATGATGGTTCCTATTCCTGGACGGTTCCGGCGACCGAGGTCCTGGGATCGGGGTACCAGATCAGGGTAAGCACGGCCAGCGATCAGAGCCAGTTCGCCCTAAGCCCGGGTAAGGTCCAGATCGCCACCTCTGCGGTGACGGTCACCGCCCCCGCTTCGGCTTCGACGTCGATCGCCGGAAGTACCGTCAAGGTGACCTGGACCACGGCCGGCAAGGTGTCCAACCTCAAGGTTGACCTCCTTAAGGGCGGCGTCGTGGTCCAGACCCTGTCCGCATCCACTCCCAACGATGGAAGCCAGAGCTTCACGCTCCCCTACACCCTGTCCGCGGGAAGCGATTACTCGATCAAGCTGACCGATACCACCAATGCCGGGGTCAGCGGGACGAGCGGTCTCTTCACCATCAGGGCTCCGGCGATGACCATAACCAGTCCCAACGGCGGGCAGACCTTGGTCCAGGGAGCGAGCGTGAGCGTCCAGTGGACGGGCGACCTGTCTGTGCTGAGCAAAGTATCCATCACCCTGTGGAAGGATGGGGTCAAGGTGGCGACCCTGGTCTCCAGCACGACCAATACGGGAAGCTACACCTGGACGGTCAGCACATCCCTGGCGGCGGGGTCGGGCTACTCCATCCGCGTGGCGTCCGTCGACTATCCGCAGTACTACGACCAGAGCGACTCCACGTTCACCCTCCGTAAGGCGGTGCTGACCGTGACCTCGCCCACGGACGGGTCGAGCTACGGGCGGCTGTCCAGCGTGGCGATCAAATGGACCAAGGAATCCGCGAACATCGGTCAGATCAAGATCGAGCTGTATCGCAGCGGCGCGCTCAACAAGGTCATCACGAGCAGCACTACCAACGATGGGGCGTACACCTGGATCGTGCCCCTGCTGCAAGCATCTGGCTCCTACCAGATCAAGATAACCAGCACGTCGGATTCGACCATCTACGCCTGGAGCGGCACCTTCACGGTCCGATGATGCCGCCCCAAACCCCTTTATTTTTTCATCATCAACCGTTTTTTATCCTATCTCGTTATGAACGTCGCCGATGGTTGCCATTCCATGGTGACGATCATCATCTCTAACTGCATCGTGCTCGTCGGTTCGAGAAAAGGTCGCTGCACCGATCCGGTCTGGGTATGATTATCCATCCAGAACGAATATTAATAGTTGGATGTTAATCGGCTACCGAGCATGGACGCTACTGACATTAAACGGCCTTGCACGGTCTCTCACCTTCATCATGGTCCGGAATGCGGCCGATCTCAACTGACCGATCCTGCCGGCTCGAGATCATGCCGCTCTGGAATTGGTCGTCGTCCATCGGGCCATCTCCATGATCCCGCCCCGATCTCGGAGGCTTATGCGATCCCCCGACGCTTGTTTCGAACATGGCGGAGGAGGATCTGACATGGCCCGTACCTTCGAGAATCATATCGTTGAGTCGGTAAGGACGCGCCTCTCCGCCTTCAATCCGTTGAATCTCTACCGGGATCGCCTGTATCGCAACTCCTTGTTCATCATCCTGGCCTCGATAGCCGGCTCCTGTCTCGGCCTATTGTTCTGGGTGATCGCCGCTCACTACTATTCCATAGGCGATATAGGCCTCGCTTCCACTCTGATATCGACCTCGAGCCTGATATCCACGGTCGCCGGGTTGGGCCTGGACCAGGCCATGATCCGCTATTTCCCCAGCCGGGACAAGTCAAGGATCTTCGGGACGGCCCTGCAGGCTAACCTTCTCTTCTCCGTCGTCCTGGGAGTGGTCTTCGTCCTAGGCGCCTCCATATGGATGCCCGACCTGGTGACCGATCCGAGCTATCGCATTCTGTTCGTGGTGCTGACCTGCGTAATGAGCGTGTCCGGTATCATCAGCACCTCCTTCATCGGATCACGGATGGCCAAATATGTGCTGATAATGACCTTGTTGCTGGGTCTGAGGGTCCCCCTGCTGATCCCCTTCGTCCCCCTCGGGAGCATGGGTGTCCTGGCCTCCCTGGTCCTGGTATACGTCCTGATGTTCGGAGTATGTGCCATCTTCCTCTACCGCATGGGCATCCGGCTCGGAAAGTTCGATTGGGCCTACTTCAAGGAGTCCTTCTGGTTCTCCACCGGCAACTATGTCGGCAACATCCTGTACTCCCTGCCGACGCTGGTTTCGCCCATCATCATCTACAGCATGATTGGGTCCAGCGAGGCTGCCATCTACTACATGTCGCTGTCCGTCACTGCCATTGTCTTCTATGTGCCATCTTCCTTCTCCACCTCCCTTTTCGTGGAGGGAAGTCACGGGGAGAGCCTGGGCAAGATATTCAAGAAATCCCTGATGGTCATATACGCCATACTTATCCCCCTGGTCCTGCTCATCATCTGCCTGGGACCCTGGATCCTGGGGATCCTGGGCGAGGAGTACGCCGCCCAAGGACCGATCATCCTGGACCTGCTGGTCATCTCCAGCCTGTTCCTGGCCCCGTACCTGGCAGAGAGCACGGCCCTGAAGATAAGGGGAAAGGTAAGAGGGCTCATCATCCTCAGCGCGATAAACGCGATATCGTTCTTCGCCCTGCTGCTGGCATTGGTCTCCCTTTACGGAATGGATGGCATCGGTATGGCGTGGATCGGTTCCTTTGCCATCTGCACGGTGGTCGGTTATGTGATGGTCCGGGACTGATCACGAGCAGGGTTCGTTCCGGCGTCGTCCCTCCCGGCCCTGGAGTCGTCGATAATCGCCGATCATCCTTGCTTGCCATGCCAGCAATATGGCGGAGAGCGAACTTGCGGCCTCATGGGGTAAAAACGATCGCCGTTTCTTCTATCTTGCCAAATAATCAGGTTTGATATTTTGAATGCTACTTTTTAATTATCTCCGGCCTTAGAAGGCCAAGTAATTTTGTCAATCATCGAGTATTATTAATAAAATAATATTAAAAACCAAACGCCAACAATGTCAGGACAGGGCGAAAGCGCGGGGTGGTTCGATGGTAAAAGTCTTTAATAAGCTCGGACGGAAGCTGAAGTATCTGGTAGTGGTCGTCGCGATTGTGGCTATGGTCATCAGCGTCGCGGTCATGGTCCCCCTGACCTCGGGAAGCACTGACCCGACGGTCTTCGGCAAACAACGCAAAGTCAGCTCGTCCATCACCATATCCATCGACTCTTCGACCCAGACCGTGGGCAAGAACGTCCACGCCGATTGCATCCTCAAGGCCGGAAGCGGTATCACTTATGCCAAAGTCTCGATCAAGGTCATCCAGCCTAACGGCTTGACCGCCTACCCCACCCAGGGCTCGTCCACAACCACGGGCAGCAATGGCAAGTTCTCCATGGACTATACTCCCAAGATGACCGGTACCCACAAATTCGTGGCCACCTTCAACGGAAACAGCTACTACTCCTCAGCTACCGACACCGAGTCATTCATCGTGAAATCTTCGACCTCCTCCCAAGGGACCGTGGCCAAGAGCTCTTCGACCATCGACCTGACAGTCTCGTCGTCGACCGTCTACACCGGCGCCACCATTCACGCTTACGGCCAGCTTAGCAGCGCCTCCGTCATCAGCAACGGGGCGGTGCAGCTGAAGGTGACCCTGCCCAACGGTGGAACGGCTTATCCGGTGCAGGGATCCTCCGTGTCCGCTGACAGCAATGGCAGCTTCACCGCTGACTACGTCCCGACGACGACTGGTACTTTCACTTTGACTGCCACCTTCGCCGGGGACAGCACCCACAGCGGTTCCTCGGCTAACGTGTCGTTCGTTGCGACAGCCCAACCTTCCGCGACCACGGATCCGACAACCAACACCACCACGGGCACGACCGATACGACCACCAACACGACCACCGGTGCCAACTCCACGGTGGCCTCCTCCTACAAGTACATCGTTACCAACGTCGGTGGGACCTACTACGCCAAGAACGCGGTCACCGGCGCGACCATATCGTCGGGCACCAACGCGGCCACGGTCATCCAGGCCGCCCTCAACTCCCTGACCTCCGGCAGGACGGTCAAGGAAGGAGTCCTGCTGCAGGGCAGCTTCACCCTCACCTCGGCGATTACAATTCCCAGCTACACCACCCTCAAGCTCGAGGGGACGGTGACCGCCACCTCTTCCAACCACATGCTCACCGCCAACGGGCAGGCCAATCAGCCCAAGGCCTACTTTGACATCGTGGGCGGGGAATGGAACGGCAATGGCAAGTCCAGCATTCCCTTCTACTTCCGGTACTGCAGCGACGTCTCCGTATCCGGGCTTAAGGTCCATGACAGCCCCAGCGATCTCATCGAGTTCATATCGTGCAGCCGGATCACCGTGTCCAACGTCGAGAGCTACAACGGCGTGGGGTCATGCTGCGGGCTGGTCTACAGCAACAACTGCGTGGTGGAGAACAACAACTTCCATGATGGGGGTTCGGGCATCTACTGCTACGCCGAGGATGATGGGATCGTGCAGGACATCAGCGATATGATCATCCGGGGCAACACCGTCGCCCGCACCCAGGCCTCCGGCATCGAGGCTCCCAGCCTGAGGGGTCTGGAAGACATCGGCGATAATTATCTGATCGAAAACAACCTGTGCATCGACTGCGGGATGGACGGGGACCACCCCGGCATCATGGTTGGCTGGGGAGGCTTCGGCTCGGTGCAGATCAGGTTCGCCACCAACGCCATCGTGCGCAACAATGAGATCTACACCACCGGCGCCTATGCCTGCGACCAGGGCATCGACTTCAAGTGCAATTCGGGAGGCAAGGTCTACGGCAACTACATCCACGATGCCTACACCGTTGGGATGATCATCAGGGGTGTGGGCAATGAGGTCTACAGCAACACCATCACCGGCGGCCGGACCAGCGCCCCAGGAGTGGAGCTGTGGGACGCCAGCTCGACCTACTTCCACGATAACGTTCTTACCGGTCTCAAGGGCACCGGGATTTGGATCGTTGTCAGTGACGGGTCCAAGGTCGGATGCAACAACAATGTCATAGACCACAACACCATCAACGGGGTCTCCGGTGAATGGGTATCCATCTCCGATTCCATAAGCACGGGGAACGTGATCCAGAACAACACGTTCTACAAGAAAGGCTCCATAGCCAATGCCGGAACGGGAACCGTCATCCTGAACAACACAATCATCTGATCGGATAGCCCGGCCCGAACGAGGTGAGGGTAGCCCCGCCCCCATCCTTTTGGATGGGCTCGATTCCGGGCTAGCTCTCCGCGGGCTGAGGATTGCCGGCCGCTTTGGGTCTGTCGACCTCAGTGGCCTCGAGAACGCCCTGGTAGACCTTCACCGTCTCCTCGGCGATCCGCCTCCAGTGGAAGTCCGCCGCGTAGGTACTGATGGCTGACCGGTCCCACTCCCGTTCCAGGGCCTTTTGCAGCTCTTCGGCCAGTGCGGCCGGGTCTCCCCGTTCGCACAGCAGCCCGTATCGGTCCGAGGATACGATCTGGGGCACTCCCCCCACCTTGGTCCCCACGAACGGGATCCCGCAGGCCAGGCACTCGAACATGACTGTCGGGTTCCCCTCGTGACAGCTCGACAGCACGAATATGTCCGCAGAGTTGTGCCACAGGCAGATGCCCTCCGCGGTCTGATAGTCAACGATTAGGGAGATCTTGTCGCTCAACCCGCTATTCTCGATCTGATCCCTGATAGCCTGCTCCTGGGAGCCGTGGCCGACGATGCACAGATGGACATCGTCCCTCTTTTGGCACAATATCCTCATCGCTTCGATCAGGTGCCGGTGGGCCTTGTATCTCTCCAGGTTGGCAATGTTCACCAGCAGCTTGCCCGGAGCGGTGATGCCCAGCTTGGCCCTCGACTCCTCCCTGTCCAGCGGGAAGATGGCTTGGGGATTGAACCCGTTGGAGATGACGTGGATCTTGCCCAGAGCGGTCGAACCGAACGCCTGACCGAACGCCTCCTTCTGCCGGTTGGAGACCAGTATGCACGCCGATGAGGAATCGAGCACAAGTTTCATCATCCGATGATGCGAGGAGACGAACTGCTCGGTCTGGCTGTAGTGGAATGTGAATATCTGCTCCTTTCCCAGGATGCGGGTGAACACCGAAGCTACCATGGCAGTGATGAACCCTGGCATCCCGCCCGAGGATTGAGTATGAACGATGTCGTATTCTTTCCTCCGCTTCACCAGTTGAATGGGGAACCCGATGAACCGGCCGTACATCTTGTGGATGATGGCGTCGATATTCTCTCCTGATCGGGAGAGGGACGAGTCGTAGGTAATGAGCTGCAGGCCAGGCATGCCGGTCATTTCCTTCTTCAAGTACCTCATGTGGTTGCTGACGCCACCGGTCTTGTCTTGCGGCCCCTCCATGAAAACCCGAACGTTCATTGCTTGCCCCTCATCTCCAATTCTTTTAGACCTAGATTATCATCTGAGATATATTATGATTGCAACTTATATATAAATAAACCGATTAGGCATGGTTCAATAGTTTATCCATTATATATGATAGATAATTCTTAAATGGGAAATGATCATCTGACACGAGCGGGGTGGAACGCATGGTAGGTGCAGCCAAGGTAGATGAGAGGGTCCGTCCTCTCCTTATCGGGGGGAAGATGAGGAGATATATGAAGTTCGTGAAAATTTTTGGTCGGATCACCGTGGGAAAATGCTCGCCACAACCCCCCATCAGGCCGGTGGAGGAGGCCCAGAGAGTGCTAGTCATCGCTCCCCACCCCGACGACGAGGTCCTCGGTTGCGGAGGGACGGTTAAGAAGTACGGGGAAAGGGGCGCTCACATCAAGACCTTGTACTTCACCGATGGGAGCGAGGGCAATCCGGACCTCGGCGGTCAGGAGTTGGCGACCATGCGGAGGCAGGAGGCCGAAGAAGGCCTCAAGATCATCGGATGTCACGATAGCCAGTTCCTCGACAACAAGGATGGCGACCTGCGCGCCGATCGCAATGCCATAGGCGCCACCGGGGAGGTCCTGGATATGTTCCATCCGGACATAATCTTCGTTCCATTCATTTTCGACAACCATTCCGACCACATCCAGTCGGCCATTGCTCTTGCGGAGGCTCTTAAGAACTACCGGGAGCCTGTGATCTGCTACTGCTACGAGGTGTGGACTCCCCTCTTTCCCAACCTGCTCGTCGACATCACCGACACCATCGATGCCAAGATGAAGGCCATGGACGCCCACCGCTCGCAGATTGACCATCAGAACATCAAGGAGTGCGTCTTCGGGCTGAACTCATACCGGGCCATCGGGTGGGGCAAGAAGGTCAAAGCCTGTGAGGCCTTCTATAGGTGCTCCAGGAAGGAGTACATCAAGATCGTCCTTGATCAGGGAAAGATCGGCTGATCGGTCACTCTCCGTTGCCTTTGGTCCCCTCGTCTGCGGGGCCGGCCTCGCTAGCCTGATGCACGGGCTTGTCCCGGTCCTTGATCTCTTTGAGCTTCTGATACCCTGAATAAATGAGCCGGGCGCCATAGTTCATAGGTGCCACAGTCGAGTAATAGTCATGGTATTCGGGCCCGAACCCCCTCTTCATGGCGTAGTTTCGGTCCATAGGGTCCTTGTTATTGGTGCCGAAGCAGACCAGGTGGATATTGTTGGCGTAGGCAAATTGGATCTCTTCCCATGAGAGCGCATAAGGTGGATGATAGGTCTTGCCGATGTCTCGATTGAGGGCCAGATAACGAAGGTGGATGGCCCCTCTCTGAGTATCGATCAACCCCATCGCCCCTCCGGCCAGGTGATCGTCCTTCTCCAGGAAGGTCATCCTGAGCTCATCCTTGGAGAACAGATCGAAAAGAATCTCGAAGTGGGACTTGGCAAAGGGCGAAGCTCCGATGTAATTGAGGTTCTCCTCGTAGTAAGTGTAGAACAGGTCGAGGTCCTTCTTGTCCCTGGAATCCCGGATGGTGTAGCCGGACTGCTCGAACCGGCGGACGTATTTCCTGTGGTTGCGTCGGCTCTTTCCCGACAGCAACGTATTCCATATGTAGTCCGGAGGATTCTGCTTAAGATCGAGCATGAAGTAGCCGTTGGTGTGAAGGGGATAGGTCTTCAATCGGCTCTGGCTCAGGGTGGCATCGACACGTTCAATGGCCCGGGGATCGGGATCGGTGACTATGGCGAAGGAGTATCCCTCTGCCTTCGCCATCGCGGTCAACTCCTTCGCCACCTCCTCGTAGATGGCCATGTCCTGCGCTCGGTCGACGAGGATATGCCTGATGTCAGTGGCCGGGGGAGGGGTGAGCGATCTCCGTCCATGAAGGGGGACCTCGAAGAAGGGGCAAATGGCCACCGGCTTCTCTTTGTCATATATGATGAAATATCGGCCTTTATGGCCGAACGACCGCTCGATGACCTGCTTCCATCTTAGCGAATGATAGATAGTGCCATCCGGGCAGTCACGATTGAAAGCTTCCCAGTCCTGTTCGTTGTCCTTCGTCAGCTGCTCGCAATGGAACGGTGCCATTCAATTTTATTAGATATCTTTTTATTAATAATCTTTGCTATTCGTGTCCCGCCTGCAACAACGGACCCCTGGCCAGCCATGGCCAACGCCACCAGCGCCGGCTTGGGCTTCCTGGACAGCGTCCTCCGCCCCGGTTTAGGCGAGTTCACCGGAAGTTGTCTTGATAAGCTCGAACGGTACGTTCCCAGGTGTACCGGCGGGCGTCCAGCTCGGCCTTGCGTCCTTTTCGCTCCCGGTCCTCGCGGTCGGAGATGAAACGCTCGATGGACTCGGCGATCTCTTCCGGCTCGTTGCTGACCAATCGGCCGTTGCTCTCGTTGATGATCTCGGGTATCCCTCCCACCGCCGAGGCCACGACCGGCTTCCCCTGGGACATCGCCTCCAGCACGGCCATCGACAGCGCCTCGTTCAGGGTGATGTGGGTGAAGATATCGCACGCCCTCACCGCCAAGAAAGGGTTCTGCAGGTTCCCTGTAAATACGACGTGGGACGCTATGCCCTCCTGTCGAGCATATGACTTCAGTTCCTCGGCGTACCGGCCCTCGCCCGTCAGCACGAGAACGATACGGGGATGGCGTTCCAGGAGCAGTTTCAGGGACGACATGAGCAGCTTCACCCCCTCGTACTTGAGCCGATGGTTCAGGAGGCCATGTCCAAGCAGCATGATGTCGCCGTCCGTCAGACCGTACCGCGTCCTGAACACTTTGACCTCTTCCTCTGGGATCGAAGGTGGATTCACTCCAGCGTAGGTGATGATGCTCTTCCTGAAGGTCGCGCCATAGATCTTTTTGGTCTCCGCCTCCATGTACACGGTGGTGAAGGCCACGACGTCGCACCGACCCCACAGGAACCTCATCATCCTTCGGTTCAGGAAGGACGGGTCGTCGGCCACGGTGTGGACCGAACCGATCAGGCGGGTACCGCTCACCTTTCTATACATCAGGCCGGGGATCAGGCAGAACCAGTAGCTCAAGGAGATGGTCACCTTGGGCTTGGATCGGAGCAGCTCGAGCAGTGAACCGGCCATGAACAGGAGCTTGTTGCGGGGCAGAGCGACGTTCTTGGGGTCCCTCCCCTCCCTGAATAGCACGAAATGAGGGATGCCCTCTGCCTGCAGTTCATCGGTGAAACCGACCAGGAATGTCTTGATGCCCCCGCCGGCGCTCTCCTTCCAGAAGTTGGTGACAACAGCCACTTCTTTGCCACCAACCCCGGCTGCACCTGACCGCACTTGCCTCTCGGTTTCGGTCGTCCCCATCGGAGGATTTGGAGATCGCGTCATGGGAACGTTCACCGGTTCGTCTGTCATCAGCGCAACCATCGATGGACCCTCATGCTCTCGTGTAGGTGGTCAGACAATCGCTCATGTAAACGTGGTTGACCTCGGTCGACCACGTGACCGAGCCGAAGTCGCTGGCGTTGTACTTGTCGGCGGCCGCCCAGGTCCTGGTGTAGGCGAGGACGTCGTAGTCGGAGAAGATCAGATATTGCATGCTTTCCGTCCTGTTGGCGTTCAAGAACGGATCGAGATGGGGGGACGCTTCTGTGATGTTCCACAAATTGCTGTTCTGCCTGACGGCGATCTCGTCATGGGACAGGCTGGTGAAGCGGATGGGATTGGTCAGGACGACGTAGGTCATCGAGCCGTTCTCCTGCTCCGTGATCAGCCAGTTGTTGCCGACGACCTCGGACTTGGCCAAAGCTCCGTTGGGATAGACCTCCAACGGATCCTGGTACATCGTGAATACGGTGGCGACCATGCAGACCACGATGAGGGCGGCCAGCGCCTGGGACCGGTACCTCTTCTTATCCTTCCTGAAAGTGTATAGAAGGTAACCAACCAGAGGTATGGTGAAGATCATGGTGAAGTTGAGATTGATCATCCGGAAGGGATTGTGAGTATAGGTGAACACGACCATCACCGCAAGGAATGCCGCTCCGCCCAGGAAGCAGGCCATGGTAACGGTCATCGGATGCGTCCTCCATCCGTTCTTGAGGATTATTATCCCCACCCAAAGGGACAGGAGGATGTAGATCAGATCATCCACTGTCACCACGAGTATCGATTGGACTATCGACAGAATTCCCATCTGGGAGGATTGCCCCTGAGCGGTCCCCAGGGTACTGGCCCCCACAGCCAATCCCATCAGCTGCTCCACAATGTTCTGAAGGTCCCGAACCAATCCCGCGTTGAAGACGATCCAGCCGAACAAGATGACGACGCAGAAGAGAAGGAATGAAGGAGAGATGGACCTTACCTTCGTTCTGGACAGATCTTGAGTCAAGAGGGTGATGAACATGACGAGGAGGGCCCCAACGGCGACCAGGGGGTGCCCGAACACGAAGAAGAGGACCATCAACCCTGCAAGTGCCTTGTAGCTCGCCTTTCCCGTGGTGCATCGTTGCAGGATGAAAAAGAAGAAGGGGAGCATGAGCACGCACCAGGTCTCGTGGTATATCGTGGGGATGTACCACGCGAAGAAGATGGGAATGGCTGCCATCATCATCGATGTCACGAACAACGGCTTGGTCGATATGGCCCTTGCCCAGCACAGGATGCCCAGAGTGTAGGCGGTGAAGAAAAGGGCAGGGAACAGTTGCGACATCATGACAACGCTCTGTCCGGTGACCATCCCAGTCATGGCCATGATCAGTGATCCGATGGGATAGAAGTTGTAATCGGGGATCGAGCCCAGCTGGACTATGTCCTTCCCAAAGCCGACGTAGGTCTGAGAATCGAAGCGCTCGAGGTAGATGAAACCCCTGTAGAGGTAGAGTGTGATAAGAACGAAGTTGGTGATAAGGAGCTGGAATAGCCCCACGCTGAAGAAGAATCGGCTTTTTCCGTAGCTGAAGATTAGGGTGGCGATACCGGAAACGATTCCCAGGATGATCGCGATCCAAAAGATGGCAGGAGTGCTCTGATATACAGAATATTCATACTTGCCCATCGGAGCGTTGTACACCGAGATGATGGCTAACGTCATCAGGACGAACGAGAACGCTGCCAATAGGGCGAGGCGCCGCCGGACCTTGCTCTGACTCCACTCCGTATTGTCAATCTCCCCAGCCGTTGATCTTCAACTCGGCGGCACAAGAATGTCGTCCGCCTAATTATATATCATGTATCAAAATTATTAGAAAAGAATCCATATGGTGCGAGCCGGACCGCGATCGGCGGCCGATACGAAACCTTTGTCTCCCGCGAGCCCCCCTCCGAGAAGATTAAATAGGACCAGCTCTACTTTATTATCTTAGATTTATAAATTAGGTGTCGGTAAAATATAATAAGCGGGGGAATCAAACACGAGGGCTATTAAGGGGGGAAGCAGTTTCGGAGGATGGACTTTCGAACATCTGGATGCAGGGAAGGTGATGCTGGTATGATGGCTCGCTACCCTCTCATAGTCCTCCTGTCGTTCATGGTCCTCGCCATCCCGTTCGTCGCCATCCAAGGGGCGGCGGCGAGCCCGGAGGCTACGACATCGGTGCAGAGCGTGGCGGTCCAAGGGAACGTCTCGGGCTGTCACATCGCCGTGGACCTCAACGGCAACGCCCACCTCTGCTATTTCAACGAGGACGACGGGAAGCTGATGTATGCGACCAACGCCGGCGGGGAGTGGGCCATCCAGACCATCGCCGATCGGGGAGAGGCAGGCAGGGACTGCTCGATCGCCGTGGATTCCAACGGCATCGCTCACGTATCCTTCGTCGGCAACATCAACGACGGCTATGGCGACCTCATTTACGCAGCTGAACGCAACGGATCGTGGGAGAGCCGGGTGATCGATCCCGGATATGTGCTGGGGTCTACTTCGATCGCCATCGACCCGAAGGACAGGGTCTGCATCAGCTACCACACCGGGCATGAGGCCAGCAACGATGATCTGATGTACGCCACCAATGCCGACGGGAAGTGGAGCACCGAGGTTGTCGACACCGGCATCTCCGGCTACTACAACGCCCTCGCCGTGGACCTCAACGGCAACGCCCACATCCTGTCCTATGCCGGGATCGGCGGGATGCCCCTTAAGTACAGCACCAACGCCGGAGGGTCCTGGAGCACCCAGAACGTCGAGGACAGCGTGTGGATCGGAAGCTACTGCTCGATCGCCACTGACTCCCTCGGCCGCCCTCACGCCGCCATCTCCACCAGCGACAAGATCGGCCAGGTCGATCTGAAGCACGTTCTCCTCTCCGAGAGCTCCTGGGAGCCCCAGGCGATCGAGTCCGGAGGGTATGTGTGGAGCAACTCCATCGCCGTCGACGGCAATGAGGCAGTGCACATCGCCTACCGGTCGGCCACCGACGGCAGCCTGAAGTACGCCACCAACGCCGGCGGGGAGTGGACAACGAGGACGATCGATAATACCGCCGCATCGAGCGCCTGCGCCTCCATCGCTGTCGACAGAGAGGGCAACGTCCACATGTGCTATATCGCCACGGACGCCTCCGGGGATCACCTGCGGTACGCTGAAGTAAAGCAAACCAAGGCCGCCGAGACGTCCACTGCCACCGAGCAGGCAGCTGATCCCGCAGTCACCGAAGAGGGGGCGACCTTCGACAGCCCCAGCACCACCTCTGCCCATCCCTTGATTGGCGGCCTGGAAATGGCCGGACTCGCTGTGATCGCCACGGCGGGAGCGATCCTGATCCTGAAGAGACGGCTAGGGCCTTAACTGGGATTGCTCACCGGCCTCTCTTTCTCAATTTTTTCACATCATCTATAGGACTCTATCGGACATCGAGACACATTCTCGTACGCCAGCCGATTTACAAGTTTTAATTATACGTTGGACAATAAACCGGTTGGGGGAAACTAGCACGAGGAGCGTACAGCGTCCCATCAAGGCAGGTGTTCACCGATGATGCCCATTGAGGTGGCCGAACTACGGAAGAACTACGGCGAGATCAAGGCGGTCGACGGCATATCCTTCACCGTGAGGGAGGGAGAGGTCTTCGGACTGCTGGGACCGAACGGCGCCGGGAAGACCACGACCATCGAGATCCTGGAAGGTCTCCGGAGGAAGGACGGCGGCGAGGCGCGCGTCCTGGGTCTGGACCCCTGGGACGAGGGCAACGCCCTCCACAACAAGATCGGGGTCATCCCCCAGGAGTTCAACTTCTTCGAGAAGACCACCCCGCGGGAGGCCGTCATCTACTATGCCAGCCTCTTCGGGGTCAAGGTGGATCCGGACGAGATCCTGAGGTCGGTGCTTCTCGACGACTCCGCCAACAACGGGTTCGAGAACCTATCGGGAGGGCAAAAACAGAAGACCGGGCTCGCTTTGTCCCTAGTCAACTCACCGGACCTGCTGTTCCTGGACGAGCCGACCACCGGTCTCGACCCCAACGCCCGGCGGGCGATCTGGGAGGTCATCAAGGGCCTCAAGGCCAAGGGTAAGACGATCATCCTCACCACCCACTATCTGGACGAGGCTCAGCAGCTCTCCGACCGCGTGGCCATCATGAACCATGGGCATATCGTGGCCCTGGGCACCACCGAGGAGATCATTAGCCAGCATGGCTCTGGAGAGAGGTTAGAGATCCAGGGGAGCAAGGAGCTTGCTGACTACATCCGGACGAGCACAGGGCTGGAGGTCGAGGCCCACGACAACGTCGTCAGCATCGCCATGAAGCACAAGAACGATGCCCTGGCCGCGCTGGAGGCGGCCGACCGCTCTAAGATGGAGTGGGGCGACATCCGCACCCGGCGGGACAGTCTGGACGACGTGTTCGTGAAGCTGGTGCGGGGACAGGTAGATGATAGCGGAGAGTTCGTGGGGGGTGGCCGCAGTGGATAAGCGTCCTCGCAGCAGGTTCAGCGGTCGCCGGGTCATGGCCGACTTCAGGGTCTACAGCCGCGGCTACATGCGGAACCGGGTGGGACTCTTCTTTGGCCTCGTCTTCCCGATCATCCTCATCCTCATCTTCGGCGCTATCTTCTCCGGGACGTCGTCGGGGACGGTGACCGTGTACGTCCAGAACCAGGACACCGGCCCCTTCCCCAACCCGCAGATGGATGTCGCCAGCCAGTTCATCGGCGCGCTGAACAGCTCGGGAACCGTCACCGTGGTCATGGTGGACCCCTCCGAGGACTTCTCGAGGTACCTCGCCGATCACTCCTCATCGGACGGCATCATCATCCCGGCCAACTTCTCCGCGGACTATCAGGCCGCTCAGCCCATCAACGTCACCGTGTACGGTAATCCCTCTTCCAGCACCAGCAGTATCGTCTCCGGCACGGTCAACGGGATAGCCAACGGGTTCAACCTCCATCGGTTCAACGGGACGAGCGTCATCGGCGTCGATCAGGCCACGGTCAACTCCCAGCAGACCCAGTACATCGACTTCCTCATCCCCGGACTGATCGGCTTCTCCATCCTGGTCAGCCCCATGTTCTCGCTGGTCAACATTTCCTCGGAGTACAAGAAGAACAAGCTGTTCAAGCAGCTGAGCCTCACCCCCCTGACCAAGATGGAATGGCTGGCGTCGAAGGTGATGTGGTACATCGTGCTCTCGTCAGCCTCCTTCATCCTCATGGTGCTGGTGGGAGTGGCCGCGTTCGGGGCTCACATCACCCTGACCCCGGGAATCATCCCCTTCCTCATCCTGGGCCCCACGCTCTTCGCGTCGATAGGCATGCTGGTCGGCACGGTGTCCAAGAACCCCGAGACCGCCGGCGTGGTCGGCAACATCGTCACCTTCCCCATGATGTTTCTGGCGGGGACCTTCTTCCCCATCAGCGTCATGCCTGACTATCTGCAGGCCATAGCCCACGTGCTCCCGCTGTACTACGTCATCGAGGGGCTGAACAACGTCATGGTCTACGGCAATATGGCCGGAGCGCTCTTCGATATCGCCGTCGTAGCCGTCCTGACCGCGATCTTCTTCATCGCCGCGGTGAAGCTGTTCAAATGGAGGGAGGACTGAGCGAGGCCGTCGATAGCGGATGCTTCCGGCTCCTCGATCACGGGCGGCCCCGGTCGAGGATCGGCCTCCCCTCCATGTCCCGGGGGAGGCCGACGTACCTCAGCACCTCCTCGTCTAGTAGGAGGTCGATGACCGGTACCACCAGGAACACCGGCAGGTATCCGAAGATGTTCGTCTCCACCACATCGTACACCGCCATCGGGCAGTAGGTGCACATGAGCTCCTCGTAGCTTCGTCCGTCGACCGTGGGGCGGGTGGCATCGGAATCGATCAGGGCATCGAGAGGCTGTAGGCAATCCTGCTCGAGGTCCTGCAACCGCTGGTCGATGAGCACAAGCGCCATCTGGCGGCTGGCCCTGCTCTGCAGCACGCGCATGATGAGGAACTCCGCCCCCAGGATGGCCGCCAATGCCAGGATGTGTGAGATATCGTTGCCCTGGAAGAAGCCAATCAGCAGGTCCAGGGTCTTACCGGGAAGCAGTATCGCCCCGACCGCCACGACGCAGATGACGAAGACGATGCTGCCCGCGAACACCATCGCCCAGATGTATGCCTGCCGTCCCTTGGAGCGGGCGGTCAGAATGCGATACTTGAGGGAGCGGGCCATCTTGGTGAAGCCCTGCGATTGCGGACTGACGATCACCACGAGAAGCAAGTAAGCCATGATGACCAGGATCTGGACGATCAGGTTGAGGGTCAGCCCCGCTGGGAGCTCTCCGAGCAAGGTCCCATGGATTATCGTGAACACGAATCCTATGCCGAACAGCACGAAGAAGCTCCGGGCCAGGGGGACCATCCCCACCAGGAACATGGTCAGGCCCACCTCCACCGCGAACCGGCGCCTGTATCTCAGCATGAAGAGGAGCGGTTCCTTGATGGGTCGCTTGGGGATAAGCGGTCTTTTCTCCCTCCGCTCGCCGCGGTGCCTGGTGAGGGGAAGGAAGAAGACGATGTAGTTGAACGAGTAGAGGATGAAAGTAACGATGGCCCACACGATCAGGGCCTCGTACCAGGTGAGCATGATGAGGGTGGAGACGATGAGCAGGGCGGCCGTCAGCACGATGAACTCCCCGTCGTACTTCGCTGGCGAGAGGACCGCACGGCGCATCGCCCGGTAGCGGTCAATGTCCGCCTGGACCCTGGACCTCATCTCCGCCATCCCCGCGTCGTCAGTCCTGCTCATCTAGCCCCCCTAACGCCAGTATGGCCGACACCACCAAATAACCGACCGCCGCCCCTAAGAATATTGCTCTGATGTCTTTGGATCCAATAAAACCCTAGGGCCGAGAGCGAGCACCTCACGGCTGTGCGGCCTTGTAGCGAGCGTACCGCCCCGCCAGATGCTCGTCTCTGAGCGCATGGTAGGCACGGGCGTTGTTCTCCGCCCGGTCGTGGACGGTGGGGTCGTTGGACCTCACTATCCTTCCGGGCACGCCGACGACGATCGAGCCCGAAGGGATGACCATTTTGCCGGTGACGACCGCATTGGCGCCTATGATGCAGTCGTCGCTGATGATCGCTCCCTCTACCACCGTCGCGTTCATCCCAATGATGCAATGGTCGCCGACCTTCGCCCTGTTGATGATCGCCCCATGGCCGACGGTGACGTTCCTTCCGATGATCGTCGGGAATCCCGTGTCCACGTGCAGTACGGCGTGCTCCTGCACGTTGCTGCCCTCTCCCACCACCACGCGATCATGGTCCGCTCGTATCACTGCATACGGCCAGATGCTGACCCCATCCTCCAGCTCGTAGTTGCCGATGAGCACCGCGGTGGGATCGATGTACCTGCACACTCTTCCATCCTCTGGGAACGGTATCGCCGGAAGGCACCTAATACTATTCTTGACCTTAGAAGCTGACAATGTGCCATAGCCATTTAAGACTCAGCTGGCCATAATGATGGAGGAACGAGCATGGTCTCAAGAGAATCCGCCCTGGCCTTGGTGCGCGAGCACGTGAAGAAGGAGAGCAACATCAAGCACATGGTGGCGGTGGGCGCGATCATGCGCGAGATCGCTGTCCGCTCGGGCGAGGACGCCGATCGGTGGGAGCTCGCCGGGATACTCCACGACATCGACATGGAGGTGTGCTCGGGGATGAGAGACCACACCTTGGTGGCGAAGGATCTTCTCGCCGGAAAGGTCGACGAGGGGCTCGTGGAGGTCATCATGGCCCACAACCACGAGGTCACCGGCATACCGGTCGATAGCCGATTCAAGGTCGCCCTCATCGCCGCGGACGCGGCCTCCGGGCTGGTCATCGCCTGTGCCCTGGTGATGCCATCCAAGAGGCTTGCCGATGTCCAGTTGTCCTCATTGAGGAAGAAGTTCGGGAACAAGGACTTTGCCAAGGGCGTAAGTCGGGAGCGCATCATGCGCTGCGAGGAGCTGGGCATGCCTCGTGACGAGTTCCTGGAAGTTGCCCTGGACGGTCTGAATAAAGTCTCCGCCGAGCTTGGTTTGTGAGGCTCAGGCGATCAGGTCGCTCATCGCTCGCCCTTCTGCTCCTTCGTCTCTCCCTTCTCCCGCCTCTCCTTGTTGACGGTGGCGGCGGCGATGCGCTTGGCATCCTCCTCCGAGCGTCCTTCCTTTTCCTCCTCGGACTCTTTGATGTGCTGATACTGCCGCTCCTCTTTCTTGGTGAAATACTCGGGCATGGTCACCATCGAGCACTAAATGTGAGAGAGGGTCACATAAAACACGTCCCGGCCGGGGCAGGTACGGCGATAGGCTGCATGCCTGGCCTCTTGAATAATGGTGCCGTTGACGACAACGTGATCGTCGGCTTGAGCCGGGATCTACGCGAATATCGCACGACGGCAAACAGAATCACGTGATTGAGAACAAGTGGGGCCGGGGGAAGGAGTTGCACCTTCGAACGCGGACTTGCGGTCCACTCCATTGATGCTCTGGCACCCCGGCATGGTGTGACGATCGGGAAGTATTTCCCGGCCAGGTCACCCGCTGCCTCCTCAAGAGAATCGAATGACGTTATAAAACCCACCCCCACCAGTATCACCTTCGATATAATGGGCGAGGCGATGGCTCTACGGCATATCTGCGCGGTCAACCAGATGGGAGCCAGTTCCTCTGATCTCGAGCCCGGCACCGGCCTAGAATGTTCTCGGTCGTCGACCGCTGTTCCCCTGGAGACACCAATGGTCACTTATGTAGGATTGACGACCGAGAAGGTCCTTCGCGTGCTAAGATTTACAAAGAGTATATGTGAGCACAAGCGGTTGTTTGTTCTCCCGGCTGGCAGGGCTTCAAGTCCTTCGATTGTCGCCCAGGTTTCCTCCGTTGGCTCTATCGGCCGGGAGGTAACAAAAAAAGGCTGCGGTGGGGGTGGGGCGGCTTCGTCCCGCTCGCCCCACCGCCCTACTTCCTTCTGCGCACCATGTACACAACGAAACCGACCCCGATCACCGCGACGATCAATACCGCCGCTATCGGAACGAGGTCCAGGGACTGGCCGTCGGCGCTCTCAAGGCTAAGCGCTCCGATGTCCTTGGTGCCAGAGGCTGCGACATCGACGCTCATGGTCGCCACCCGGTAGCCGTCCTTGCTCACGGTGATGGTGAAGTGGCCGACCCCGAGTTTGTCGAAGAAGAAACGGCCATTGGCGTCAGTGGTCGTGGTCATGCCGTTGCTGAGCTTGACCACGGCATTGGCGACCGCTTTCCCATTGGCATCCCTGATAACGCCCGAGATGCTGCCATGGTCGCTGATGGTGGTGAACGACCAGCTCACGTTGAAAGAATCTCCCTTAGCGGTCTTGCCGGAGACGGTGGCCTCGTAGGTGGTTTCCGGGCTGAGGGTCGAGGACGGAGTGAAGGTGACATTGTCACCGTTCCACGACAGCGTGCCGGTGACGCCCTTGACGGTGAGGCTGATGGATCCCTTGTCCACAGGGTCAGTGAACGAGACGACGATGGCAGTGTCGTTCTTCACGTCGCTGCCAGTGGGAGTAAAGGTCATCGAGGGAGCATGCAGGTTCACGCTGAAGGTGACCGATGTCTTGGCCGAGTTGCCGGCCGCGTCAAACACCTGCACCCAGGCGGTATGCGATCCCTCGGAAAGGGAGGTGAAGGCCATCGACTCGCCGGTAGTATCGGCCCACGTCCCGTTGTCCATGGAGACCTGTGCCCTTATCACCCAGGTGCCTTTGTCGTCGGCATTCCACCCGATGGTGACCATGCCCGTGCTGTGTGTCGATTGCTGGGCAGGGGTCGTTATGTTCACCGTGGGAGAGACCATGTCCACGGTAAACGACGCCTCGGCCACCGTCTTCATGGTCTCGGTATTGGTCGAGTTGCTGGCGAGGCTGAATAACTGGTACTGTCCATCACTGGGAGCGATGAATGTGATGGGAGAGGTGCTGAACAGGCCGTCAGTGTGGGTGGCGTCGACGTAATGGGTCCACCCTCCCCCGTTGATGCGGTAGTAGAGAGAGACACGGTCGGCGTTGGTCCAGGTCACCGGCACCTGTACGGTCCGGCTACTGTAGTAATCGCTGATCCCGCTGCCGATATGAGAGGCGGGCGGATCGGCGAGCACGTTGGCCGCGTTCAGGCTCATATCATCGATGAGCGCACCGGGGTAGTCTTTGGTACCGGCCGCGGCGCTGGACTTGAACTCCCACTCCAGCCAAGTCGTTCCCGCCGGCAGGGAGACCGTCGCCAGCTGCCATCCGCCGCTGTCGGCCGAGGGCTGCTTCCAGACCATTGTCGTCGCCGTCCCGTTATTGGCGTTGACGCACAGGTAGTTCGAGGCGGTATCCGACGTCTTGGCCCAGTAATAGAAGCTGAGGGTCAGTCCCTCGAGGCGGGTGGGGTTGGATACCGTGTATCTCACCCACGAGTCCATGCCCGGGTCGGGGTAGCCGTTATCGATGTTCTTCTCGCCGTTGGGACCATTGCCCAGCTTGGCACAATAGAGCGCCGTGTATTCGGTGTGCGGACTGATGGTATATCCCACCGCCCGGGACAGGTTGCCGAACCATGTGGAATTGGCCCGGCACCACAGGTCGTCGTCATGGCCTGCGGCGTAGTCTCCACGGGACCACCCCAAGGACTCCCATTCCACGATGAAGTCCCCGTTGCCGTCGAAATTGGTCTCAAAAACCACTGCTGGCGTGGCGGCCTGAGTTACACTTACTGGTACTAGCACGATGAGTAGCATGGCGGTCAAGAGCACCGCTGAGGTTATGCCCCGTATTTGGCCCACGGATTGAATTAAGTCGAGCTTGAATTATTTAAGTTTAACTGATATTTTTCCTCAGCATCCTACTTCTTGCCGTCCATTCCTTCTTCTCCGGCCTGATTCCGGCACCCTTGTGCTTCATCCCCGCCTCCCTGTCGATCCAGGCGAAGATGATCACCGCCAGCAGCTGCACGCTCACTGATGCGGCGATCATCAGGGGAAGGCTGATGGAGTACAGCAACCCGGCCAGGGCGTTGCCCAGGAACCACATGATCCCGAAGATGGTGGAGAATGTGCCAAAACCCGCTCCCCGGCGGTCGGCGGGGACCAGATTGGAGACCGCCCCCCTGAGGATCGAACCCATCGCTCCCTGTCCCACTCCCCACAGCATGATGCCCAGGACCATGAGGCCAAGGTCGCTCGCGAACACCAGGGGCACGAAAAGAGAGGAAAGGGCGAACACCGCGACGATGGCGGTCATGCCCAGCCGGTCGAAGAAGTGGCCGAGGACCAATGCGCTGATGGCATCCAGCCCCATCGCCACAGCGTAGAGCACCGGGATCCAGAAGTCCTGCAGGTGATCGTTCGAACTCAGGTGATAGGAGATTAGCGGGAAGTCGATGTACGCCGCCGCCAGGAGGCCGGCCCCCAGGAGATATATCCAGAACAGACGGGGCAGTTTGCCTTTCTCCATCCTATGCTTGGTCGCGTGGGGCACCTCCAGGCCCATGGGGTGGGGGTACCACCGCCTCGACAGGAACAGGATGATGATGGCCAGGATCGCAGGGACGACCGTGATGCTGAACGCCGCCCCATATCCCATGTTCGCCTGCAGGATCAGGGCGACGACGATCGGTCCGATCATGGAGCCGACATCGCTCATCGCCTCGTGCAGCCCGAACGCTCTGCCCACCCCGCCCATCCCCTTGGCCGCGTGAGATATGATGGAGTCCCGGGCGGGGGCGCGAAGGGCCTGTCCCACCCGCTGGAAGACGATGAGGCCGAATGCCAGCTCCCAGTGATCGGCGAGGGCGAGCATGGGTACGGCAATGAAGTTTATGAGCAGTCCGGCCCCCAGCATCCTCCAATAATGATGAGTGTGGTCGCAGTACCAGCCAGAAGCCAGACGCGGAGTGTAAGTGACCAGGCCAGCGATCCCGGTGATCAGGGTCACCAGCGCCGCGGTGGCCCCCAGTGAACCGAGATAGGTGCCGACCACGCTGTAGTACCCGTCCGCGGTCATGTCCGCAAACAGGGAGATCGCCCCTATGAGAAAGACTAACTTGAATGCGTCGAGCTCATGAGAGTTGAGCTTCCATGTAGTGTGTTGATGTCGATACCCAAAGGTGATCCCATCCCCTGAACCGCCGACGCATTATTAACTTAGATATTAGCCGTTCGGTCCTGAGTCGCCGAGGCAGAGAACATCGATGAAAAGTATGGCCACAGGTTGGCTCAGACCAGAGCGGCATAGGCGCCCGAGTGCCCTACCCGTCTGCTCCTCATGTCCAGATAATGCTCGAAGGCGGTCTGGTTGGTGATGTTGACCGTGAGGACATATCCGTCCTCCTCCTCCCTTGCTCCCATGACCGCGCCCACTGGGTGATCATCAAGGCAGTATGATACACTCTCTCCGGCCATGAACTTCTCGTACATGGTCTTGGTGGACATGTCCCTGGAGGGAGAGGTAATTCTGAGAATCACGGGATTTAGAATTAATTATTAGTATAAATGTAATATGATGTAAATTTATCCTCTTGATAGCCAACCTGGGCTGCCCTTTAACATGCGCCTCTGGCGGCGAGGGGCAACAGGTTCCGGTAATTTGGATCGTCGTGATCTCTCCGTCATGCGGCAGGCGAACATGCCGTGGTATGAACGTCCATAGAAACCAGGCTTGATCGGGCGGCCACGGTTAGCAAAAGAATCTGGGGGATTGTCCCCCAGCTACTTCTTGAGTGGGACCGACGGCCTTTCCTCCTCATCGAAAGAAGCCTTGACATCGCGGGCCGTCCTTCTCGTCGGCAGGTAGTCCAAGTATTGCCTTATTGCCGTGACGACGAACTCCGAACGGGATTTGAACTCCCCGTTCTCGACCCACATGTCCATGTTGGTGACTAGAGCCTGAGGTACCCTGACGTTGATGATGGTCGTGCCTCTTCTCTTGTAAAAGGGCGCGATCGTGGCAGCTTCATCTGAGTTCTCTGTCATTATTATCTGGTTACCAAGGTAATACAACGGTATATAAAAATATGTGGGGCGATCAGCCCGGCCTGATATTTAAATTGATAGTAAAATGGCGTAAACATCGAAATTTGAACAGTAGGCTCTGGTTTATGCATTCTTTCATTCATTACGTGTGAGATTAACAGGTGTATCGGGGTCCTCGTCGCAGGGGTCCCGATCCCCATAAACGGCGTCTCAACCACCGACTGTCGGGAAAATGTGCGCTAGCGAGCCATATGGGTCTTAAGAAAATATAATAAAAAGGGAAGGGGGGCGAAGCCCCGTTCGTTCACTTCTTGCGCCGGACGAACCAGAACACACCAGCCACGGCAACGATCACCACGGCGATGATGCCGATGAGGACCAGCGGGTCGCTGAACCAGGAGCCGAAGCCGCTGCTCTTGACGGAGAAGGTGGTCTCGCCGACCAACACCTCACCATTGGAGTCGGTCGCTCTGATGGTCAGGGTGTGGTCCCCCTCCTTCAGCCCGGTGAAGGACACCGAGGTGTTGGCGGGGTCCAGGTTAGTCAACGCACCATCGTCCAGCTGATACTGCAGCGCCTTGACCGTCGTCCCGTTGAGGGCCACGGTGAAGTTCACCGTGACATCCCCGTTCGAGGAGATGACCGGATTCTCGAACACAATGCCGGGGGAGGCCTTGGACAGAGTTATCGTCGAGCTCTTGACGCTCTCGTTGTTACCTGCTTTGTCAGTGGCGTAGTAGTCGATCTTATACTGTCCGTTCTTGGCCAGGCCAACCGCGGAGGAGTATTCCATCCAGTTCCCGCCGTTGATGCGGTAGTGGATCGAGTCGATGCCCGAGACCGCGTCGGTTCCGGTGATGCTGAAGGAGACCGCGCCCTCGTAGGCGGAGCCGTCCCCTTTTCCGGAGAACTTGATGGTCGAGGTCGGGCCGCTCAGGTCGATGGTCGTCGAGGCTTCTGCTACAGTCTTGGCCCCCTCCATCACGTCCAGGTTGTCAGTGCCCCGGGTAAAGAACTCATAGGTCCCTTCCTTGGGAGCAGTGAACTCTATGGCCGTAGTGCTGTTGGGGAACTTACCGTCCGGCCTCAGCGAGGTCTCGTACTTCTTCCAGTCCCCGGTTCCGTCAACGCGGTAGAAGAGGTCTATCCACTTCATGCCCAGCTCAGGGTCGTTGGTGGAATAGCTTACGTTGAAGGTCAAGCTGTTCTCGTAATCGGGGAGAGGGTCGACCGCGGTCGACAGCGCCTGGGCCGGCAGCTTGTCGCTACCGATCACAGTGATGTCATCGAGGAACACGCCCTCCTTCATTCCTCCATTCACGATATTGACCCAGGAGGCGGGGCTAGAAGCGTCGCCGCCCTGAGGTGCAGTGGTCCCGGAAACGAACTCGAACCCAACCCTGGTGGAGTTGCTGGGGATGACAATGGACACCTGGGTCCAGGTCTTGGCCATCGCCTGGGCCTGAGTATCGGTCCACGCCACATGCTTGGTGAGAGTGGAGCCGGTTCCGGTGTAATAAATGAGGTTCAGGAAGTCATAGCCGACGCTGGCACTATCGGACGGCTGTTTGGCGTCCGAGATGCCGGTGTCGGACCAGAACCAGAAGGTGACCGTGACCGTGCCGTAGTAGCGGGCCGACGTGTCCAGGGCCTTCCACATGATGGAATCCTGATTGGTGTCGTACCTAAGAACGTCGCTTTGCTGGCTTGGGTCCTGGGCGTGAGTGATGTTCACATCCTCGCACTGTGTCCCGTTCGAGTAGTAATGGGAGTTATACCCGTTCTTGGCGCAGTAGATGGAATGTGATCCGCTGTGCACCTCATGCATGGTCCGGCACCACCAGTCTTGGCTGTCGGCGTTGTTGGCGTCGAACCGCGTGAACTGTTGATCCCACAAAGCATAGGTCGATTCCTCAGCACCCTCGGAAATGAACGTTTGCTCCGAGGGGAGGGCCGCCTTCACCCCGGTCGGGATGACGGTGACCAATAATGCTACACATACAAGCATAGCGACAGCTATGCTGAACCTGGAGCCTTTCACGGCGGGCGATTAATTATTTCCAGGTAAATAACTTGCTATCGGATTCATACGATGGGGGGTTTAACAACCAATGGAGGACGATTATCCAGACGATGCATCGTTTTTTCATTTCGGTGAACACCGTTAACTCAAACGCCAGTTCTCATTGATCGCCGCCCGTCGTTCGGTGTGCACTGATCCCAGGGATGCAAGCAACATATTACGAGAGATAGAAAGGTATCTTGACCTAAAGGACATTACTCGATGGGGGAGTGCATGGCGGACGATAAGATCGAACCGGAGCAGGGGACGACGACAGACAACTCGCTCCTGGACGCGGTCCAGGAGCAGATGGAGGAAGGTCTGGAACGCTCCGGTATGTTCATCTACCTTATCGATCGCCAGTATCGGTTCCGGTATGTCAGCTCCACCGCCGCCCAGTCCCTGGGCCTGAGGGCGGAGAAAATCATCGGCAAGACTCCCGATCAGGTCGGCATACCCGATGACATATATGAGGCGATCAAAGGCCTCGTCAACGCCACCCTGGAAGGCAGACGGACCATCCGTGGCATCTTCACGACCAATGTCCGGGGCATGGAGCAGTTCGAGTTCGACTCGACCCCGATCTTCGCCGGAGGGACGGAACCAGAGGCCATACTGGCTCTTGTATTCGACCGCACCTCGCAGGTGAGGGAGCAGAAGGCCCTGGAAGCCATCGCCCGCGTCAATGATCACGTGAGGTCCTCGCCCGATCCGGACGAGCTGGTATCCAAGACCATCTGCGCGGTGACCGGAGCGTTGGACGATGATGCCTTCGCTTTGGTGATCAACAATGGAGGAGAATGGAGGGCCAACCATTCTCTGCGTATCGATCCTGATGAGGCCAAGAAACTGGCCGATGAGATCGTCAGCTTGGCCTCCAAACTGATCAACAGCGATCGCAGCGAGGCCATTCTTGACGTGACCAGGGATCCCAGGGGCAACTGCGATGTCCTGTCGAGGTACCCGGGCAGATCGATCCTTGTCGTCCCGGTGCGGATCAGCGATAGGGTCAGGATCGTACTCCTGTTCGTGCGGTTCAAGGTCCTCCCGTATAAACAATACGAGATCGACCTGGGGGAGAAGATAGCATCATCGGTCGCGGTGGCAGTCAACGAGCAGCTGATCCTTCAGGAACTGCGAAAAGCCAACGACGAGAGGCAATCCCTGATCAACATCCTGGCCAAGGAAAGCGAGAAACTGATCAGCATACTGGATGCCATGCCGGTGGCCATCGGCCTGTTCGAAAACGAAGGGACCGACTTCCGTCTGACGCTGTGCAATACCTTGTTCCGTAATCGAATCCTTCATGCCGTCCCCCGTCCCCTTGAGGGCAAACGCTGTGAGGAGCTGGCCACGCCCTTGGAGGTCGAGAGGATCAAGAAGATGGTGGGGGAAGCCCTAACGGCCTGGACGGTCCAGATAAGCCAGGATCACATGCACAGCCTGGGAGAGGTCGAATATCCGGCCCAGGTGATGATCGCCCCCATCTCCCGCGACCCGGTGTCCTTCCTCCTGGTGGGGATCAATACCACTGAGCTGGTGAACGCTCGAAAACAGGTGGAAGAGTACGCTGCCAGGGTCGACGCTGAGCGGGTGCGGCTCAGAGCAATAATCGACAATCTGCCGGTCGGGGTAGTCCTCGTCGATGCCAACGGCAAGGTCCTCGAGGCCAATCACAGGCGGGTGGAGATATGGGGCAACAATGCGACCAAGGACAACATCATCGACCAGGTGCGCAGCATCAGGGCCAAGTGGTCCAATAATGGAATGCCGGTGACCAAGGATGGCTGGCCCATCTCCCGGGCGTTGAAGAACGGGGAGTTCATCAGGGGCGAGATGATCGATGTCGTCCGCGCCGACGGGAGGCGCGGAACGGAAATGATCTCCGCCGCGCCCATCCATGACAGCAACGGCAAGCGCATCGGGGCGGTGGGAATCGTGCAGGACGTGACCGACCAGAGGCAGCTGGAGCACGAGGCCCTGGAAGCCAAAGAGCGAGCGGAGATGTATCTGGACCTCCTCACCCACGACATCCAGGGGCACAATGCGGCCATCTCTGGATACATACAGCTGGCCATGGTCAAGGACAAGCACACCAAGAAGAGGGACGAGCTGCAGAAGGCCTTGGACGCCATTACCGCCTCCAGCGATCTGATCGACACCATGAGAAAGATCCAGATGGTGGAGATGCATGATTCGGCGCACGGTCAGATCGAACTTTCAACCATGCTGGAGGACGTTATCTCCGACGTCCATGTGGTGGGCGGGGAGCGCATACACATCGAGAAGCACACCCAACCGGACAGTTATACCATGGCCTCCTCCATGATCAAGGAGGCGTTCTGGAACATACTGATCAATTGCGTCAAGCATTCAGAGGGCGATATCCACATCAAGATCAGGCAGAACCACATCTACGACGGAGGGCGGGAGTATCACAAATTCATCATCGAGGACGACGGCCCAGGCATCCCGGATGATGTGAAGCCCAAGGTATTCCTACGCAAGTACCGGGGCAGGACCAAGGCCCAGGGGAGCGGCCTGGGGTTGTATCTCACCAAGCGGTTGGTGGAGGAGCATGGCGGCAAGATATGGGTGGAGGACCGCGTTCCCGGCGACTTCTCCCAGGGGACAAGGTTCATCATCCACCTGCCGGCATTGGCCACCCCCATGGACCAGGCGGAGGCTGTACCGCCCGGGATGTGACGGCGCATGGGCTCGAAAGCATGGTCCAGGATTATTTATATGCGTAAAGATTTTTATAAATGGCTCTGTTAGATTTATATCCCGGAGGCTCGTTCATTGCCCGGTGCATAGTTGATTAGGGAATCCCGGTTCCTCAGGGCACTCATCCTCACCACCTGGTTCTACAGTCTTCTCACCTGGCTGTACGTCGCGGCGAGGATCGTGAGCTATGACTACATCGTCTTTGATCCGTTCGTTTACGCCGTTCCCTGGTTATCCTTCGGCGAACTGGGGGCGCTCACTTTCATACTGAGCTCGGCCAGCATGTTCCTTTACCTATACCTTTGGGGATTCGCCCGGGACCGCAGGATGTGAGGCTGCCTCTCGGAAAATGAGCGAGGGGCAAGGCGCATCGTCGCACGATCCCACCTCGCCCAGGCCAGTTGCCGCATGTCGCCCGGGTTATTTCGACCGTGCTTTAATTATGTCATCATTCCTATTTCCGATAATCCTTATATAATCCGGGTTTTCACCTCCCTTTGAGGAGAGGATAAGTGGATGAGAATCGCAACGATATCTGCCCTCTGGGGGCCAGCTTACCCGACCGGGTCTGGTATCTATGCGTTCGAGCTCTCGAAGCTCATGGCGCGTCATGGCCACAGGGTCGATGCCTATACTTCCGACACTGGCATCTTCAATGATGAGTCATATTCGGCGGACTTCGATCTACATCGTCTGAAAAGCCACGGTTTCGTAATGGACATGAACCCCGTTTCAAATGTGTTCTTCAAGCTGGTCCGCTCGGACTATGATGTCGTTCACGTACACTCGTATGTCTTCTTCATGTCCAACTCGGCCGCCATGGCCCGGGCCTTCAGGGATTTCAAGTATGTCCTGACCATCCACGGAGGGGTCGATCACGAGAACTCCCCTGACAGCCGGTGCTCCTTCCGCTTTTGGCTGAAAGACAAGATATATGACAGCACCATCGGTCGGCAGACGGTCAGGCTGGCCGATAAGGTTATCACCGTATGCAAGAAAGATATGCCCATCATCGAGGACAAGTTCGGGGTCGAGGCCGAGTACGTGCCCAACGCCGTGTCGACGGACATGTTCAACTATGATCAGGAGCACAAAAAGGAAGTGGTCTACGTTGGGAAGCTGGAGAGATGGAAGGGTGCGGACGACCTTGTCAAGATATTCAGGAAAGTTCACGAGCTTCACCCTGATGTCAAGTTCAAGATCGTAGGGAGAGGGAGCCTGGCGGAAGCGATCAGCAACACCAACCTGCCCATCGAAACCATCGGTTACATACCTCATGAGGAAATGCCCAACATCTATGGCCGATCTGCCGTCATGATATTGCCGTCATACATGGAGGGGGCGCCGACGACTTGCATGGAGGCCTCGTCCTGCAAGGTACCAGTGGTCGCAACCGACGTTGGGGACACCAAGGAGATAGTGAAGGATGGTAAGTCTGGGTTCATACACTCGCCGGGGGACGTGGATAGGATCGCCGACAGCGTTGTGCAGCTTATCGAGGACGAATCGCTGTGCCATGAGATGGGGGCTTACGGCAGGGATCACATCGTTAACAACTTCAGCTATGGGGCGGTGACGCACCGGATGATCAGTATCTACGAGTCCCTCTTGAGCGATTCACAGCGTTCAAAGCCGGATGTGATCAAACCTCACGAGTACAATGACGATGACGCGCTCATGCCCATCGGAAAATGACTGAGTATGGGAATGGCCATCATCGCCTACGGCGGTCCGATCATGAGTACGATTTCTTAGCTGGCCTGTCGGAACAAGGGCCATGATCGAGACCAAGCGTCAATGTCTTCCTTGGTCCTTCAGGCGATGTCCGTGTACGTGTCGATGATCCAGTGCGAAAGCAAGGCAAAGAACACCCCCGCCCAGAACGGCGAGCGGAAGGTGTCCTGCCCGGGCCATACCCGGGAGCAGATGGTCCACATCAGGCAATACCCCAACAAGCCCGAAAGCAAGGTAAACCAGAAGTGTGATTGGAGACAATCGATAATATATTCCAGACCATGTCCTACCAGATCCATTCTCGACCTCCGCCCTATGATCTGCCATCACGGGAGATAATCGCTCCCTTCGAAGAGCGCCCTCGCCCATCGACGAGAAGGATTCCAAAGGCAGTATCTCCTTTCTTACCATCTCTCCCGGTCGAAGCACCAGGACATCTAAGCCCGGTGCTCCTGTTCCATTCGCCACGAAAAGGGCCTTCAGATTCCAGGGTAGATAATGGTGACGGAACTCGGCCATGTACCCATGTGGCCAAGGCGACGAAGTCATCCAACGCCGTTCAACGACCGACCCGCATCAGTGACCAGGACCGAGGGTCATGAGCCAATGCGTGGTCCGGACATAATGATCGATCGTCGGGCGATGAGAAGTGCCTTACGGTTCAAATTATTCAGAAAGACTTAATATTAAATATCATCATAATAACTGCCCTGATTGGTGAGAGGGACCGAGAGGCTAGACCGCAGCAGCGGCCAGGGGTTGAACTCAAGTGAGTGATCTCGAACGTGGGGCAATTGTACTGGGCAACAATCTGAGCGTCGTGCATGAGCTGGGACGGAAAGGCATCGACTGCACGGTGATGGTCCACAACAGGCCTCCGTCGACCTACTCCCGGTTCGCTAAGTACGTCCGGTGCGTGAACCCGGCGCTGCACGAAGACCGGGCCATCGAGTTCCTGTACGACCGATGCCAGAAGATGGCCGATCGCCCCGTCGTCATCCCGGTGTCCGACCAGTGGGTGATGGCCCTCTCCAGGCATCGTGATCGGATGGGGGAAGTGTGTGCGCCCTGTGTTGCCGGCCGCCAGGCGGCAGAACGGCTGATGGACAAGAGAGCGTTCTGCCGGCTGGGTCAGGAGCGGGGTTACATGGCCCCGAGGTGTTGGACCCATGAGGACGTGGCCGATGTCAAGGACGAGGTATTCCCCATCGTGGCCAAGCCCCGCCTCCACCGTTGGTCGAGCAACGAAGACCAGCGGGTCCTTCAGCGCCAGATGCTGCGACTGCGCTTCACGGTGTTGCGGAACAGGGTCGAGCTCAACGGCTTCCTTTCCCGTGAAGAGAGATGGCTGGACCATCTATTCTTCCAAGAATACGTGAGAGGGCCGTCTAGCAATCTCTACGATTTCGGAGCGTATATTGATCGCTCCGGTAAGGTCCTGGCTTCGGTGAGCGGGCACAAGATCAGGGGCTGTCTGAGCAACCATGGCGACTGCAACCTTGGCGAGAGCTGTGTGCTGCCCGAGAAGCTGGTAAGCAATGTCATGCGGATTATCCATGAGCAGGGCATCACCGGACTGGTCGAGTTCGAATACAAGCAAGATGCCGACAGCGGTGAGTTCAAGCTCATCGAGGTGAACCCGAGGGCCTGGGCGTGGTGTGGTTTGGCTCCCGCCTGCGGGGCGGACCTGCCCCTCATCGCATATCAGGATCTCACCGGAAGTTACGATCCAGCGGCCGTTGTCCCGTTCAAGGGGACGGTGAGATACGTTCGCCTGTTCTACGATCTGCCCAACTGTCTGATCTACAGTCGAAGGAACAACCCCGAATGGAAGCGGTCGTTAGGCCAGTGGCGCAATGACATCAAGGCCGACAGGGTGGTGTTCGAGGAGCTGGGGAGCGGGGATTGGCTGGTGACGGTGATCCAAGCGACGGAGGCCCTGCAGACCCTGGTGGGCCGTTCCCTGCGGCACCTATCCCGCAAGAACGCCCCCAGCTCGCGTGATGGACCCCTAGCCGACGAGGACCGTAGTTAAAAGGCGGCCGTGAAGCGTTCGAGCCTAGAAAAAGGCCCCTCGACGATCGATCAATTAGCTCCAGGTTCACAACTTCACGTCCTCGGCTAAAGGGGCCGTTCGGCGCGCCCAAAAGGGCCCTTCCAGGCTGGACAAGCTATTGTTCCATTTTTTATAATAATATATTGGGTTACATCAAATTGTGAAAAATTAATTATAAATTTACATTTAACTTATTATCAGAAATGAAATACACTATGATGTCTATCGCCATCGTTATCGAGTCTCAGAATTATAAGCTCCCATTTCCTGGCCTTGATACTGAGGCGACAGACATTATAAACGTTGTAGACGTCGCCTCTACTAGTAAAAAAATGTTGAATATTTCCGGACATTCGTAATTATATTAATTACAGAATGTTGAACCGCCATTGCGGCGGACCGATCCGGCCGGTTAACGACCACGGGGCGATCCGAGATGAACAGACTTAAGGAATTTATGACGACCAAACCGAGATACAAATTGGTAGCGATCCCGGTTATCGCCACATTGCTGTTGGTGGCAGTCCTGGCGCCTATGGCCCTGGATCAGTCCAGCACTGGTTTTGTGTTGATGAAGAAGAGCGCTACTATCACGTTGAACGTCACCACTACCGATCTCCAGGTCGGCAAGAACGTCCACGTGTCGGGCATCCTCTCGGGGATCTCGACCAGGTCGGATGTCAGGATCTCGCTGACGGTTACCTTGCCCAATGGCTCAGTAGCTTATCCCACTCAGGGTAAGACGACGAGCACGGCTAGGGATGGCAGCTTCTCCATGGACTTCGTCCCGCGCGTGGCCGGTAACTACACCTTCACCGCTTCCTACAACTCAAGCCAATATTCGGCATCAGCGAAGAAGGTGGTTTCTGTGCAGGGACCTTCGTCCAGCACCAACACTGGCACCGGGACGTCCGTCTCCGCCATGGCCCTTAACATCACCTCCCCGAGCATCGTGCTCGGCAACAGCATCCACGCCGAAGGTAAGCTATCCTCGGCAGGCACCGCGGTCTCCGGCGCGGCCGTGATGGTCAATGTGACCCTGCCGAACGGAACGGTGACGACACTGTCGAGTTCCAAGGTCACCGACAGTAACGGTGCGTTCAGCGTCGACTACACGCCGCCGGTTATCGGCAACTACAGCCTGACCGCGTCCTACCTAGGAGGCGCCACCATCGGTCCGTCAATCACCAGTGCGTCTTTCAAGGTGTCTTCGACACTGCCGACCACGCTCACCGCGACCTCCATGGTCCTGACACCGACATCGACAAGCGTTGAGACGGGCTCCACCATGCATGCCAGCGGATTGCTGAAGACGACGGCGGGCATATCTGGAGCCACGGTCAGCCTCAAGGTGACCCTGCCTGACGGCAGCACCGTTAACCCCACTCAGGGGTCTTCAGCGGTGACTAACGGGTCCGGCGGGTTCTCCATGGACTACTCTCCTACCACGGCCGGCACCTACAAGTTCACGGCGACCTATGGCGGCAATGGGCAGTATGATGCCTCTTCGGTGACCGTGACCTTCACCGTGAAGGCTGCCACTACCACCACCCCGCCGTCCACCACCACCCCGACTTCATACACCTACGCCTACACGGTGACCGCTTCCGGTTCCACCTACACGACGAAGAGTGCCTCAGGGACCTCGGTGTACTCGGGGACCAACGCTGCGACCGCCATCCAGACCGCTCTCAGCTCGTTGACCTCGGGCCGGACAGCCAAGCAAGCGGTACTGCTCCAGGGGACCTTCTCCATAACCAAGGCGATCACCATACCCAACTATAGTGTCCTGGTGCTTAACGGCACCGTGTCCTGGGGCAACACCGGCACCGGCTACATGCTCGCCGCCAGCGGGGCACACGACTTCGAGGTCCAGGGAGGTACCTGGGACGGCAAGCGCGACGTCCGCTCCACTACGTCTTCCTCGAACCCCATGAACTTCGAGAACTGCTATAATGTGGTTATCGCCAACCTTCGGGTGACCAACGGGCCGTATGACAACATTGAGTTCCTGGGCGGCAACAACATCGTCATCCGCAACGTCGAGAGCGACCACTCCGACTGGGACTCCTTCATGATGGCGTGGTGCTCGAACTCGCTGATCGAGGGTTGCTACATCCACGACATCCTGCAGGGCGGCTGCTACTTCTACTGCGAAGACGACGGCATAGTTCAGCACATCGACAACAACATAATGCGGAACAACCGCGTGGAGCGCACTCTGACCTCCGGGCTGTCGCTTAGCCCCCGTGGGGCCGAGGACATCGTCTCCGGCGGCCTCATCGAGAACAACACGCTGGTCGACTGCGGGACGGATGGGGACCACCCGGCCATCAATGTCGGGTTCTCCTCCAATGGTAAGGGGACGATCGTCCGCAACAACGTCATCTCCTGTCCCGCCGGCCTGTCCGGAGCGGGCATCGAGTTCGGGGTCGATAATGGTCAATGCACCGGGAACACTATTTCCGGGACCGGGGAAGCGGGCATCTCCTGCACCGGGTCCGGGAACACGATATCCGGCAACCAGCTGAGCAAGTGCGGCACGCAGGGCTATCCCGCGATCTACAATGGCGGCTCGAACAACGTCGTCACCAGTAACACCGTCACCTGATCGCCGGGTAACCGTCTGAGCGGGCGACCGCCTGCTCAGACGAAGTGAACTCTCAAACCCCTTCCAAGACCCTTTTTCCCCTTTTCCAATTTTCATCTCTGGTTCTGCTGTCAGGGAGGTGGGAGAACCGATGCCTTCTCCGACCTATTAATGCGAACGGGCGGGCGTTCTCCCAACCTCCCCTGGTCCAGACCACTACTGTTCGCGTACGGCCGCGGCGATGCCGTCGAGCGGTGATGGCAGGATCTGCAGGAGGTTGCTCTGTGAAACCTTCAGATTGCCGGTCACAGGGGGGATGACCTCGTAGGTCGCCCCCGACCCGGCATAAAGTACGATGTACTGCCCGTTCACGGTGTAGTCCACATCCTTGACCAGGGCATGTCCATCCTTCAGCACGGTCGCGTTCTGGGCGTCCGGGAAAGCGATCATTAGCCTCGCCTGGAAGCCGTTGGTCTGGACCGAGAACTTCAGCGAGGTGGAGTTCGTGTCGTTGAGGTACTGGACCCTGGTATCCACCTGGTTCATTACCCTTTGGTAGTACTCGTTGAAACCGACAATGTGCTTGCCGGAATAGCTTTGAATCCACTTGGCGAAGTTGCCGATGTCGATGGAGTAGTCCTCCGCCTCTACCTGGTCGGTCATGTGAGTGAAACTTGGGTAGACGATCTGGCCGTTCGATGTCGAGGACCAGAAGCTGCTCCACCACCTCTCCTCCAGGTTCCCTATGTTGGAGATGTAGCTTATTCCGGAGTAGCCGTTCCTCCATATCATGTGCAGTTGATTGTAAGCATAGATGGCATGAGTGACATTGTCCCCATTCTGGTATGAGCACCACGATGTCGGGGTCCGGCCGAAGATGCTGGTAACGGCGTCGTACTGCTCCTTCATCACCTTCTGGGCTTCGGCCAGGGGGTGGTTGCTTAGGGAGGTGTTGTAGTGGATGCCCAGCTCCCAGCCGGCGTCAAGCAGGGACTGGATATAGGCCTTCTGCTCCGGCTCGTACTCTAGCCACTGCAGGTCAGCCCATGCTACTCCGGTCTGTCCTTTCGCCTTCATAAGGTTCGTTCCGTTCTGGTTCGCCTCTACCCGCGGATAGTCGATGCCGAAGGGCACATAATCGTTCCCCGGCACCGCGGTTACCACTCCGCCGGCGATGGTCTCTTTGACACCATACAGCGAGGTTGTGACGTAGGTGGCATAACCGCTCTTTTCGTTCTCGAACCTGAGCGTGGGCAGGGTCATGGGCTCGTAAGGCAGCTTCTGGACCGACCAGTGGCTCAGTGGAGTGGTCACCCCATGCTCGCTGTCGAAGTAGACGTAGAGGGACCTGTTCGTCCCGCTCACCATGATGTGGATCGTGTTGATGCCGCCCTCCAGGGCACTGGGTGGGACGTCGTAGGACGCTTCCTTGTACTTGGCCTCGCTTGTTTGGTACAGCGAGATGACCCGAGCCCCCCCGTTACTGAGGCTCTGGGTCTGTATCCAGAAAGTTGACCCGAGAATGTACACGTTGGAGTTCCAGTTGTCAGAACTGACCTTTAATCGAATGGTCAGGTTCCCGTTGATGAAGGGCTGGATGCCCACAAACACCGCCCCGCTCTGGTCTCCCTCGGTGCGGTAGTTGATGGCTCCCGACGAAGAATCGTAGCTCAGGGTCGTGGTGGTGTTGTACTTTTGATTATTGCCCATGAAAATATTGCTCGGGATTCCGCCCGTGCTCGAATAGGCCTGGTCCATCAGGACGACGCCCTTGTCCTTGGCGGTCGAATCGGCGGAAACTGGTGACTGCATCAGATAGAAGGCTGACGCCACCAATGCGATCACGACGACCACCGATACCACTGTTATGAGCTTGAACGACTTGCTCTTCGTTATCTGAAGGCCCCCACTTTAGTTTTCAACGAAATAATAGTTTCGGACATTATTCTAATCAAGCTATATATCTACTTTTCCACTCTCCATGATGCTCCTTCTCTGTCAGCCTTCGACGCCTGGACCATATGTGCGATGGAAAGGGAGCGACGAGGATGTGTGCGACGGCAAGGTCAATTATGGCACCGGTGCGATTTGGGATGATCGGCGTGCTGGCCCGATCGAGGCCTTCCTACATTGGGATTGGCTCCCAGCACAACGTCGTGAGGCCGGGGACCGCCTTTGGTCACTGGGCTCGGCGGCATTGTGGCCGCCCCATGACTCCAGATGGTGATGCTTCCGCTCCCTCCTGGCTCAAGCATTCGATGACGTCAGGCGGGGCGATGCGGCGGCGGTTGCTAGGAACGCGGCCGAGATCGGGGCAGGAACAAAATTGTGTGAGCAGATGCTCGCCGTTATCATTCCAGATATCGAGCAAGCGGTTTTTATTGCAGGGCAAATTAATAAAAAGATGTTGATACATAATACATCCGCGATCATCGATGGGCGTCCTTGACATCTTGAAAAAGGCACTCTTGACCCGTGTGAACGATCTCGTCAGCCTCTTGATCGTGGTAGCGGGTAAACTGGGCGTCAAGGTTGCCCTGTTCCATGTCTACACCATTCACAGCCCGGCCCAGGCACTACCTCTTCCGGCAGACGAGGACGCCATCACGGTACGCCATGATATCGCCTCCTCACGACCGAACGAGGAGCTGCTATCGATTTGGGACGGAGGCCAGCGCATCGGCGGCCTCGATCTGACCAATGAATCTCATTACGTCAATCACATCCGCACCTGTGTGGCCTTCGACGGCTGGTATATGTTCAATCTAGGTATCGTCAAACCTATGAGGTCCCGGGGGTATGCCAAGAGGCTTATAGAGGAGTCTCTCCGCACCCACCCCGGCGAACGAATGTACGCTATGGTGGCCTTCGCCAACACTCCGTCCAGGAAGCTCATGGAGAGCTGTGGCTTCACCAGAGAGGATCCCATAGTGTACATCAACATCCTGGGGCGGGGGTTCAGGAACAGCCGGTCCCGGAGGTATCTGCGGCCCGTTAGGATGTACCCCTCAAACTCTTCCGGCGGCGATGTACCAATCGATCGTTCGCTTTAAGCCCTCACGAAAGTCGGTGTGAGCTTCGAACCCGAATTTCTCCTTAGCTCGAGAAGTGTCAAGCATGCGGCGGGGTTGGCCGTCTGGCTTAGAGGTATCCCAGACCAGCTCTCCATCGAACCCGGTTAGCTCCTTGATCAGCAGCGCCAGGTCCATGATGGAGATCTCGAATCCCGCTCCCAGGTTCACCGGCTCCGGGCCATCGAAGCTCTCGGCCGCTTGACGGATCCCTCTTGCCGCATCCTCGACGTACAGGAATTCTCGGGTCGCCCTTCCCGTGCCCCACAGGGTGACGCTGTCCGCGCCGTTCTTCTTCGCTTCGACGAATTTCCTGATCAGTGCCGGGATGACGTGTGAGGACCTCGGGTCAAAGTTGTCTCGGGGGCCGTAAAGGTTCACCGGCAGGAGATATATGGCATTGAATCCGTACTGTTGCCGGTATGCCTGCGCCTGCACCAACAGCATCTTCTTGGCCAGTCCGTACGGCGCATTGGTCTCCTCCGGATATCCGTTCCACAGATCCTCCTCCTTGAACGGCACCGGCGTGAACTTGGGGTACGCGCATATCGTGCCCAGCTGCACGAACTTCCTCACGCCGCTCCGCCTCGCCGCCTCCATGAGCTGGATGCCCATGATGGCGTTGTCGTAGAACAGCGTGGCAGGGTTCTCCTGGTTGAAGCCGATGCCCCCCACGGATGCCGCCAGGTGAATGACGATATCCTGGCCCTCGACCACATCCAGGCAGTTCTCCCACACCCGCAGGTCCTTGTGCCTCGAACGCGGCACCATGATGTCCGAGGGGGACCCCCCGGCCTTTTTCAGTTCCTCGATCAGGAACGAACCGAGGAATCCCGCTCCCCCGGTGACGAGCACCTTCTTGGAATTCCAGAATGACATCAGTCTACCCCCCACCAGCGATTGGGGAACTTACTCTTCAGAATGGCATCACCCTCGCCGATGGGCTCCAGCCCGGCGGCGCGCATGTCGGCATCGACCATGATTCTGGTCAGTTCCCTGAACTTGATCTTCGGCTCGAACTTCAGCACTTTCCTGGCTTTCGATGCATCGGCGACCAAGGCCTCGACCTCGGTCGGCCGGAAGTACTTGGGATCGATCCTCACGTACTGGGCCTGGTCCAATCCCGCGTATTCGAACGCCTCCTCGACGAACTCCCTCACCGAGTGGGTCTCCCCCGTCCCGATGACGAAGTCGTCCGGCTTCTCCATCTGCAGCAGCTCGTGCATCACCTGAACGTACTCTGGCGCGTACCCCCAGTCCCTACGTGCGTCAAGGTTACCAAGGTACAGTGCGTCTTGCTTCCCGGCCCTGATGGCGGCGATGGCGCGGGTCACCTTGCGGGTGACGAAGGTCTCCCCCCGGCGGGGTGATTCGTGATTGAACAGGATGCCGTTGCAGGCAAATATGTCGTATCCTTCTCGGTAGTTGCGCGTCAGCCAGTAAGCATAGAGCTTGGAGCAGGCGTACGGTGAACGGGGCTCGAACGGGGTGGTCTCGGATTGCGGGGGCGCCGCAGCCCCGAACATCTCCGACGAGGATGCCTGATAGAACTTGATCGCCTTCTTGGACCGACGGATCGACTCCAGCATCCTGGTGACCCCGGTCGCTACGACGTTGGTGGTGTACTCCGGCACCTCGAACGAGACGCGCACATGGCTCTGCGCACCTAGGTTGTAGATCTCGTCCGGGCATATGTTATAGATGATGTTGTTGATGGCTTCCGAGTCAGATAGGTCGCCGAAATGCAGGCGGAGCCTGGCCCCCTCCTCGTGCGGATCGATATAGATGCCGTCGATGCGTGAGGTGTTGAATGTGCTCGCCCTTCGGATTATGCCGTGGACCTCGTAGTCCTTTGACAGCAGGTACTCCGCAAGGTACGAACCGTCCTGACCAGTAATGCCAGTGATGAGCGCTTTCTTCGTCAGATCTTCCACCACATGGTCAATCAGGGTGGTCGAATATAACCGTTATCAGGTCAGTCGCGATCCGTTCTGGATCGCTCAGCCCTTGCGGACGTCCCACCGGCGGTCCAGGATGATCTGCGACCGGAGCGGATCAGCCATACCGCCGGAGTTGAAGTCCGAGGGCATGGATACGTTGATCGCCCTCTCCACCCGGTGTCCGGCCAGCATATCGAAGCCCCCCATCTTATGGGCGCCGATGGTGATGGTGTAGTTACCGGCGACCAGCAACCGCTTGGGGAAGGTAAGCCGAGCTTCGAAGTTGCCAGGCCCCAGGCTGTCGTTTCGGCTGTCCCAGTCGGTAAAGTACGAGCGGATCAGTTCATCGCCCAGAGAATTGTTGATGAACACTCCCATGCGTAGCTTGTCCGCCCTCTCCGACAGGTTGAAACGCACGATGATGTCGAACTCCTCCGACCCGTCGATGAGTATGGCATCCCGTCCCGACTGGAGGATCTCCATGGACACAATCTCGATGCCCTGGGCTCTGACCGGGAAGATGCCGTCCTGAGCGTCGAGGGACTGCGAGTACTCGGCGATGACATCGTCGACCGCGCCCTTCCCCGCGACCTTTCCCGACTTGAGGAGCAGGGCGCTCTGGCACAGGTTCTTCACGGCGTGCATGTTGTGGGAGACGAAGATGACCGTGCGTCCCTCCTCGGACACCTCCTTCATCTTGCCCAGGCACTTGGTCTGGAACTGCTGATCCCCGACCGCCAGCACCTCGTCGGCGATGAGGACGTCCGGCTCCAGATGCGCGGCCACGGCGAACGCCAGGCGGAGGTACATTCCTGAAGAGAACCTCTTGATGGGCGTATCCAGGAACTTCTCGACCTCGGCGAACTGTACGATGGCGTCGAACCGAGCCTCGATCTGCTTCTTGGTCATCCCCAGGATGGCTCCGTTGAGAAAGATGTTCTCCCTGCCGGTCAGGTCCGGGTGGAATCCGGTGCCTACTTCCAGGAGGGACCCCACCGACCCGCGGAGAACGACCTCGCCCTCAGTAGGGTAGGTGATCTGGGAGAGGATCTTCAGGAGCGTGCTCTTTCCTGCCCCATTACGACCGATGATACCCACGCTCTCTCCCTTCTGTACGTCGTATTTGATGTCCTGCAGGGCCCAGAAGCACTCCTTGGGCTGGCGGACGTTCTTGATGCTGCGGATAGGATGGCGGACCGCCATGGCCAGATTGTCGCCCAGCCTCCCGCCCCCGGCATGATAGTAGCCTTTGCTCTGACTTATGAAATACTGCTTAGAAACATTCCGAATCTCGATCATGGGCTCCAAAGGAACACCTCCCGAACGCGCTCGATACTCCTGGCCATTCGGTCACTGATTGACATTCAACTATTAAGTGGATGTGCCCTGGTATCGCACACCCAACACTATATGGCACGCCCTCAAGGTTCGTCGTTCTAAGCTTCACTTATCGTTATAAATATCGTTCGCACGGCACTGGTGCTGATAGAAAAGATTTACATAGTCCCTGTATTAATATAAGTCGACCGATATGCAACTTGACGAGTCCGCGAAGAAGATTAAGGACGTCTCCTGGAGACGGGTCCTCAACTCTCACATGGGTTTCACCAACGAGTTCATCATCGAGCTCGAGAGTGGCAATATCGGTATCGGAGCGTCGCCCCAGGGGGAGACCATCAGCATTTTCGAGGATCGGACCACTCGCTCCGATGCCGGGGGCATCGTCGAGGAGATGCGCGCGGATCGGTCGTTCGACCGGCCGGTGACCCAAGCGGACGTCGACGCTTTCCTGGAGCAGAGGATGAAGCGGTTCGGCCGCAATAACTGCTGGGCGCTATCGCTGGCGTTCTTCAACGCCTCCCAGTTCCCACCCTCCCGGTTGTGGGGGTCCAGGGACGGCCGGGATGTGGCCCGGTTCCCCCGTCTGTGCCTTAATGTCGTCAACGGTGGGAACCATGCGTATACCAATCCCATCCTCAGCGACTTCCCGGAGTATCTCTATGTGCCGCGCTTCGACGATGTCGGGCAGGTCATCCAAGACCATGCGGCCATGCAGACTGATATCAGGGAGAGGCTGGCGAAGTGCAAGCGCAGGATAGTCAACGGCAATCCGGTGTTCTGCTTCGACACTCCTGACAACCGAGAGGTCTTCCGCTTCCTCCAGGATACCCTCGACCGGCTGGGGCTCGGGGACCGTTATGATATTTGGGTCGATGCGTCGGCGGGGGATCTGTGGACCGAAGAAGGATATAATTTCTCGGTCACCGACGGGTCGGTGAGGTCGTCGGAGGACCTGACCAGTTACTGGATGGACATCATCAAGGAGTTCGGGCTGGGATTCCTGGAGGATCCGCTCCGGGAGCTAGACCACGAAGCCTGGAAGGCGCTCGCCGGCGGTCAGTCCCGGTGCAAGATAATCGGTGACAACCTGTACTCCACCGACCCTGCCAGGATCGAGAGCGGGGCCAGAGAGGGCCTTACCCACGGTGAGATCATCAAGCCCAACCAGGCGGGGACGGTCACCGCGGTCCTGCGCGCGGTGGAGGTCGCTAACAAGCATGGGCAGATCACCATCACCTCTCACAGGTCCATCAGCACGGAGTCGACCTTCCTTTCCCCCTTGACCGTGTTCGGCGGGGTTAGGTACATGAAGATCGGCCCGCTGTACACCGATTACTCATCCGTGCTCCGACTGAACGAGCTGATCCGGCTGACGGGGGCGAACATTGGCTGAACGCTGGTATCTTGCCACCATACGCCACGGCGAGACTGACTTCAACAAGCAAAGCCGGTACGCGGGGACGATGGACATCCCCCTCAACGGAGCGGGCCGGGAGGACGCCAGGCGGGCCTACGGAGAGATCATGAGAATCGGATTCGACGTGTCGGTGGCTTCGCCCTTGCAACGAGCCGTGGAGACGGCCGAGATACTGACCGGAGGCAGCGTGCGGGTCGTCACCTGCGAGCATGCCAGAGAGCGTGATTTCGGCGTTCTGCAGGGACGAACTAGCGCGGACGTGGAGAGCGTTAGGCCGCCCATACATTTCATTAAGGTGGGGAACGACTATCATTCCGTAGATATCCCCGGAGGAGAAAAGTTCGAGGACCTGAGGGCCCGTGCCGAAAGGTTCCACCAATACATGCTCGACAACCACCGGGGCCGGCGGGTGCTGGTGGTCTCCCATGGAGTCTTCCTCCAGCAGTACCACGGGGTCCTTAGGGGACAGGACTGGATCGACGCGCTGTGCTCCCATGTGGGGAACCTGGAGCTTACCATGTTCGAGATGGACGGCGACAGGGTGGTATCGGAGGAGCGCAGACGACTGATGGGCAGAGCCCAGAACGAGTTCTGAGCTCCCACCGTTCACCATGGTTGCCAGCAGATGACCGAAAAACGAAGGGGAAGGAAAATGGCTGTCAGCAAGGAGCTGTACATTAAGATGCAGAACAAGGTGCAGCCGCATCTCAAGAGCGTATATACTCGGGCCAGCAGGGTGCTTCCGGAATCACTGATCATGTCCGAGAGGTACTTCGAGGCCAAGAGGTACCTGGAGCTGGAGGACATCAATGATGAGTCCTCCGCGTCCATCCATTCAGCCCAAGAGGTCCTCCTGACCAGGACGCTGAAGAACGCCCTCGAGAACGTCCCCTACTATCGGGACCGGGTGAATCTGGATCCGGACAAGATCGTTCCTTCCACCGCGATGGATTCCCTGCGTCTGTTCCCCTACATCGACAAGCAGGAGATCACCTCTCATCCGGAAGAGTTCATTTCCGACCGGTTCAGCAAACTGTCCCTCATATACACCACCAGCGGCGGATCGACCGGCCAAGGGGTTGTGCTCTGGAAGAACCGCGATGAGTATCAGGTGGAGGAGGCGTTCATCGAGGACATGTGGGGCCGGTACGGCTACGAGCGAGGAGCTAGGATCCTCCGCATCGCGGCGGACGGGATCGCCCCCGAGGACAAGCCCCCCTGCCGCCGCCAGGACCGCCGCCTGCTGGTATCCCCCCGCCACCTCAACGACAAGTGGCTGGACCACATCATCGACCGATCGCAGGAGTTCCGGCCGGAGTTCATTCACACCTATCCCTCCTGCCTCGAGGTCGTGGCCGCTCATCTCAAGGCTACCGGACGGACCCTGAACGTCAAGGGCATCTTCCTGGCATCGGAGGAGGTCACCTCCGAGCAGCTTGACTTCTTCCAGGAGGTTTTCCATGTCCCCATATGCTTTTTCTACGGGGCGTCGGAGCACGTCCTCCTCGGCTATGGCTGCTACGACGGGACGCGGACCACGTATCATATGAACCCTCTATATGGGTACGCAGAGAACCGGGAGGACGAGTACGGCTTCGAGCTGGTGGGTACCGGACTGTGGAACGAGGCCATGCCGCTAATCCGCTACCGGACCCAGGACTACGGTCGCATCGCAGAACTCGTGAAATGCCCGACCTGCGGGCGGAGGGTGAGGACCGTGGAGCGGCTGGATGGACGGAAGCAGAACTACCTTATCACCAAGCAGGGCACCAGGTTCCCCGGCCTGTCGGTATGGGTGGACAAGTTCATATGGGACTATGTGAGCACGTTCCAGTTCGTTCAGAACCGGCCGGGGGCGATCGAACTCCATATCTGTCCGAGGGACAACCTGACTCCCGAGGTGGAGCAGAGGATCATCGAAGCCCAGCGGCAGAAGCTCTCCGACTGGTTCGATCCGATCACCCTGGTCAAGGTCCCCCGGATCGATCAGACCAAGGGAGGAAAGCGCCGATTGGTAGTTGTCAACATCGAAGGCGAGGTCAAGAATGCCCCTTCAACGCACTAGGTTCTTTGGTGCTTATCCCGCTGAGGATCACCATCAGGCTCTTGTAGAGACTATCGGCCGATCGAGCTTCGAACGGGGGAGGAACGGCTGGGAGCATAAAAGGATGGCGGAAAATAAATTATATACGCATTTATTCATATAACTCTCGTACCGGGGACCACTTTGAAAACCTCTGTGATAGGATCGATCGAGGAGATGCGGGATTTCGAGGACCGCTGGGAACGGTTGAGGCTCGAGAGCGGCGGGACGGTCTTCTCCTCTGATTTCCTCGTTCGGACGTGGTTCGAGGCGTTCTCCAAGACGGCTTCCCCCAGGGTGGTCGTCGTAGAGAATGACCATGGCCTCATTGGTGTCGCCCCGCTGGCCTATTACAGGTACCGGGTAGCTGGATTTCCCTTCAAGATGTTGACCCTGGCTGGGGACGTCAAGGGACTGCTTCGGCTGTACACCAACTCGGTCCTTTACCGGAGTGAGGACCCTGAAGCTCTTGAATCCCTGGTCATGGCCATCAAGCGCCAGGACTGGAACGTGCTATGGACGGCCAACATGGACCGGTGCAAGCTAGTCGACCAGTACATGGAGAAGGCCTCATCCACCTGGAACTGCCTCGATTTCGACCCGGTCAGTAAGGTGACCATCCCCATACCCGACAGCGGCGAGATCAGCTGCCTGTTCGACAAGAAGGGGAAGCGGACGTTGAAGAAAGCACTCAACAAGATCGAGCGGGAGGGTCACCGTATGACCTTTAGGAACGTGCCCTACGAGGACATCGATCGAGCCGCCGAGACCTATGCCCAGCAGCATATCGGGCGCTGGGCCACCAAGGGGGGGAGCCACTTCAGCAACACGAACAACGTCGATTTCCTGAAGATGGCCAGCAAGGCCGCCTACACTCGGAAAAAGGGCTTCGTTTACGAGCTGGAGATCGACGGCCAGGTCGCCGCCCAGATGTTCGGCTTTCTGGAGGGGAGAACGGCCTATGGCTACCGCATCGGCATGAGCAATGATTTCATGCCCTACTCCCCCGGTTGGCTCATTTGCAATTCCCTGTTCGCCGAGCTTCGGGAGAAAGGGATCGAATGCTGCGTGATGGGCCGCGGCTCGGAGCGGTACAAGTACGAGATGGGAGGGGTTGAGTCCCCTCTGGTGGGCATAGGAGCGACCCGGGGGATCGCTTCCTGGGTGTCCCGCATCGCATCGTCAAGGCCGGTAAAGGCCATCGGGTCTAGGCTCAATCAGAGCGGCCCGGCGAGCGTCCACATCGCTCCGGGGGAAACCCCTGTGGGAGCGGACGATATGTCGGAAGGGACGCGAAACCAGGCGCCGCTATCACCAGGAGGTGTTGAGGATTGAAGAGCACAGTCATAACTTCTTACGAGGAGCTTGCTGAGCACGAGGATCGCTGGGAAGTGTTAAGGAGGGAATGCAGGGGCACTGTGTTCTCTTCCAACTACCTGACCCAGGCCTGGTTCAAGGCCAATGAGGCATCGGCGGCTCCTAGGGTCATCCTGATCGAGGACAAGGGTGAGCTGGTTGGCGTTGCGCCATTGACGACATACCGGTACAAGGTCGCCGGGATCCCCGTTAAGATGCTGGCCCTCGCCGGCGAGATGAAGGACCGCCTACGGCTTTCCACCACTCAGGTGCTCTATCCTCAGGGGCGGGCTGATGTCCTCCATGAGATCATCGACCAGATCAAGCGCCTGGACTGGGGCATGATGACGACCATCAACCTGGAGAGCAATCGGGCCACCAAGGACTTCCTTGAAGCGGTTCGAGGGAAATGGTTCACCACGGAGTTCCCCCAGGGCCAGAAGCTCACCCTCACCCTACCGGCGGAGGGGGACATCACCCAGAACTTCAACTTCAACGCCCGGCGCAACCTGAAGAAGAACCTGCGACGTATGGAACGGGCCGGGCATACCATAGAGCTCAAGCGGCTGGCGGCAGAAGACATCGACCGGGCGGTCGATGTTTACACTCAGCAGCACATCGAGCGCTGGGCCTCCAAGGGAGGGAGCTACTTCCGGAACCCGGAGAACCCTGGCTTCCTCAGGGAGGCGGTCATGGCGGCATACAAGCGGGACGTAGGCTTCGCCTACGAGCTCCTGATCGACGGTCAGATCGCTTCCCAGCGCTTCGGGTTCTTTGACGGGGACCGCGCCTACGGTTACCGTTTCGGCATGAACAATGCGCTGATGGACCATTCCCCCGGTTGGCTGATGAACTATTACTTTTTCAACGAATTGAGGGACAAGGGATACACCACCCTAGTGATCGGCGCGGGGACAGAGTCCTACAAGTACGAGATGGGCGGAGAGGTCACCCCGCTCATCGGGGTGCGGGCCTCCCGAGGTGTCGTGTCCCTGATGAACCGGGTCCTGATGTCGCCGTTCATGCAGCGGCTCGACGATCGGTTCGGGCTCACTAACAAGGTCGTCAAGACCGGCTCGGAGACCGACTGAGGGATAATATTTTTTTTCCGAACACTGAGATATCTGCTCTTAGTGCTCCAGCCTCTTCTCTTTCTTCCAGGCGAGGGCCCGGTGGATGTATTCCTTGACAATGTCCACCTCGACTCGAGTGAATCCCCTGAGGACGTACAGCATGGCGAAGTAGGCCGGAATGCTCACCGCAATGGCCAGGGCAATCCCCATTATGTTACTGGGGTTAATCAATAGTATGAGGGCGATCATCGCCAGTGAGGCCGCGGCGCTCTTGAGCACGAAGTTCCACTCCACGGAGAACCTCAGGAACTTACGGGAGATGAGCACACCGATGATGAGCATCTCGATGTAAGAGATGGTAGTAGCCAGGGCGGCCCCTGCTATTCCCATGTGAGGAGTTAGTACGAGGACAAGGACGACATCGGTGAGCGCTGGAAAGCCAAAGGTGATGAGATTGAGATGGGTCTTCTTGACCAGGTGGGTGACGTTCTCCACGAACTTAAACATCCCGTTGGCTAATCCAGCGATGGCGACGAGCGGGATAACTATGGCACCGATAGCGTAATTCGGATTGGTCATAGCGATCATGATAGGGGAGGCCAGTATGGATAAGCCGACTACAGCGGGCATCGCCAGCATCATGTAGTAACGGAAGGATCGTCTCATGTATTCCTTGACCTCATCGATGTTGCCCTCATCGTAGAGCTTCGCCAGCGTGGGGTAGAGGATCATCTGGATGGGGGCGACTATCAGGAACATTACTCCGCCGATGTTGTAGGCCGCTGAATATATGCCGGCCATGGTCAACCCCAGGATGAGGTTGACGAGGATCCTGTCACTGGATTGTATGACCCATCGGATGATGTTGTTAGGAGCGAGGGGCAACCCGAATTTCATGTTGCGCCTAGCCATCTTCCAGCTGGGGCGAGTTATGCCGACCTGGTGGACGACCAGGGCGAAGCCGATGGAGAAGGCGAGAATGCCGATGACGAGCGAACCCAGCACTGCCCCGAACACCCCTAGCCCGCCGAGGACGAACACAAGGATAAGGCTGATCTCACCAAAAGCATGGAAGATGCTCAGTGCTGCAAAGGTCCTAATCTTCCCCATCGCTCGGAAGTAAGCGTAGTTCATACCGACCAACGCTTCTAAGGGAATGATCATCGCGGCCATTGCAAGCAAGGCAGCATAGCTTCCGTTGTCTAGCAGGATATTGGCCAGGGGGACAGACAGGATGCACAGCGGTAGAGATAGGCACGCACTGCCTAGCGTGACCATGCCGACAACAGTGAAATATTCGGTGCTGATGCTCCTTTTATCATCTTTCGCCCTCATGAACCGCAGGATGGTCATGACCTGGCCCAGCATCGCTACCGAGGATAGCAGGGAGATTATGACCAGCACCTGGGTCCACAGCCCATAGTCGTTGGTCGATAGGCCGTTGGTGATGAATGGCAGCAGGAGGAAATTGCCTAGGTTCACCATGACTTGCGTGATCCCGATGATCACCGCATCCTTGGCAAGATCCTTGTACCCCATGCTTCACCCACTTTAATTGTCTGATAAATATGAACAGGTTCTTAATAGAATCTCCGGTCTGATTGAGTTCTTCCTAGCCTCGTCGAACAAGCCTTCTGGGACCATCTAGGTCCAAATCCATATTTAACTTTCATCCGCCATCATAGGGCGCCGCAGGTCGAACGGCCTTATCCGGACTGGGTATTTTATCTCATTTCGTCGAATGGTCACATTGAGGCAGTCAGGTATTCGCCCCGACCGCTGTTGTCTGCCCTGGAGGCATGGGTGAACAGATGCTAAGCGTTCACGAGCCATCAGGCGGAACAGGCCCCCGGATTTCAAAGCGATCCGAGAATTGCGATGTTCCGGCGTACCGTCATTGCAAACTCTCAGAATGATTGCTGCGCCATAATATATGTGAAATATTTAAATAAAACACAACTAAGATATATTGGAAGCATCGCTATATTCTACGGTGCTTAGCTGCAGGCGAAAGTAATCAATTCCCTCGATGGGTTATCGGAGCATGAGGGGGGTTGGGAGGATCTCCGGCGCGAGTGTGGGGGTACGGTCTATTCCTCATTCTTCCTGACTCGGGCATGGTTTGAAGCGTTCTCAGGCTCTGCCGCTCCCCGAGTCATAATTATCGAGGAGAATGGAGAAATCGTGGGTCTGGCACCCCTGTGTACCTATCGATATCGCGTAAAAGGCCTCCCTATAAAGGTCCTCTCTCTCGCCGGGGACATGCGCGACAGGCTCAGGCTCTCAACCAACTCGATACTCTATCGTCCGGATCGTTTCGATGTGCTCGAAACCCTCCTGGGCGAGATCAAGAAGCTTGACTGGAGCGTCCTGTGGGCGATCAATATGGAGAGATCGGAGCCCACAGGCCATTTCATCGAAAGGGTGAGGTCAACCTGGAACGTCATCGAGTGCGATGAGAAGAGCAACCTGGTGGTACCTCTCCCTGCTGCCGGGGACCTGAGCGAGATGTATGATTACAATGCGAGGAGGAACTATCGGAAGATAGTCAACCGCATGGAGCGGGAGAAGATGGAGGTGAGGCTGGAGGAGATCACAGCGGACGGCATCGACCAGGCGGTGGATCTCTACGCGAGACAGCACATCGAGCGCTGGGCCTCCAAGGGCGGGAGCTACTTCCGGAACCCGGAGAACGTCAAGTTCATGAAGCTGGCCACGCGAGAAGCCTGCGCCCGCCACTACGGTTACGCCTACCAGCTGCGTATCAACGGAGAGGTGGCGGCCCAGGTGTTCGGATTCCAAGAAGGGAAGAGAGCCTATGGCGAGCGGATCGGAATGGACGACCGGTTCGGCCGATACTCGCCGGGATGGCTCATCAGCCACCGTCTGCTCATGACCTTGCGAGACCAGGGTGTGGAGGAGTTCGAGCTGGGGTGGGGGGGAGAGAGCTACAAGTACAAGATGGGCGGGGAGGAGAGGCCGTTAGTGGGGATTGGAGCGACCCGAGGAATAGTGTCTCTTGCCGTTCGCCTCGTCCTGCAGCCTCGGATGCAAGGAGTGAAGGACCGTCTTGGCATCATGTCCGGTAAGAGGGATGTCAAGCCGGCCGCCCAATCGATCGGACCGGAGCACGACCAGGAGAGCATAGTCCAATGATGGGGGGAAATAGGTGAAGGTCACACTGATCGATTCTCCTGAGGAGCTGCCCGATTTCGAGGAGCGATGGGAATCATTGAGGCGGGAATGCGGGGGCACGGTCTTCGCTTCCAACTATCTGACGAGGGCATGGTTCGAGGGATACGGGCACATCGCCGAGCCCCGGGTGATAGTCGTCGAGGACGGTGGGGACCTGGTGGGAGTGGCTCCACTGACCACATATCAATATCGCATCGGGAAGCTGCCGGTTAAAGTGCTCGCCCTGGCCGGGGAGATGAGGGATCGATTGCGGCTATCCACCACCTCCCTGCTATTCATGCCGGAGCGCAAGGACATCCTTGACCTTATGATGCGGGAGATTAAACGCCTAGATTGGAACCTTTTCACGATGATCAACCTGGTGAGCACTCCGGCCAACACCACACTGATAGAGGAAGTAAGGACGAGCTGGCAGAGTTACGATTTCCCTCCCGGTCGAATGCTGACCGCCCATTTTACAGAGGGTGGCCGGTTGTTCGATACGCTGGATACCAAGACGAAGAAGAACATCAGATACCGCCTCAATCTGCTGGAGAGGGAGGGCCACCATATCGAATTCCGCCGACTACCGGCGGATGGCATCGACCAGGCGGTGGATCTCTACGCGAAGCATCACATCGAGCGCTGGGCCTCCAAGGGCGGGAGCTACTTCCAGAATCCCGATAACGTCCGGTATCTGAAGCTCTCCACCGCCAGCTCGTACCGCGCCGGTATCGGACATGTTTTCGAACTCCTCATCGATGGCAGGATCGCTGCCCAAGACTTTGACATCCTGGATGGAGAGACATGCTACGGCGATAAGACCGGCATGAGCAACGATTTCCTGCGCTACTCGCCCGGCTGGCTGGTCATGATGCATGCCATGGACCAGCTGCAGGACAGGGGAGCGAAGAGGTGCGTCATGGGGATCGGAGGAGAGAGCTACAAGTACGAAATGGGCGGGGTGGAGAGTCCGCTCATAGGGATCAGGGCGACCCGAGGCCTGGTCGCCGTCCTCAGCAAGGTGTCCGCTTCCCCGCTTGTGCAGAAGGTCAGCACTCGGCTGGGCTTCAAGGGGGACGAGGTCGCGGTGAACGTTCCACGCACCTGAGGATCGCCCCTGGACTGAGGTCCGTTTCAGCGGCCTGAGTCGAAAGCAGCCCGAGCCTCGAGGCTCACGGCGGTCGACGGAAACGTCATTACGTCTCCCTAAACTTCCCTTCCTCCCGCCTGGAAGATGAGGTTGGCGAAGGTGGCTCGGGAGAAGGTACGTGATATGGCTGGCCGAGGGTCGTCCCAGGCGTAGTAGGAGTAGCACCGGGCCTTCGTCCAGGGTTGGAGCACATCGGTTAAGGGGTTCAGCTGGCCGCGGCGGCCGATGACCGACAGTAGGTCCGACGGCCCGTTGAGCCAGCCCACTCCGTCACGCTGCTCCGGGGTCTCGGGAATTTCCTGGCCGGTAAGATCAAGGTACTGGATCAGTGGAAAGTTGATCCCCGCCTGGGTGGCCTGGACTGTCTGATACCAGAACCGGCAGTTGATGTCCAGCATCTTGTAGGTCCCGTCCCGCGCGTCGAGCTTGAACTCAATATCGGCAATCCCCCGGTACCCCATTCCTTCCAGCAAGCGGACCCCCAGGGCGGCCACCTCTTCGTTGCGCACGCTCCTCACCAGCGTCCCCATCCCGAAATCGATGGGGTACTGCCGTATCTTCTGGGCGGTGAACACGCCCCTGGTCCGCCCTTTCTTGTCGATGTAGACGCTCACCTCGAAGTGGTTGGTGTTCGGTCCGACCACGATCTCCTGTACCATCGCTTCCAGGCCGGTAGGGAAGACCCGATCGAAGATGGAAGTGAGGTGTTCAGGACCATCGGCCCGAAAGCCCTTGTTGGGGAAGTGGACCCTCCACAGGTGGCCGGCGTAAGGCTTAACGAACACCGGATACTGCAGCCGGTCCCGCAGTTCCTCGACGTCCCCAGGGGTCCGGGGGTAAAAGGTCCTGGCGATGGGTATGCCCAGACGCTCAGCCTCGTCCTGCTGGAACCTTTTATCGGTCAATCCTCGACAGACCCTCTCGTCAGGAAGGATTATCTCGAATCCCGCGGAAAGGGCGGTGCGATGCTGGGATACGAACTGCACCCAGTGATCGGAGGCGGGGAAGATAACTCCCTTCTCGCCTAACTTGGCCGCCTCCTCCATGAGCGCATCGCGCGCCGATGCCGGTTCGCTCCGGGGGCTGGCGGTGAGCAATCCCTGGCCGTAGCGTGTGGATAAGCCAGCCGAAGGGGAGTAATCGACCACTGTGAGAGGAATCCCAACTCTCCCCAGGCTCCTGGCCACCCCCAGGCCGCTGACGTCTCCGTCCAGGACGAACGCCCTGGCCTCCCGCGAGAATGAGCTCGTGTCCACCGTGGTCCCCCGTTGTTGGATGGTCCCTTATTGTATTTATTGATACAAATAAATATCTCATGCAGTCCGCGGAGCAATCAATCGGACCATATCTTCAGGGGCCAGCCTCGACTCCACGTTCTTCCATTTCTTCTGTTCCGGGAAGATGTCGAGGCTCTTTATCCTGATCCCGGCCTCGTACCCCAGCAGGCTGCGGAACCTCTCCTCCACGAGGGTCAAGTCACCTTCGGTCATCCCCTCGCGTCGGAACAGCTCCACCGTAAAGTCCCCCGCCTTCTCCTGAATCAGCTTCAGGTATTCGGGCACACCTGAAAGCCGAGGTATGATCTCTTTCTCGTAGTAGTTGTCGATGCCCACTCCGGAAAGGGCCGTGCCGTCGGTAGTGATGATCATGTCGTTGACCCTCCCTTCGATCGACCTGAAGGTCAGATGGCTACATCCGCATGAGCAACCGTCCCCAATGGCCACATGGTCTCCCACATCGTAGTTGATGAGGGGCATGGATTTATTCCACAGGCTAGTGCCTATCACGCGCTCCATCCCCCATCCGTCCTCCACCACCCTTACTATCCCAGCCTCCATGGTCTGGTGATATGAGCCCTCGGCGCATTCTCCCGCTGAGATGACGTTCTCGGACTGCCCGTACCAATCGTAGATCGGACAGCCGAGGCTGTTCTCGATAGTTTCCCGCATGAACCGGGGTAGCTGCTCGGAGCTGGTGTGCACGAACTTCGGGGCTACGTCCAAGGATATGCTGGAAGCTTCCATTCCCTTGGCCAGCACATATAGCGAATGAGGGTACCCCCTGATGATTTCGGGGCGGAAGCGGTTCAATCGATCAGCCATTCTCCGAACATTGATCGGCTCCAGCGCATAGGTGTTGAAGGTGAGCTCCCCTACCCGGCCGTCCCATCTCCACAGAGATCCGCTGGCTCGTTCAGAGACGAAGTCGCCGCGGAAGGAAGCGATGCGAGCGCTGAGGCCCGAGGCACCGCTGGCCAGGTAGTGCCGCCATACCGCGGCCTGCTCAATTTCGCGGGTCTGCTGGTCAAGGAGGAACCGAAGGGGGCGGCCGGTGGAACCGGTAGTATTGGCTTCCCCCGCCTGTTCGGAGAAGTCGACCGCCACCAATCGAGAATATTCGTTCCTGACGATGTCCTTGGTCAGGATCGGTATTTTCTCCAATGTTCTTAGGTCCGCGGAGCTCGGGTCCAGCCCTGATCGATGGAACTGATCGTGGTAATACGGCACACTTTTTTCCGCATGGGTCAGCATAGCGCGCAGCCGATTGATTTGGTAGCGTTCCAGCTCCTCGGCGGACCAATGCTCGGAGCTGCGCAGATCGACCAATCGCTTGTAGAATCCGCTACCCAGTAAGGTCCTTCGGGGCAAAGGACGCATCATGGTGCTGACCATTCGACGAGCCCTCGGGGGCATGCTGTCGTAGAACCTCAATCCCACGCTGTAGGGAACGAAGCTCAAAGCTCCACTCTCCCGACTCTCTGCCCTACCGACACATAGGTCATGTCATCACATTCGATGATCACGCCCTCCACGCTCCGGCCTCCCATCTTCACGCGCTCCTTCCCCACATTTCCTCCGGATGGATGCAGCCCTCAGGCCCCGCTCCTTGGAGCGAGGGCCGTATGATGATGGGGCTGCAAGAAAAGCGGCCACTGTCGCCTGTGCCTTTCTTTCATTGAATCAAAGGACCTGATCACTCGATGCTCCCCCTCCATCGGCTCCCCCGTCCTATGGCCCACCGCCACCGGGGATGTGAAAACTTCACCATAAATGCTAGCATGAGGAACCTGCCTTGTAGCTGCTGCCCGAATTATTTTGAGTAATATATATCCAACTTCCCCTTTTTGAATATCACGGCATTACATTATATCGATTGAATTCAATACTGGCTTGGTGCTAGGTAAAGTCGGTCACGATCGGCCACACTTGGCACCGGTGGATGGGATGAGTTCCAAGCTTAGGGTCGGTTTGTTGTTGGACGGTGCGAGCGTGCCATACTGGGCCGCTCGGTCGATCGAGAGGATGGCCAAGCTGGAGTCAGCGGAGATCGTCTTGGTGGTGGTGGACGGGGGGACCGAAAAACCGATCGACCCCACGCGGGCCACGGAATCGTTCCTTTACGACACCTACATCTGGTTAGACCGTCGGAAGAACCGCCAGGCCCTGGACCCACTGGCCCGGGAGGATCTGCCCAAGGAGCTGGACAAGGCGGGACGGGTGTATCTCAAGCGCACCGCGGATCCCCACCGGACCATTTCTGAGGAAGTGGTGAGCAAAATAAAAGAAAAGGACCTTGACGTCCTGATCGACATAGGAAAGGTCACCCCCCTGGGCGAGCTGTCGAGGTGCGCGAGACAGGGCGTTTGGTCTTTCTCCGCCGGCGACGGGGAAAGTTACGATGGCCATTCCCCGGGCTTCTGGGAGATCTACC